>JBBQNC010000008.1:0-36061 GCA_038329555.1 Thermoanaerobaculia bacterium
CACCCTGCTCGTTCAAGATCACGAGGTCGACCGCGAGGCCCTTCATGCGCCAGTACTCGTGCGCCCGCAGGAGCTGCCGGACGATCTCGTGGTCTTCCTCGTCGTCGATGCGCACGAGGACGATCGGAAGATCTCCGGAGAGGCCGTACCGCCACAGCGACGAGGGACCCTTGCGGTTGCGCTCGATGACCTCGTTGGGCGCCCGAAGAGAGGGGTCGGAGTAAAGCACCCGCGTCGCGACCCTCTGGAAGAGGTGCGCCTCGTCGGGCGTGATTCCCAGGTGGCGCAGCTGCACCTGCGCGTGCGTCCACGCGAGCGCGGAGGTCCTTTCGAAGGCGGCCGGCTCGCGGTACCGGTCGGCCAGCGCCAGGACGGATTCCCGGGAATCCGATGCGACCGTCGTGAACCAGACGCGCGCGGTCGTCCCGGGAGGCACGCGCAGCCGCCGGCGGATGCTGAAGATCGGATCGAGGACGGGGCCCGCGGTGCCGGACAGCGAGACTACGCCCGCCAACGCCGCCGGTTCCCGCAGGTCGCGGCCGCGGCCCAGGAATCGGGCGCGATCGGTCTCGAACTCGACCTCGCCGATCGTCTCTCCCTCGACCGCCGTTACGTGCGCGACCCACATCCGCAGCTCCTCGTGCTCCCGGGGGCGCCGCCCCGCGACGAGGGCGTCGAGCCCGGGGACGAATTCCGTCTGCACGAAGAGCTTGGAGAACGCGGGATGGCCGGCGTCGGCGGCGGACGGCGCCAGCGCGAGCTCCGCGAAGGACGTCAGCTCGATGTCGCGCGGGCGGAGACCGAGGTTGGTGATGGAGACCTGGCGCATCTCGGCGTCCTCCTCGGGCGAGACGACGATCTCGACCGCGGTCCCGATCGTTCCGTCCCGGCGCCGGATCTCCACGCGGTCCTCCGAGTACACCACCTCGTAGGAATCGGCCTCGACGCAGGTCGGCTGGTGCGCGGCGGACCAGGTCCTGCCGCTCGGGACGTCGCGGACGAAGACGTAGCTGCCCCAGGGATCGCACGTCGCGTCCTCGCGCCACCGCGTCACGTCCCGCTCCTTCCAGCGGCTGTACCCAGACCCGGCGGCCGTGACCATCACCGAGTAGCGGCCGTTCGACAGGAGATGGGTGCGCGGAGGGACGTCGTGGGGGGAAAGGAAGCGCCGGAGGACGGGAGGGACGACGTCGGCGGCGTGCCGCCGCGAATGGATCTGGTCCGCGCGCGGCCGCGCGACGGCGACCGTGGAAGGCGTGCGCTCCTGCAGGAGGAGCTCGGTCGCCTGGACGGACGGATCCGCGTGGAACCGCCGGCGCATCGAGCCCTCGTCGAGCACGTTCGCGAGCGCGACGATCGTCATGCCCTGGTGATGGGCCATGAACGCCCGGACGACCGCGGCCCGCTCGCCCTCGGGAACGCGGGCGTGCGTGTAGTCGAGTGCCTCGTAGAACCCGAACCGGCCGCCGGCCCCGGCGCGCTCGAGCGACTCGAAGTTGCGGACGGCCGCGGACGGCGAAACCATCGCGGCCAGAGCCGTCGCGTAAGGCGCCACTACGACGTCTTCGAAGATCCCGCGCTTCAAGCCGAGCCGCGGAACTCCGAAGTTCGCGTACTGGTAGGTGAGATCGACGTCCCGCGCGTTGTAGGCGGACTCCGAGATCCCCCACGGAATGCCCCTCTCCTTTCCGTAGCGGATCTGCTCCCCGACCGCGAGGCGGCCGGTGGCGTCGAGGAGGCTGCCGGCCGGAACCTCCATCACGAGATCCGGCATCAGGTACTCGAACATCGAGCCGCCCCACGAGACGAGCGCCGATCCGCGGCCGACCGGCGTCAGCGCACGCCCCAGACGAAACCAGTGCTCGACCGGAACGTCGCCGCGGGAGATCGCGATGAAGCTCGCCAGCCGAGCCTCGGAGGCGAGCAGGTCGTAGCTCGACGGATCGAGACGGCCGTCGAGCGGCCGATAGCCGATCGAGAGGAGCCGGCGCTCCGCGTCGTAGAGAAAGCGAAACTCCATCCCGGCGAGAAGACGGCCGGCCGACGTGGCGAGCGCGGCGAGCCGGCGCGAGAACTCGGCCGAGGCGGCGGCGGAGCGCCGCAGGTCGGCCACGACCCGCGCCACGGCCTCGGTGGAAGGCAGCTCCTCGAGCCGTCGCGCCGCCTCCCCCGCGCGATCCGGGACGTCCGCCAGCTCCTCGCCCTCGTCCTCCAGGCGGTCGAGGATCTCCAGGGCCGCCGGATCGAGGGCGTCGTCGGCACCGCGGCCGCGGAACCGCCATGCGGAGAGGTCGAAATCGCGCTCGTGGCTCCGCACGGTCGCGAGAACCGCGGACCCGCACGCGACGAGCTGCCGGGCGCGCGGGTCGGCTGAACCGTCTGCCGCGGCGGTCGCCGCCTCGAGAACCGCCGCCGCGCCGGCGGAGATCTCGCCCCATCGCGACACCCGGTCGGCGGAGGCCGCGGGCTCCCCCGTCAGGAGACGCTCCAGGGCGGCGACGGCTTCCCCGAGGCGGCGCACGGCGGCCTCGGGGGGCCGCGCGGCGGCAGGAAGCCTCGCCGCCATTTGGCGCAGGACGGCGAGGGCATCGGAGATGCCTTCGAGGGCGTTCGGGGAGAGGGCGGGCGCTCCGATTCGCTCGAGGCACGCCTGGCGAAGGACGATCAGGTCGCCGTAGAAATTGCCGCTGTCCACGGTCGAAACGTAACGGGGCTCGAGCGGCCGCAGCGTTTCCGTGTCGTACCAGTTGAAGAAGTGGCCGCGAAAGCGCTCGAGGGACGTCATCGTCCTCATCGTGGCCTCCAGACGCTCGACCATCTCCCGCGATCCGATCCATCCCAGGTCGCCCGCGGCCACCGTCGAGAGAAGCGCCAGCCCGATGTTCGTGGGAGAGGTCCGTCGCGCCAGGATCGGAATCGGAGTCTCCTGATAGTTGTCGGGAGGAAGCGAGTGATCCTCCGTCTTCCCGAACTCTTCGAAGTACCGCCAGGTGCTCCGGGCGATCCGGCGGAGCGCGACGGCCTCGGCCGGGGAAAACGGCTCCTCTTCGACGTCGCGCGGGGGCATGCTGATCAAGCGCGCGATCCAGGGCGACAGCAGCCACGCCGCGACGAAACCGCTCGCGTAGGACCAGGAGCCCGGCGACAGGACCGCGACCAGAATGGCCGCGGCGCCGCCCAGGATGAGGGCCCCCCGCATGCGGCGATAGAAACCCGCAATCTCGAGATCGAGAGACCGGCCCGCCTGAGCCGCCGGCACCCATTCGAGCAGGCGTTTCCGCGTCAGGAAGAGCCGGCCGACCGTCCGCCCGATGGCGTCGGTCATGATCCAGGCCTGGTGCGCGAGCAGGACGAGACGCAGTGCCGTCTGAAAGAGGGACTGTGCGAGGTCGGTCCCGAGTCCGCGCAGGAAGCTCCTCTTCGCGATCCCCCGCCGCTTCGGAACGAGCTCCGCGACGAATCCGAAGAGGCCCGGGAGCGCGAACGTCGCGACGACGAAGGCCGTCCAGATTCCCGGCGTCGCGGCCGGAAGAAGCCAGGCGGCGACGAGAGTCGCGAACGACGTCGGAGCCGCGAGGGAGCGGCGCAGGTTGTCCAGGAGCTTCCAGCGGCCGATCACGGGGATCGGATTGAGCACTCGCTTTCCGGACGCGTCGCGAATGCGCGGCCAAAGCCAGGGAAGGAGCTGCCAGTCTCCGCGCGCCCACCGATGCTGCCGCGACGCCGAAACCTCGTAGTGCCCCGGGTAACCTTCGAACAGCTCGATGTCGGAAACGAGCCCCGCCCGCGCGAACAGGCCCTCGAACAGGTCGTGCGAGAGAAGCGCATTTTCGGGGACGCGCCCCGCGAGCGCCGACTCGAACGCGTCGACGTCGTAAATCCCCTTTCCCGTGTAGCTCCCCTCTCCGAAAAGGTCCTGATAGACGTCGGACACGGCGAAGGCATACGGGTCGATCCCGCGTCGCCCGGAGAAGACCTGCTGGTAGAACGTGCCCGAGCCCGCCGCCGGGAGTGTCGGCGTGATGCGCGGCTGCAGGACGGCGTATCCCTCGACGATCCGCCCCGTGGCCGGATCCCCCCGCGGCCGGTTCAAGGCGTGGGCCATGGCCCCGACGAGCTCTCGGACGCCGGCACGGGGCAAGCGGGTATCGGCGTCGAGCGTGACGACGTAGACGACGCCCTCCGGCGGAGCGAGCTCTCCGCCGGCCGCCGCCTCGCCCAGGAAGCTGGTGTCGCGGGCCCCCCGGAGGAGGCGGTTGAGCTCGTGCAGCTTTCCCCGCTTTCGCTCCCAGCCGACCCACAGGCCCTCCTTTTCGTTCCACATGCGCCGGCGGTGAAAGAGCAGGAACCGGTCGCCGCCTCCGGGCGCCGGCCCGTGGGCCGCGTTCAACGCGGCGATGCCGCCCACCGCCTCGGCGAGGAGGGGCTCGTCCTCCGGCAGGGACTCCTCTTCCGCGTCCGACCAGTCGGTCAGAAGGGCGAAGCGCACGTCGCCGTCGGGGTTGCCGAGGAAGTGAACTCCGAGGCGTTCGACGAGCTCGTGCGCTTCCGCTTCCGTCGTGAGCAGCGCGGGGACGACGACCAGCGTGCGCATGGACGACGGGATTCCGGCCGACAGCTCCAGCTTGGGAAGTCGGCGAGGGCCCAGGGTTCCCGTCACTTCGCGGTTCAGGACGCCGATGGCGAGCTCGGACGCCGGAACGAGCGCCAGCAGCGCGAGCAGAACGAGAACGGGCGTCGGAGCGCCGAGGTACGCCGCCGCGACGACGGCGGGCGCCAGGACCAGCGCCGTCAGGAACACGATGGCTCCGAGGTAAGCGGCCGTGGCGCGCCGCACCCAGATGCGGCGGAACCACTGCCCGACCGTCGGGCGGAACCCCACGAGCCCCTCGAACGCGCTCCGGCCGCCTCCGATCAGGTAGTGGCCCGGGTCCCCGAGCCGCTCGGTCGGCGGCGTCGACGCTTCCATCGAGGCCGCCGCATGGCGGGCCCTCTCCGCGGCGAGGCGAGCCACGTCGATCTCGGACCGGCGCGAGCCGCGAGACAGCTCCTCGACGGCGTGCCGGTATCTGTCGCGGGTCGCGAAATCCATCTCCGCGACGCGAGTCCCCTCTCGCAACGCGTCCTCGACCAGACTGACGCTCTCGAAGAAGTCGTTCCAGTCGCACTCCGAGAGGAGCCGCATGCTCGAGATGACGTTGCGAACGGTCCCGTGCGTTGCGACCTGCTGCTGGTGCTCGAGCCGGACGAGCTCCTCCGGATCCTCTTTTCGCTCGGCAAGCCGGGTGTTCAGCCAGGCGAGAGCGGGCGTCTTCGCGGGGTCCAGTTCGCGGAGCCGCTGGGCGAGCTGGACCACGAAAGGCCGCGTGAGTCGGTAGCTCTCGAGCTCTCGAAGAGCCGACGCCGCGCCGGGGGACCCGGGTTCGCCGGTTCCGAGGACCTGATCCGCGATCCGATCCGCTTCCCCACGGGCGATGCGGCGCTCGGCGACCTTCTCCACGAGCCGGCGGAGGTTCTCGACGAGAACGAGTCGAAGAGAGATCGCGATCGCCCAGAGCTCTCCGATACGGAGCGGCTCGACGACCTGATAGGCGCGAACGAAGCGGCGCAGCGCCTCGGGCTCGAACCGGCTGTCGGTGTGCTCGACGAAGGCCCACGCGATCGCGAAGACTCTCGGATATCCCTCGAGCGGGCCGGACGAGAGCTTGGGGAGCTCCCGGTAGAACCCGGGCGGGAGGTCCTCACGGATCTCGCGAAGCTGGTCCTCGACGATGTGGAAGTTGTCGAGAAGCCACTCCGCCGCCGGGGAGATCGCGCTCGCGTCCCGCACGGCGCCGGCGATGACCCGGTAGCCTTCGAGCAGCACGCGGCCGTTCTCGGCGAGCCTCGGCAGGAGCTTTCGTCCCGTCCGGCGGTCGGGATAGATCGCGTGCTCCCAGGCGAGGACGGCGGCGAACTCCTCGAGACGCTCCGTCGAAAAGATCTCCCCGCGGATGGGGGCATCCATCCGGACGAGCGAGGCGGGGAGAGGCTTCATGCGCCCTCATTATTCCTTCTCGAGGAGTCCGCTCCATCCTTCCCGTTCAACCGCGCGCCGATCGCCGCCGCGGCGAGGGGCACGAGCGCCGCGGCCGTGCGCGGCAGCGTCGCGCCCGCGAGCCAGACCGGGCCCCGAATGGCGAACGCCGGCAGGATGAGATAGACGCCGAGAGCCGCGGCGGCCAGCCAGAGAAGCCGGTCCGCGAACGGACGGCGGCCCCCGAGGACGACGAGGACGACGACGCAGAGAACCGGCGCCCACGCCGAGGCGGCGAGCGAGGCCTCGGCGTGGAACGCTTCCGCGACGCGAGAGCCGAGATCCCCCCAGCGCGCGGGGACGAGGAGCCCGAAGTCGAAGTCGCGAAGGGGCACGGGACCGAACGCCCATCGATGGCAGGCGACGACCGCCAGGGCGGGACCGACCGCCGCCGCGGCGATCCGGGCCCGGCGCTCGCGGGGCCGCGCGGCGGCGAGCGCGAGGGCGGCGCACACGACAGTCAGGAAGAGGCCCTCGTTCTTGACGGCCGTCGCGAGAAGCGAGGCGACACCCAGTCGGGCCAGGGCGCCGCCGTCCGTATCGTCCAGGGCGTCCGTGAGCGCGGTCCCGAGGAGGAGGAGCGCGCCGGAGAGCGGCACCTCCGCCATTCCGGTCAGGAAGCCCGAGTAGAGCGGCTCGAAGAGCGCGAGGAGCGCGGCCGCCGACCAGGCGATCTCCCGCGAAATTCCCCGCCGCCGGAGCCAGCCGACGAGCACCATCAGGGTGGCCGCCTGCACGGCGGGAAAGAGAAGACCCATGGCGTGGTCGTCCCATCGTCCGAGAATCGTCGCCACGCCGGCGTAGAGCAGCGGAAGCCCGAAGGGATACTCCGGGTGCGAGTACCCGGCGATCACCGGGTCCGCGAGCCACCCGGGATACGCGCCGGCGAGAAAGATCGTCTTGCCCTTGAGTCCCCAGATCGCCAGCCAGTCGTTCGCCCACATCGGCTCGGTGACCGCCCTCAGGACGTAGATCGCGACGCCGATCGCGACGAGCACCCGGGCCACGGACAGCCACACCGTCCTTCGCCCCGGAAGACGGCCCGCCTCCTTTCCCGCTCCGAGGTCCGGGCGGTCGGAAACCCGCCGGAGGAGGCCGCACGCCGCGAGCAGCAGGAGGGCGGCGAGACAGGCCCACCGGGACGGGTGCCCGCGCGCCGCGAGGCATGCGGCCTCGGCGGCGGCCACGGCGCTGAGGGCGGCGGCGAACCCCCAGCCGGCGCGTTCCGCCGCAAATTTTCGGCCCGGCGGGAAGAGGGCTCGCGCTCCGGCGAGCCCCGCCGCCCCGAAGACGAGAAGGATTCCCAGCACGGCGCCGAGCGACGCCGGCAGCGTGCTCACCGGGCCGCCGGCGGCAGCAGAAGCGCTCCGCCGGGCAGCGTTCGGACCACCGTCCACCCCTGCGGGGCCGGACCGTAGACCGCGGCGACCCAGCCGGCCGGCAGCGGATCGGGGGCCAGTCGCACCGGTCTCGGGGCGAGCTCGTATGCGGCGAGGTACAGCGCCGCCTCGGAGGGATGCGGCACGTAGAGCCCTACGCCCGCGGCCGACGGAGGAAGCGTCCGCCGGACGGATTCGAGGAAGGCGAAGAGCGGACGGTCGAACGCCGCCGAGGAGCCGGCGAGGCGGCGTCGCGCCGGCTCGAGCGCGGCCGTGCGTCGCAGGAATCGGACGCGCCGCACGAGCTCCGCGGGCGGGTTGCGCGCGAGCAGAAGCAGGGCGAGCAGACCGGTCGCGCCGGCCGCCGCGGCCGCGCGCACGCGAGCGCCCTCCGCAGAAGCCTTCGGAATACCCCTCCTTCCCCGGCTTACCGCAGGGGGAAGCCGGCGCAGAGCTCCGAGACCGTGCGCCGGACCGAGGTTTCCGCCGACGCGTCCCCCGGCGCTTCGAGAATCGTCGCGATCGCGTTGCCGATGACTTCCATCTCCGCGGCGCCCATTCCGCGCGTCGTGACGGCGGGTGTTCCGATGCGGATGCCCGAGGCCACGGCGGGGGGGAGCGTGTCGAACGGGATGGTGTTCTTGTTGACCGTCAGACCCACGCGCTCGAGCATCTTCTCCGCGTCCTTGCCGGAAAGGCCGCGCGAGCCGACGTCCACGAGAACGAGGTGGTTGTCGGTGCCTCCGGAGACGAGTCGGAACCCGCGGCCGGCGAGCGTGGCGGCCAGGGTCTTCGCGTTGTCGAGAACCCGCCGCTGATAGTCCACGAACTCGGGCGTCGCCGCCTCGGCGAACGCCACCGCCTTCGCCGCGATGACGTGCTCCAGCGGACCGCCCTGGACGCCGGGAAACACCCGCCGGTCGAGCTCCTTCGCGCGCGCGGCGCGGCAGAGGATCAGCCCGCCCCGGGGACCTCTCAGAGTCTTGTGCGTCGTGCTGGTCACGAAGGCGGCGTACGGAACGGGCGAGGGGTGCAGGCCCGCGATGACGAGCCCGGCGATGTGAGCGACGTCCACCATCAGGTCGGCGCCGATCTCGTCCGCGATCTCGCCGAATCGCCGGAAGTCGATCTCGCGCGCGTAGGCCGACGCCCCCGCGATGATCAGCTTCGGCCGGTGCTCGCGGGCGAGAGCGGCCAGACGATCCTCGTCGATCCGCTCGTCCTCGCGGCGCACTCCGTAGGCCACCACCTTGTACTCGAGGCCCGAGAACGAAAGCGGATGTCCGTGCGTGAGATGGCCGCCGTGCGACAGGTCCATCCCGAGGATCGTGTCGCCCGATTTCAACGCGGTCAGATAGACGGCCATGTTCGCCTGGGAGCCCGAGTGCGGCTGCACGTTCGCGTGCTCGGCGTGGAAGAGCGCCTTCGCCCGCTCGATCGCGAGCGTCTCGATCCGGTCGACGAATTCGCAGCCGCCGTAGTAGCGCTTCCCCGGATAACCTTCCGCGTACTTGTTGGTGAGCACGGAACCCTGCGCCTCCCGCACCGCGCGCGAGACCCAGTTCTCCGACGCAATCAGCTCGATCCCCTCGTTCTGACGGCGCTCTTCCGCCGCGATCCAGCCGGCGACGTCCGGGTCGGCGGCCGCGAGGTCACGCTCGAGGAAGGACATGCCTGTCGTCGCTTCGGTGGTGTTTTTGCTCATTGGAGTGCTCAGTTCTCGGTTTTCAGTTTTCAGTTTTGAGTCTTGCGTTTTGAGTTCCCGGTTGTCAGTTTTCAGTTCTCGATTACGGCTCTCGGCTCACTCTTTACAGATAACTGACTATCCTCCTACCAGTTCGCGATACTCCGTATTGCAATAGCTGTCCGTCATCCCCGCGATGTGGTCGGCGAGCGCCCGGTAGAACTCCGGACGAGGACGGTATCGCTCGTCGACCTCCCGTTCCACGTCTTTCAACGGAAGCTCCCGGAGAAACGGCACGCCGAGGTCTTCGGCGAGGCCGGTCAGCACGGAATCGGGGAGAAGGCGGGGATTCTCGCGGTACGCGACGAAGACCCCGGCCACCACGCGGCGGGCATGGCCGTCGTGGCGGGACACCGGGAACGAGTGGATCACGTGCCGGTACACGAAGTCCTTCAGCTCGCGGTAGTACCGTTTCCCGGTCTCGGTGAACGTGACGAGGTCGCCGGGGAGCCGCTCCCGTCGGGCGAGGAAGTCGTCCGCTCCCGCGATGCCTTCGGCGTCGATCCAGCGCTCGATGCGCGCCCGGGAGCCGGCAACGAGATCCGCCGTCAGGACCGCAATCAGGCCGCGAATCAGTGCGGCGCGGCGCGAGCTTGCGTCAGGGCCGGCTGGCCTCGCCCGGCGGACCGCGTGCGAAATCTCGAGAGCCTCGATCGCGTCCTCCTCCGTGAGCGGGAGTCCGTCCTCGAGGTCGTGGGTCTGCTGCGCGATCTCGTCGGACCAGTTGACGAGCTGCGCCTCGAGGGTTCCCCCGGAGCCGAACCGCAGCCCCTCGCGAAACTCGATGGGGAAGGGAAAATCGGCCTTCCAGGCCGTGTGCTTCAAGATCCCTTCCCGCACGTCGTTCGTCAGATTCAGGCCCGGCTCCTCGTACCGCTTCTCCAACCGGTCCACGACGCGGACGCCCTGATAATTGTGCTTGAACCCGCCCGCTTCCGGATGGCTGTCCCGGAGCAGACGATCGAGGACACGTTCGCCGGAATGGCCGAACGGCGTGTGGCCGAGGTCGTGCCCGAGAGAGATGGCTTCGGTCAGGTCTTCGTTCAGGCCGAGGGCGCGCGCGGCGCTGCGCGCGATCTGGGAGACCTCGATCGTATGCGTCAGGCGCGTTCGAAAATGGTCGCCCTCGTACGGAATGAAGACCTGCGTCTTGTGCTTCAACCGCCGGAACGCCCGCGAATGGACGATCCGGTCGCGGTCGCGCGCGTACTCCGTCCGGATGTCTCCGGGCATGGCGCGGACGGGACCGCGGGGCCTGGTCGCGCGCGCGCTCCGCGCCGCATAGGAAGGCAGGCGCTCCTCCTCGAGGCGCTCGAAGTCGTCCTTCGTGAGTGGCGCGGTCGTCGTGGTCACGAGCGTCCTTCCCCGTCGGGCTCGTCGGCCAGAAGCACGGAGCGGGCCTCCCCGACGAGATAGAGCGAACCCGCGACGATTATAGGCGCGCGGCCGGCTGCGTCCGAGTCCGCGGCGAGGATCGCGAGCGCGGTTCGGACGTCCGGCGCGGTCCGCACTTTCCGGGCGAAGACACCGGTCCGCCGAAGCAGCTCTTCCGGGCTCGCGCCCCGCGGCGGCGCCGCGGACACGAGAATCACCTCCGCCATTTTCGGAAAGAGCGGGGCCGCGATGCCCTCGACGTCCTTGTCGGCCATCGCCCCGAAGATCAGGGGGCATCGACCGTCGAGACCCGCGTCGTCGAGGAACCGGGCGACCGCTTCGGCCCCGTCGGGATTGTGGCACCCGTCCAGGATCACGGCGCGGCCGCGGGAGACGACGAGCCGTTCGAGCCGCCCCGGCCACCGCACGGCGGCGAGCGCGCGACGGGCCGTCTCCGCCGAGACGGGGCCGAGCTCCCGGGAGAGCAGCTCGGCAGCGCGCAGCGCGAGGGCGGCGTTCCAAGCCTGGTGCTTCCCCGCGAGCGGAGTCTGGAGCGACGCTTCGCGCGCGGGCGTCGAGATCTCGAACGCCGTCCCGTCGAGACCCGTCGAGACGTGGCGCACGGAGATCTCGCGGGCGGCGTCGTGGAGCTCGGCGCCGGCCGCGGCCGCCGCGGCTTCCAGGGCCCCCAGGGCGTCCGCGTCGGTGGCGGACACGAGAGCGGGACGGCCGCGCCGGAAGATGCCCGCCTTTTCCCGCGCGATCGCCTCCCGGGTCGAGCCGAGCTCGGCCGTGTGATCGAGGCCGATCGAGGTGACGATCGAAAGGCGCGCGGGGGCGACGTTCGTCGCGTCGAAGCGCCCACCGAGGCCGACTTCGAGAATTCCGAGGTCGACGCGGGCGTCCCGGAGAATGACGAACGCCGCCGCGGTCACAGCCTCGAAGTAGGTGAGACCGATGGCGGGCACCCGGTCCGCCGCCTCGAACGTCGCGGCGAGCGCCGCGTCGAGCGTCGTGCCCGACACGTCCTCGGCGCCCACCCGCACCCGTTCGGTCGCGGACATCAGGTGCGGGGACGTGTACAGCCCCGAACGCCGTCCGCAGGCGTGCGCGATGGCTGCGAGCGTGGCGGCCGTCGACCCCTTTCCGTTCGTGCCGCCCACGAGCACCGACGGGAAGGCGCGCTCCGGACGGCCGAGTCGCGCACAGAGAGCGTCGATCGCCCCGAGGCCGAGCTTCATCCCGCGCACGGAGAGGGACTCGAGGCGGGACAGGGATTTCAGGGCCATTTCGGGGGGTTCCGCGGGGCCGGAGGTCAGACTCGAGGTGACTTTTACCGCGCCGGCTCGCGGACCCCGGCCATCACCCTCCGGACCCCCCTCAACCGGCTTCCTGGCGACGGCCCTCGGTTTCCGGGGCTTCCCAGAGCAGCCTCAAACAGCGAACGAGCGTCTCCTTCATTTCCGTCCGATCGACGAGGAAGTCGAGCATGCCGTGCTCGAGGAGAAACTCGCTTCGCTGAAAGCCCTCAGGCAGGGTCTGGCGAATCGTCTGCTCGATCACGCGCGGGCCCGCGAAGCCGATGAGGGCATTCGGCTCCGCGACGTTCAAGTCTCCGAGCATCGCGAAGGAGGCCGTCACGCCGCCCGTGGTGGGGTCCGTCATGACGGAGATGTACGGGATGCCCGCCTCCGAAAGCCGGGCGAGCGCCGCGGCGATCTTCGCCATCTGCATCAGCGACAGAATCCCCTCCTGCATTCGCGCCCCGCCGGACGTCGAAACGACGATGAGCGGCTCGCGCTCCCGCAGCGCCCGCTCCGCGGCGCGGGCGACCTTTTCGCCGACGACGGAGCCCATGGAGCCGCCCAGGAAGAAAAACTCCATGGCGCCGACGATCACGGAGATTCCTCCCATCTTCCCCGCCCCGATGACGATCGCGTCGGAGGTCCCCACGCTTTCCTCGTACTGCTTGAGCCGGTCGCGATAGCGCTTGGTGTCGCGGAATCGCAGGGGATCGACCGACCGCAAGTCGCCTTCGAGCTCCTCGTACCGCTCGTCGTCGAAGAGCATGCGGAGCCGCTCCGGCGCCGACAGCCGGAAGTGGTAGCCGCACTTGGGGCAGATCTTGAAGTTGCGGGCGAGCTCCTTGTTGTACAGGATCTGCCGGCAGTTCTCGCACTTGACCCAGAGTCCCTCCGGGACCTTGCTCTGGCGGCCCTCTCGCGGCTCCTTCGGGGCCTTGTCTTTTTTGAACCACATGGTGGGGAGGGGGAATCCTATCGCGCGACGCAAGTCGCTCAAAGGCGAGGACTTGGCCCCACGCAGGCGGAACCGTTCCCCCTTCGCTGGGGCGATCGCATCATCGGGCGCCGCATTTCCGAGGACCCGATGACCCGATGACCCGATAGCCCGATCACCCGATCCCCAGATTGATCACCCGATCACCCGATCACCCGATTCTCGTGAAGAAACCGGATTGGTGAAACGGGACGGCCGGACCTCAATCACACCGCCGGGCCCTCCATCGTCACCCGAGGGCGCCCGCGGGCGTCCTTCTGGACCCGCGCGTCGACGGCGAACGCCTCCCGGATCGACTCCCGCGTCAACGCCTCCGAGGGAGGCCCCGACGCCAGCGCGCGTCCGTCCTTGAGCAGGATCACGCGGTCGGCCAGCTCCGCGGCGAGCTCGATCTCGTGCGTCACGAGGAGGACCGTCGTCGCCCGCGATCGGTGCTCCCGGATCAGCGCCTCGAGGAACTGGAAGCGATGGCGAGGATCGAGTCCGGACGTGGGCTCGTCCAGGAGCCAGATCCCGGCCTCCTGGGCAAGGGCGCGCGCGAGAAAGACGCGACGGCGCTCGCCGCCGGACAGGGCGGACGCGTCGCGATCCGCCAGCGCTTCGACGTCGCACGCTCGCATGGCCTCGAACGCCCGCCGGCGGTCGTCCTCGGAGTCCGCGGAAAAGCCCCGGGCGTGGGGCGCCCGCCCC
The DNA here is from genome assembly GCA_038329555.1 of Thermoanaerobaculia bacterium. Taxonomy (GTDB): domain Bacteria; phylum Acidobacteriota; class Thermoanaerobaculia; order UBA5066; family Gp7-AA6; genus JALYUA01. The sequence continues at coordinate 13,562 of JBBQNC010000008.1, forward strand.
TGGAGCACGAGATCCAGGCTTCGGATCGAAAAGACGAGCTCGGCGCTCTGGGGCACGTAGGCGACGCGCCGCGCGGTTTCCCGTCTCGAGAGGGTGCCGAGCGGGACGCCGTCGAGCAGGATCTCGCCGGCGCTCGGCGCGACGATCCGGGCGACGACCTTCAACAGTGTGGACTTTCCCGACCCGTTCTCGCCGAGGATCGCCACGATCTCTCCCGCCGGGATGTCCGCGTCGAGGCCGCGCAACGCAGGGTTCTGCCCGTAGGCGGCTTCGAGACCGCGCGCTTCGAGGAGAGAGCGCGGCGCGCTCACGGGTTTCTGAGGAGCAGCCAGGCGAAAAGGGGCGCGCCGATGGCGGCCGTCACGGCACCGATCGGGAGCTCGGACGGAGCCGCGGCCGCGCGCGAGGCGGCATCCGCCGCCACCAGCAAGGCGGCGCCCACGATCGCCGAGAGGGGCAGAAGGACCCTCTGGTCATTGCCCGCCACCGCCCGCGCGGCGTGAGGCACGAGGAGGCCGACGAAGCCGATGACCCCGGCGAAGGCGACCGCCGCGCCCGTGAGGAGGGAGGAAGCGAGAAAGACGAGGGCCTTGGAGCGTTCCGTATGGACGCCGAGGGCGGCCGCGTTCTCCTCGCCGACGGCGAAGAGGTTCAGCCGCGAGGCGGAGAGAAGGAGCACGGCCGCCCCGGCGATGGCGTAGGGCAGGAGGGCCGCGAGCTTCGCCGGCGACGCGTCCGCGAGGCTTCCCATCATCCAGAACAGCATCGTCCGCGCCGCCTCGGTCGAGGCGAGCGAAAAGACGCCGAGCAGGACAGCGGAGAAGAAGGCGTTCGCGATGAGGCCCGCGAGGAGCAGCCGCTGGAGGTCGAGCCGCCCGCCGCGCCGAGCGAGCGACGCGACCGCCGCCGAGGAGACGGCGGCGCCGGCGAATGCCGCTCCCGGCGAGAGAAGAGGCGAAATCCCGGCCAGGGTGGCGAGAGCCGCCCCCGCGGCCGCGCCGCCGGACGTGCCGAGCAGGAAGGGGTCGGCGAGAGGGTTCTTCAGGAGCGCCTGCAGCGACGCCCCGGCGAGCGCCAGGGACCCGCCGACCAGAGCTGCGAGGAGCACGCGCGGAAACCGCAGCGACGCGATGAGGCGCGCCTCCTGTCCCGCCGGTCCGGTCCCCGACACGAGATCGGCGATGGACAGCCGGACTCCGCCGACGGCGAGGCCGCACAGGACGCACGCCGCGAGCAGGAGCCCCGCCCCGACCCAGAGCGCCGGACGCCCGCCCTTCACGGCGAAAGCTCTTCGGCCAGCGACTCCAGCGCATCGAAGACCCGCGGCCCGGGGCGGGTCAGGGAGGATTCGCCGACGCGGATGATCCGGGCGGCGGCGATCCGGCCTCGGGAGAGCGGACCGGCCGAAAACGCGCGGTCGAAGACCGGGCGGTTTCCGGGAGAGTCCGGGAGGACCGCGACCTCGATCGGCGCGGTCGCGAGCCATTCGGCGGAGAGGACCGGCCAGCCGGGCCGGCCGCCGAGGAGATTTTCCGCCCCGGCCTGCGAGAGCACGTCGTTCAGGAACGTTTTTCCGCCGGCGGCCTGCGGAGGGTCCGGCCAGACGAGGAGGATCGCGCGCGGGCGCCGGCGTGCGGCGGCGCGAGCGACGACCGCGCGACGGCGTGCGTCGAGGCCGCGCGCGAGAGCGTCAGCCTCGTCGGAGCGGCCGAGCCGCGCGCCGATCCGCCGGATGGCCGCGAGGACTTCGTCGAGGGAGGTCGTCGAGACGGCCAGGACCGGCACGCCCGACGCGGCGAGGGCGGAGGCCGCACCCCGCACGGTCCCGCCGTCGCCGCTCGCGAGCACCAGGTCCGGATGGAGCGACGCGATCCGCTCCGCGCTGACGTCGATCCCTCCGACCCGCGGAAGTCGGCTCGCCGCCGGCGGATAGTCCGAAAAATCGGAGACTCCCACCAGGCGGTCCCCCGCGCCGACCGCGAAGACGATCTCGGTCAGATTCGGAGCGAGCGAGACGACGCGCCGCGCGGGAGACGCGGGCGGGGACGCGCCGGTGCGCGGCCCGCACGCCGGCGACGCTAGGGCGAGAGCGAGCGAGAGGAGGAGAGCGGCCGCCGCGGCGGTGACTTCGGTGCCGGTCCGGAGACGCCGCCGCATCGAACCGCGCTTCCGAGCGGGAAGCGGATCAGCCCTGGGCTTCGGCTTCTTCGAGGTCGTTCGGGATGCCGAGGCGCATGCAGGCGGCGTCGTACATCTGCCGCGCGGCTTTCTGCGCGTTCTGAAGCTCGGCGAGGCGATCCTTCACCTTCGCGAGCTCCTCCTGGATCAGCCCCTCCAGGTCGTTGATCTCACGCTTCGTGACGGACAGCGTGTTCTCGTAGAACTTTCTTTGATCCGGAGAAAGACTCATGCTCCGTTGACCTCCTGACCGGCCTCGTTCGCTACGACTTCCCCGGGTCGTCGGCCCGGAAAGCTTGACACATCCCGGGGGAGGATATCCCGGCCCCGCCCGGACGGGCGGGACGAATCATCCGCACCGAATCAGGGCCTGACGTCCACGACGACCGTCCGCCACATCTTGACCGGGATCCCGTTCTTCGTAGCCGGACGGAACTTCGAGCCGCGCACCGCCTGGACGACGGCCTCGTTGACTCCGGTCTTCGAGGCGATCCCCTGCTGGACGCGCGCCTCGGCGACCTGGCCGTCTTCGTCGACGAGGACCAGGACCACGACCTTCCCGCTCAACCGCTGCTGCCGGGCGATCGGGGGGTAGATGACCCGGGGCGTGCTCACGAGCGTGGGCTCGATGACGCCGGCACCCGGACCCACCAGCTCGCCGCGCGTGGTCTCGTCGCGGCCCGGGGCGGGACGCGGAGGCGGAACCGGGGCCGCCGTGGGCTCGGCCGGAGCCTCGCGCACGGTGGGCGGAGCGTCCGTCGGCTCGGGCGCCGCTTCCTTGACCGGCGCCGCGACGGCTGCCGCGGGAGAAGAAGGCGGCTCTTCCACCTTTTTCACCGGCGCCGTTTCGCGCACGGGCGGCTTCGGCGCATCCATGGCCTTCTGGAGCTCCTTCTTGCGCGCCGCGATCTGGCGCTGGACTTCCTCCTCGATCGCCTTGGGATCGGCCGACGATCCGACGGGCGAGGCGGCCGGCGGCGGCGGCGCGGCCGTGGGCGCAGCGATGGGAAGCGGCGTCGCTTTCACGGCCGCCGCCGGCGCGGAAGTGCGGCGCGACATCCACCAGGCGACGCCCGCGAGCGCGATCAGGGCGACGACGATCGCGGCGTACAGCGGAACCCGATTCTTCTTCTCCGCGGCGATCTTCTTCGCGGAGAAGGCCCCGAACACGCCCGAGTTGGTCGGCTCCTTCTTCGGGATCTCCGCGGGCGGAGGCGAGGCGTCCGGTGCCGCGATGCCCGGGGCCGTCGCACTTCGACGGGCGATGGGAACCCCCTTCGACCTTCGCTTCTTCTCGGGCGGAGCGGGCGCCTCCGAGACAGCCTCCCGCGCCTGGGCCTCCTGCGCATGGACCTCGTCCGCCTGGAGACGGTGCAGATAGATCGCGAGGTCGGCGCTCCCCGGCGCGGGTGAATACGAATAGAGGACGGCCTCGAGGTCCCGGAGCATGTCCGAGGCATTCGCGTAGCGGTCCTCGGGCTCGCGCGCCAGGGCTTTGAGTACCACGACGTCGAGACCTCTCGTCACCTCCGGGTTCAACGTCGACGGCGGGACGACCTGCGCCTCGCGCACCTTCTCGAGCACCGAGAGGTCCGTGTCGCCGCGGAAGAGCTTCTGCTCGGTGAGCATCTCGAACAGCACGCAGCCGAGCGAGAAGACGTCGCTGCGGCGGTCGAGCGGGCGCCCCCACGCCTGTTCCGGAGACATGTACTGGACCTTGCCCTTCAGGGCCCCCGACTGGGTCTGCGACGCCTTCGAGGCGGCCTTGGCGATCCCGAAGTCGCAGAGCTTGATGTCGCCCTCGTAGGAGATGAGGATGTTCGGGGGCGACACGTCCCGATGGACGATGTTCAGCTCCCGGCCCTCCGAGTCCCGACGGCGGTGGGCGTAGTCGAGGGCCGCGGCGACTTTCGACGCGACGTAGACGGCGAGCGGCGCGGGCAATGGGGTGACGTGGTCCTTCGCGGACTGGAGCAGAGACCTCAGGTCCCGGCCGTCCACGAACTCCATCGCGATGAAGTAGCCGCCCGCCTCGATCTTTCCGAGATCGAAGATGTGCACGATGTTGGGGTGGTTCAGCTGCGCGGCGAGCTTCGCCTCGTCGGCAAACATCGTGATGAACTCCTCGTTGTCGGCCAGATGCGGAAGAATCTTCTTGATCGCGACGATCTTCTGAAATCCCTCGACCCCGGAGAGTCGCGCCTTCGACAGCTCGGCCATCCCGCCGGCGGCGATCCGCTCAAGCACCTCATACTGGCCGAATCGATCCGGGCCGCTCGACACGTGCGAGGGCACGGGCTCGGGCGGACGCGTGGAGCCGGAGGGAGCGACGCGCCCGGACGACACGGGGGGCGGGGTCGCCACCGCCGCGGCGAGCGGCGCGGGCCGCGGCATCGCCCGGGGCGGTGTCAACCCGGCGGCGGGCATGTGTCCCGTCGGGGTCTGGAGCGAGACGGCGGAGGCCGGGCGAGACTTCGGCGGGACCTTCAGCCCGGAGAGCGTGTCGGAAATCATGCGGTCGATGTCCGCGTCCGTCGAGAAGCGGGCGTTCGGCGGAGGCGAGGACGGCGCGGGCTTCGCGCCGCCTCCGCCCTTGGTCAGGATCCCGGAGAGCGTGTCCCGGAGCCGGCGCTCGACTTCCTGCTCCGCGCTGCCGCCTCCACCATGCGAGAGGGCGGGGCGCGCCGGCGCGTCGTGCGACACCTCCTCGAGGATGTCCGAGAAGATCTGTTCGGAGGTCAGACTTGAATCGGGCCCTCGGAGATTGGCCGTCGGGATCCGCATGGTGCGCGCGGACATGTCCGTCGACTCGACGGCCGAGCGGACGGCTGCGCGCAGGTCCTCGTCCGAGTAAGGCCGCGGGACGATGTCGAAGGCGCCGACGCGCTGCGCGTCCGCCTTGGGATTCGTGCCGTGATAACCGGACACCATCAGGAGAATCGGCGGAGCGGTCGCGCCGCCCCGCCGGCGGATCTCGCGGATGACCTCGGCGCTCGGAAGCCTCGGCAGCATGCCGGCCAGCAGTACGGCATCGAACGAGGAGGAGGAAAAGACGGAGATTCCCTCCTCGCCATCCTTCGCGACCGTGACGGCGTAGTCCGGCTCGGCGAGAAGAGACCGCAGGCGTTCCACCGAGCGTGGCTCGTAGTCGATCAGAAGTACTTTTTTCGCCATTGGCGGTCCTCAAATTGTAGCAGGAAGATGCCTTGCGGACGCGGGAGATCGGGCCATCCGGCGGCGCCGCGGCGGAGAACGGGAGACGGGTGGGATCTATCGCGCCGCGGGCGAGCCGATGCCTCGGCGCCCTATTGGCAACGCGGGCCGCCCGATCCGGGCGGGCCGCGGCCATGGCCCCGCCGATCCGAGATCCATATAAGCGCCACTTTCGAGCGACCGAGGAGATCTCATGTCCGGCCACAGCAAGTGGAGCACGATCAAGCACAAGAAGGGAGCGGCGGACGCCAAGCGGGGCCGGCTCTTCACGAAGCTCATCAAGGAAATCACGATGGCCGCGCGCCTCGGCGGAGGCGCTCCGGAGTCGAATCCGCGCCTCCGGAAGGCGATCGACGACGCGAAAGCGGTCAACATGCCCGCGGACAACATCAAGCGCGGCATCCAGCGAGGGACCGGCGAGCTTCCGGGCGTCAACTACGAGGAGATCACCTTCGAGGGATACGGTCCCGGCGGCGTCGCGGTTCTGATCGAGGCGATGACCGACAACAAGAACCGCACCCTCCCGGAGATCCGGACGATCTTCTCGAAGAACGGGGGGAACCTCGGAGAGTCCGGCTCGGTCCGATTCCTCTTCCAGAAGAAGGGATACATCGCGATCGAGAAGGACAAGGCCACCGAAGACGCGGTGATGGAGGCGGCGATCGAGGCGGGCGCGGAAGACGTCCGGACGACCGAGCTGTACCACGAGGTCGTCACGGAGCCGGATTCCTTCAACGCCGTGAAAACGCAGCTCGAGGAGCAGAAGATCCCGCTGGCCGTTTCGGAGCTCTCAATGATTCCGACGACGGAGGTCGAGCTCGACTCGCGCAAGGCCGACCAGATGATGAGGCTCATGGAGGCTCTCGAGGATCACGACGACGTGCAGCACGTCTGGGCGAACTTCGACTTTCAGGAGGCGGACTAGCTGTCGCGGATCTTCCTCGCGCCTCTCCTCCGCTCGCCCGGCCGGCCGCCACCCGGCGGTCGGCCGACGGCGCGATGAAAATCGTCGGCTTCGATCCTGGCACCGTCGCGACCGGCTACGGAGTCGTGCAGTTCGAGGATGGACGGCTCGTCCTCGAGGCCTGCGGCGTCCTGCGTCCGCCCTCGTCCATGGACTTGGCCGGGAAGCTCGACTTCCTCTTCGCCCGGGCCGCCCGGCTGATCGAGGAATGCCGCCCGTCGGCCGTCTCCGTCGAGACCGTTTTCGCGGGGAAGAACATCTCCTCGATGGTGAAGCTCGCGCACGCGCGGGGAGTCCTCCTCGCCGCGGCCGCGCGGTTCGCCGTTCCCGTCTTCGAGTACGAGCCCCGGCTCGTCAAGAAGGCGCTCGTCGGGTACGGGAACGCCGAAAAACCGCAGGTCCGATCGATGGTGCTGTCGCTCCTCGCCCGGCAGAGAAGCCGGGTTCCGATCGACGCCGCGGACGCGCTCGCGGTCGCCATCTGCCACGTCCACGCCGGGGCGCGCGCCGGGGATCGATGAGAGGTGCCGCGCGCCTCCGCGCACCCGCCAGACGGACCCCCTCCCATCTACCGTCTGCAGCGGCCACCTGCTAGCATCCGCCCCCACATGTCTTTCCAGGGCTCGATCCAGGAACTCCCGGTTCCCGACATCATCCAGCTCGTTTCGGTGTCGGGAAAGACGGGGATGTTCACGCTCGTCCGCGGAGCGGAACGCGGCTACATCTACCTGAAGAACGGCCAGATGGTCCACGCCCGCGTCGGGGACCTGACGGGCGAGGAGGCCGTGTACGCGCTCGCCATCTGGAACTCGGGGGACTTCCAGTTCACCCCCGCGGAGGAACCGGACACCGTCACGATCGAGAAGAGCAACACGAGCCTCCTCATGGAGTCGGCCCGCCGGCTCGACGAGTGGAAGGTTCTATCGCGAAAGATCCCCGGCGTCGAGTACGTCCCGACGTTCGTGCCGCGGGAGGCGACCGAGCCCGTCACGCTCTCTCCCCTGGAGTGGAACCTGACGATCCGCATCGATGGAAAGAAGACGCTCGAGGAGATCGCGCGGGGCTCCGACAGCTCTTCCTTCGAAACGGCCAAGGTCCTCTATGGACTCGTGACCGCGGGCCTGGTCGAGATGCGCTCCCGGGACAGCGCCACCCCCCGTCATCCGCCGACTCCCTCGCCCGCCGGGGCCGCGCTCCTGGGAGACGAGAAGAAGATCCTGATGATCCTGTGCACCCGGGTGAAGCAGGAAGCGGAGATCGCGATCGGCGAGTCGAACCTGGCCGCCGTCGAACGACCCTACAAGCAGGCGCTCGCGGAGATCGACCGGGGCCGCGGCGTCGAGGCGGTCCGCGATCTGATTCGACAGACGGAAAAGACCATCTCCTCGATGCGCGGGCCGGCTCGGATGAAGTCCTTCCAGGACAAGATGTCTCTCGTGATGCAGCCGAAGGCATGATCCCGCACTCGATCGCGTGATGGGTCGAGCGTTCGCCCCTCGGCTCCTGCGCTCGCTCGCGGGTGCCGCCCTCGCCCCGCTCCTCGCAGGCGCACTTCGCGCTTCCCCGCAGCCGGACCCCACTCCGACTCCGGCGGCCTCACCCGACGCACCGGCGTCCTCCGCGCCCGAGAATCCGCCCGGGGCTCCCGGCGCACCGCCCCCGGCGGAGGAGCCGGAGAATGCCGGCCTGCTTCCCCGGTTCAATCTCTGATCTCCCCGAGGGGCGGGCGGACATCCGGCTCTTTCGCCGCGACCTGAGCCTTCGATCGCCTGGGCGGCGACTACACGTACATCAAGATGGGGTTCGAGGCGATCCAGGCGATCCCGCTCGGCCGCGACCGGCTCGTCTTGCGCCTCCACGGCGGCTACTTTCCGTACAAGAAGACCGTGCGGACCGTCTTCGACCCGAACGTGTCCTCCCCCTATTCGGTCCCCGGTACGGGCTCTTCGCGCTCGACGGGCGCGAGGCGCTGCGGGGGTAGCGGGGCAAGGAGAAGGGCGTCGACGAGGCCCCCGTCACGGCGGAGTACGCCGTTCCCGTATTCCGGGAGGCCGCCCGGCGCCTCTGGGGCCTCCAATGGAAGAGCCTCGACGCGGTGGGCGATACCGGAGCGGGCAACGTCGGCAACCAGACGGCCATTTAGGGGCCCTGGGCGATGACCGGGTCGACGTGGGCGTCGGGGTCGAGGCGAGCCTGTCGGACCGCAAATCTCAGGCGTTTTTAGGGGCACCCGCGGCCAAGACGGCTTTCAGGGGGTCGGGGGGGTCCGGTTCCTCCTTTCGCTCCAGAGCTGCCGCTGACTTCTCCCGGCCCGGAGCCCGTTCGCGCACAAAGTTGTTTGGCAGTTTCGCTTTTTTAGCTTATTCTATTAGGCATCTCGGTTTTCCCCGTCCCCGTTCGAAAGGAGACTGCATGAAGGCCAAGCGTACGGCGCTCCTCGGGATGCTCGTGTGCCTGATCGGCGCGGCCGCGTCCGCGCAGATCGCGCCGAGCAACTCGGGAGACATCGGGTTGTTCACCATCCCGACGGCGGACGTGCCCCGCGCGGGACAGTTTACGCTCGGCGTCTACGGTTGGAAGGACCAGGTCGCCGCGGGCAATCTCCGCTTCTCGGACACGGACTTCCGCAGCCGTCTCTACTCCCACTGGGCGGGCGAAGGCTCCCTCGGCCTCGGGTTGACCGACAACTGGACGGTCAGCGTCAGCGCGGGCGCGGAGCGGTTCGAGAACCGCGGCGGCTGGCGCGGAGGCGCGTTGAACAGCATCGAGTTCTTCGGCCCCTTCCGGGCGGACGAGCCGCGCAAGCTCCGGATCGGAACCAAGTACCGCATCTTCTCGGAAGTGGACAACGACTTCCGCCTCGGCCTGTGGCTCGCCGCTTACGTCCCCATGGGCCAGTCGACGATCCACGTCGACCAGGTCGACGCGGACGTCACCCGCGTGAAGTCGCGGCGCACCGACTGGGAGTGGGGCGTCACGGGCACCAAGGGGATTGTCACCGGGATGGTCTCCTACCAGCTGTCCGGCCGACACGATCAGGACATCCGCGTCGCGAATCGTTTCCGCGTGGGTGTCGGCGTGGACGTGCCCATCCTGCCCTTCCTCCACGTGATCGGAGAGCTCGACCGGGTCACGTACGACGGCGGAGACCTTCCCGAGGAGCCGTACTCGATGCTGAACGGCGGCGCGCGATTCTTCATCGGCCGCACGGGCTGGGCGGTGAGCGGATCGATCAACACGAACGTCGACATGATCGTCCGGCACGGCTTCTCTCCCTCCCCCATCGGAGGCCTGATCGGCGTAACCTACGCCGCGTGGCCGCCGCTGCCTCCGCCGCCGGTCGTGATCCCCGCTCCCGCGCCGGTCGTGGTGGAAGAGCGAACCGAAACGACGACGACGACGACCCCGCCGCCTCCGACTCCGCGGATGACACGGGACGAGATCCAATTCGACGCGGGGAGCGCCCGGCTCACGAACATCGCCAAGGCCATCCTCGACGGCATCGCGCTGCGCATGAAGAACGACCTGAACGCGACGGCCGTCGTGACGGGTTACTCCGACAACGCGGGCGCCGAGCCCTCGAATCTCGCCATCTCCGCGAAACGGGCCGACGCCGCGAAGCAATACCTCGTGACCCGCCACGGGATCGACCCGAATCGGATCACGACCGCCGCCCGCGGATCCGCCGAGCCCGCCTACGACAACGCGACACCGGAAGGCCGCGCCAAGAACCGCCGCGCCGTCATCGTCGTCACGCTCGTCTCGGGAACGTGACGCGGAGCCTCTTTTCGTACCCGGCGAGCCCCCTCCTCCCGAGGGGGCTTTTTTGACTCCGGAGACGGTCTCCCCGCGGACGGGCTCCGGGCTCGTCATCGTCACCTTCGCGGCGGCGCTGGCGCTGCTCTACTACGGTCGTCTCTTCTTCATCACGATCGCGTTCGCGCTGTTTCTCGCCTTCGCGATGCGGCCCTTCGTCTCCCTCCTCGAACGGGCGCGCGTCCCTCGTGTGATCGCGATCCTGCTGCTGCTCTTCGTGTTGATCGGGGCGATCGTCCTGCTCGTGATCAACGTCACGGCGCAGGTGAATCAGTTCTACATCGACCTGCCCCGGTACCAGGCGCGGATCCGGGTCGTTCTCTCCCAGTTCACCGATTTCGTGAACCGCCTCCGGGAGCGCATGGGAAGCATCCTTCCGGACGAGACGCGGTCGGTGCGGGAGGTCAAGATCTCGGAGTCGCCGTTTGCGACGACGCGCGCCTTCGTCGCGCAGGTCGGCGAGACGCTCCATGTGCTCCTCTACGGCGCCGCGATTCCGTTCCTGACGTTCTTCATGTTGAAGGATCGGGAAAAGTTCGGGCGGATCATCGACGGGATGCTGGCCCGGCACCACCGTTTCGCCGGAGACGTCACCGGCGCGATCTCCCGGACGATGACGGACTTCGCGCTGGGTCTTTCATTCGTGATGGCCATCATGGCGGGGATGACGACCGTGGCGCTCATGCTCCTGCACGTGAGCTACTACTACATACTCGGCCCCCTCGCGGGGCTCGCCATCATGCTGCCGTACGTCGGCGTGATCTTCTCGACCGTCCCCGCGATCACCGTGGCGTTCTTCCAGTACGACGGCGAGAAGGCGTTGATCGTTTTGATCGTCTACGCCGGGCTCCAGTTCCTCGAGGGCAACATCCTGACGCCGCTCATCGTGGGAGGCCGGGTCCGGCTCTTCCCCCTGACCGTCATGCTCGCCTTCATCTTCTGGGGTCTCATCTGGGGCCTCGCGGGCGCGGTGCTCGCCGTCCCGCTCACGTCCGCGATCAAGGTGGTCTGCGAGAACGTTCGGGGATTGGAGGGCGTCGCGCGACTGCTCGGAGATCCGGACCTCGGCACCGCGGAGGCCCAGGCGGCGCTCAGCAGCTAGCGCTCAGTTGTCAGTCTTCAGTTGTCAGTTTTCAGTTGCGAGTCTTCGGTTGTCAGTTTTCAGTTTTCCGTTGAAGCCCGATCCCACAACCGACAACCGACAACCGACAAGCGACCTCACCGGTTTCTCGTCAGCGAGATGACGCTTCCCAGGAAGCCCGCGGCGCAGCCGAGCAGGGGCAGGAGCGTGACCTCCTTCCAGTCGAGGAAGTTCACCCAGAAGACCGCGAGGACCGGGTGCGGCGAGCGCGCGAGGAGCGCCAATCCCAGGCGATAGGTGCCGTAGAGGAGAGCGAGCGCGAGGGCGCCGCCGGCGAGCCCTTCCGCGGCCGCGTGGAGCCAGAAGGGTGCGCGGACCGCCATCTCGGTGGCTCCCATCAGGCGCATGATCTCGATCTCGTCGCGATGCAGGTCCAGGGCGAGCCGGATCGCGGAGGCGACCGACAGGATCGCGGCGAGCGCGAGGACGCCGCCGAGAAGCAGCCCCGCGCCTCGGACGATCCGGACGGCGTCGGCGAAGCGGCTTCCGAAGTCCTCCTCGGACTCCGCGGATTCGACTCCCGGCCAGGTGCGGGCCCCCGCCGCGATGTCGGCGCCGGATCCGCCTGGCGCCGACGGCCGCACGTGGATCTCGAGCGTCGGCGGAAAGGGCGTCTCGTTCAGATTCGACAGCGCGGCGCCGAGGTCCGGGTAAGCGCGCCGGAACCGGGCGAGCGCCGCCTCGCTCGTCACGATGCGTACCTGGGCCACGCGAGGATCCGCGGCGGCTTTCCGCGCAAGGGCCCAGCGGTCCGCGGCCGCGTCCAGCGTGATCACGGCGGCCGGCGTCTCGCCGCCGGCCGAGAGACGGCCGAGGTTCTTGGACACGAGCGTGAAGAGGGCGGGGACGTAGAGCGACAGCGCGATCAGCCCGACGGCGAGCGCCGTCTGACGCGCGCCGCTGCGAGCGATGGACCAGGCCTCACCGAAGACGTAACGCGGCTTCAAGGCCACGAAGACACGGCCATCCGCCGCCGGAGGCGAACGTTTGCGATCGGCGGCTGGCCCCCCCGAGGCGTCGCCGGGCGCGCCGCGGCGCCCGACGCCGCGCCCGCCCTCATCCGAGGGGCAGGAATGGCGCCTCGCGCACTGCGGTCGGCCCCGCGTCCAGCCGGAAAGAGGTCTCGCGGATGCGGCCGCGTTCCAGGGAGAGAACGCGCTTGCCCATGCGCCGGATCAGCTCGAAATCGTGCGTCGCCACGAGCACGGTCGTCCCTCGGATGTTGATCTCGGCGAAGAGCCGCATGATCTCCTCGGAGAGCACCGGGTCGAGGTTTCCCGTGGGCTCGTCCGCGAGCAGCAGAGTCGGCTCGTTGACGATGGCGCGCGCGATCGCCACCCTCTGCTGCTCGCCGCCCGAGAGCTCGTCCGGAAAGGCATTCATCTGGTGATGCAACCCGACCCGCTTCAGGACCTGGTAGGCGCGGCGCTTCTGCTCCGCACGCGGAAGTCCGAGCACGTTCTGGACGAACGCGATGTTCTCGAAGACGGTCTTCCGCCGGATGAGCTTGAAGTCCTGGAACACGACGCCTACGGTGCGGCGAAAGTACGGGACCTGGGAGGCCGGCAACACCCCGATGTTGCGCCCGTTGACGAGGATCTGCCCGGAGGTCGGCGGCTCGTCCCGGAAGAGAAGCTTCAGGAACGTGGACTTCCCCGCGCCCGAGGGTCCCGTTAGAAACACGAACTCGCCGCGCTCGATCGTGCACGTGACGTCGGTCAGGGCGTGCCGGTAGCGGCCGTATTCCTTGGAGACCCGGAAGAGCTGGATCATCGCGGTCCCAGGACGCGCGTCAGGGCCTCGCGAACCCGCGCCGGGTCGGCGCGTCCTCCCGTCTCCTTCATGACCTGTCCGACGAACCAGCCGAAGGTCTGGGTCTTTCCCGAACGGTACAGCTCGGCCTGCGACGGGTTCGCGGCGACGATGCCGGCGACGACGCTTTCGAGGGCGCCCGAATCGCTGATCCGGCCGAGACCCTTCTCGGCGACGATCTCCGCCGCCTCGGCGGGGGAATCGATCATCGACGCGAAGACCTCCTTCGCCGACGCGGCCGACACTTCGCCGGCGTCCAGCAGGCGGAGGAGCCCGGCCAGGCGGGCGGGCGCGACGGGAAACGACGCGGCGTCCTCGGGAGATATGCGCCGCTCCTTCATCCAGCGCAGGACCTCCCCCGTGATCCAGTTGGCAGCGAGACGGAGGGGGGCGTCGCGGGCCGTCTCCTCGAAGTAGTCGGCGAGCTGGCGTGCGGACGCCAGCGTGTCCGCGTCGCCCGCCGGGACCCCGCCGGCGATCAGCCGGGCGCGCCGGGCCCGCGGCAGCTCGGGAAGGGCCGCCTCCGCCTCGCGAAGCCAGTCCTCGTCGACGACGAGCGCGCCCAGGTCCGGCTCCGGAAAGTATCGGTAGTCCTGCGCTTCCTCCTTGCTTCGCATCGGCACCGTGCGTCCCGCGCGCTCGTCCCAGAGGCGCGTCTCCAGGACCACGCGTTCGCCCTGCCGGAGGGCCGTTCCCTGCCTCTCGATCTCGTGCTCGATCGCCTTCGCGACGAAGCGGATGGAGTTCAGGTTCTTGATCTCGACGCGCGTCCCGTAGGAGTCCTCCTCGCCGGCGCGAATGGACACGTTGGCGTCGCAGCGCAGATTGCCCTTCTCCATGTCCGCGTCCGAGACACCGGTGAAGCGGAGGAGCCGTCTGAGCTCGGTCAGGTAGGCGGCCGCCTCCTCGGGCGATCGGAGGGCGGGCTCGCTGACGATCTCGACGAGAGGCACGCCGGCGCGGTTCCAGTCCACGAGCGTCACGGACGGGGGCACGTCCGGAAACGGCGTGTCGTGAAGGGACTTGCCGGCGTCTTCCTCGAGGTGGATGCGGGTCAGGGGGATCTTCCTCGGGCCGCCGGGCGTATCGATCTCGATCGCGCCGCCCGTGGCGATCGGGCGGTCGTACTGCGTGATCTGGTAGCCCTTCGGGAGATCGGGATAGAAGTAGTTCTTCCGCGAGAAACGCGAATCGCGGTGAACCTCGGAGCCCGCCGCGAGCGCCAGCCGCATCGCCAGGGTCACCGCGTGGCGGTTCAAGACCGGGAGCGTGCCGGGGAAGCCGAGGCAGACCGGGCACGTCGCCTCGTTGGCCGCCGCGCCGGCCGACACGGGGCACGGGCAGAACATCTTCGACCGGGTCTGGAGCTGGGCGTGGACCTCCAGCCCGATGACGGGGAAAACCCGCGTCCTTTCAGGCGTTTCGAGAGAGGACACCGCGGAATTTTAGCACGGCGACGCGTGCGAAAATGGCCGGATGTCGGGCCACGGATGGATGGAGACGGAGGGCCCGGATGGGTGGCTGTTTGCGCCCGTCTCGGGCGCCCGCGAGACGCTCCTCGGCGTCTCGGGCCGTGCGACGGCGCCGCCGGGCACCGCGGCGCCGACGGAATTCCTCGCGCGGCGGCTCGCGAGCGCCCTCGGCGCCGCGCGGCTCCCGATCGTCCGCGCGACGCAGGTGCACGGCCGCGCCGCCGTGGTCGTCCGGGTCGCGCCTGCGGAAGGCGCGGCGCAGGACGCCGGCGAATGCGACGTGCTCGCCACCCGCGTCGCCGGGGTCGCCCTCGTGATCCAGACCGCCGATTGCGTTCCGATCCTCCTCCGGGCGCCCGGGGCGGTGGCCGCCGCGCACGCCGGATGGCGGGGATCCTCGCTCGGAGCCGCCAGCGCGGCGGTCGCGATCCTTCGGGATCTCGGAGCCGAGCCGGCAAGAGTCACGGCCTGGATCGGTCCGGCGATCGGGAGATGCTGCTACCAGGTCGGCGGCGAGGTGGCCTCCCGGTTCGCCGGAGAATTCGTCCGCCGCGACTGCGCGGGCGGCTTTCGGCTCGACTTGAAGGCGGTCAACCGGGCGCAGCTCGAATCGGCCGGCGTTCTCCCCGCGCGCATCGTCGTGCATCCGGCGTGCACGCGGTGCGGCGGCGACCGTTACGCGAGCTACCGCCGCGACGGGACCGACGCCGGGCGGATGATCGGGCTCATCGCGATGACGGCCTGAGACGCGCCGACCGGCGAGCGGCGAGCTTCTAGGCGGGCGTCAGGTCCGCGTAACGGGCGACGAACTTCTTCTTGCCGGCGCGGTCGAAGTAGACCGTCAGCCGCGTGTCCTCGCCGCTTCCCTCCTGTGCGAGGATCACGCCGTAACCGTAGCGGGGATGGCGGACGCGGCGCCCCCGGCCGAGGGGCGCTTCCTGCGGCTCGTCCTCCGGCTCGACCCGCGCGAACCTCGGGCGGTTGGACGGTGCGAACGTCTCGGCGCGCGCGGGACGCTCCGTCCGCTCCTCCAGGACCTCCGCCGGGATCTCGTCCAGAAAGCGCGAGGGCGAGCGGTACTGGACCTTCCCGTAGACGAGGCGGCGCTCGGCGAGAGTCAGCGTGAGCTGGTCTCCCGCGCGTGTCATCCCGACGTAGAGGAGGCGCCTCTCCTCCTCGAGCTCCTCCTGGTCTTCCGCCGAGTTGCCGTGCGGCAGGTATCCCTCCTCGAGCCCCACGACGTACACGGAGGGAAACTCGAGGCCCTTGGCGGCGTGCAGCGTCGACAGGGTGACCGCCCCGCCGTCCCGGGGGACGGCGTCCGCGTCCGTCGCGAGGGACACGGCGTCCAGGTACTCCGAGACGCTCGCGCCCTCGGCGTTGCGCCGCTCGAACTCGCGCGCTGAGGAGAGAAGCTCCTGGAGGTTCTCCCGCCGCGCGACGTCCTCCTTCTCTTCGGAGTTCTCGTACAGGGCGCCGTACCCGCTGGCGTCGAGCAGATGCTCGATCAGGGCCGACGGCGACCACGTCTGCGCCTTCTCGTGAAGCTCCCCGATGAGCGCGCGGAACCGGCCCATCGAGACGCGGGCCCGGTCGGTCAGCCCCGCGAGGCTCTCGCCCGAAGCCTCCCACCACGAGACGCCGCTCTGGCGCGCCGCCTCCGCGATCCGGTCGATCGTCGCCGTTCCGATCCCCCTCGCTGGGACGTTGACCACGCGCCGAAACGCCAGGTCGTCCTCGGGCCGGGCGGCCAGGCGCAGGTAGGCGAGCGCGTCCTTGACCTCCGCGCGGTCGTAGAACTTCATGCCGCCGACGACGACGTAGGGAATGCGGCGGCGCACGAGCTCTTCTTCGAACCCTCGCGACTGCGCGTTCGTCCGGTAGAGAATCGCCACCTCGGAGGGCCGCCGCTCTCCCGAGGCGACCTCGCGGGCGACGGCCTCCGCCTCGGAGCGATCCTCGTCGAAGCGCCAGAGACGAACGCGCGTCCCCGTTCCCCGCTCCGACTTGAGCCGCTTCGGGCGGCGCCGATGGTTGTGCGAGACGAGCGCCGACGCGGCGTCCAGGATCAGGCCGGTCGAGCGGTAGTTGCGTTCGAGCGGGACGACCGTCGCGTTGGGGAAGTCGTCTTCGAAGCGCAGGATGTGCTCGACCTCCGCGCCCCGCCATCGGTAGATCGACTGGTCCTCGTCCCCGACGGCGCAGAGAGAATCGGCGCCCTCGCCGAGCTTCTTGACCAGCGCGTCCTGAGCGGTGTTCGTGTCCTGGTACTCGTCGATCAGCAGGTGCCTCGTGCGCCGTCGTTCGGCCCCGAGGACGTCCGCCCGCGTGGAAAGCAGGCGTACCGCTCGAAGGATGAGGTCGTCGAAGTCGAGGGCCCCGGCCGCGGCCAGCTGCCGCTCGTAGAGCCGGTAAACCTTCGCGATCCGCTCGCCCGCGAAATCCGTCTGAGTAGACTCGAACTTTTCGACCGAGAGAAGCGCGTTCTTCGCGTGCGAGATCCGGGCACGGACCGAGCCGGGAGGGAGCATCTGCTCGGAGATGCCGAGCTCTCCCATCGCTTCCTTCACGAGGGCGAGGGAGTCGGCGGAGTCGGCGATCGAGAAACGCGGTGGGATCCCAGCGGCCGCGGCGTGCCGCCGGAGAAACCGCAGCGACCACGAGTGGAACGTGCCGATGAATCCGATCGGGACGGAACCGCCGAGAAGGCGCTGGGCGCGGGCGCGCATCTCCTCCGCGGCCTTGTTCGTGAACGTGACCGCGACGATTCCGCGCGGGTCCGCGCCGGCCTCGACGAGGCGGGCGATCCGGTGCGTGATGACCCGGGTCTTGCCCGAACCGGCGCCGGCGAGCACCAGGAGGGGGCCGGAGCCGTGCAGGACCGCTTCCTTCTGTTCGGGATTGAGGCCGGTCAGGGAGGGAGAGTCTGTCATCGGGCAGAAGCTATCAGCTGTCAGCCATCAGCTCTCAGCCGAGAACGGAAGGCTGACGGCTGAAGCTGAAAGCTGAAAGCTGAAAGCTACCGTCTCACTCCACCGTCACCGATTTCGCGAGATTCCTCGGCTGGTCCACGTCGCACCCGCGCCGCACCGCGATGTGGTACGCGAGGAGCTGCAGCGGGACGACCGAGAGAATCGGCTGAAGCTCGGGGATGGACTCGGGTAGAACGAGAACGTCGTCGGCGAGGCTCTGCACTTCTCCATCGGGCCGGGTCGTCACGACGATCGAAATGCCGTCGCGGGACTTGACCTCGCGCAGGTTCGACAGCGTCTTCTCCCGCCAGGCATCGTGGGGGGCCAGGACGACCACGGGGAGCTTTTCGTCCACGAGGGCGATGGGGCCGTGCTTCATTTCCCCCGCAGGGTACCCCTCGGCGTGGATGTAGGAGATCTCCTTCAACTTCAGGGCGCCCTCGAGCGCCACCGGGTACTGGAGCCCGCGGCCGAGGAAGAGGAAGTCCCGCGCCCCGTGGTACACGCGCGCGAGCCGCTCGAGCTCGGGCTCCTGCTGGAGGACCTGGGTCAGCTGCTTCGGCAGATGGGAGAGCGCCTCCCGCTCGACTTCCGTGAGCCCGCGGCCGAGCCCCCGCGACTCGCGCAGCTTCGCGGCCAGGAGAAACAGCACCGCAAGCTGGGTCGTGAACGCCTTGGTGGACGCGACGCCGATCTCCGGGCCGGCGTGGGTCGGGAAGACGGCTTCGGACATGCGGGCGATCTGACTCCCGGGCGCGTTGACGATCGCGGCGATCGGCGAGCCCGCGCGGCGCGCCTCGGCCAGCGCGGCGACAGTGTCCGCGGTCTCCCCCGACTGCGAAATGCCGATCGTCAGCGTGCGGGGACCGACGACCGGGCGGCGATATCGGAACTCGCTTCCGTAGTCCACCTCGACGGGGATCCGCGCCATGCCCTCGATCAGGAACTTCCCGATCAAGGCCGAGTGCCAGGACGTGCCACAGGCGAGCAGGAGGACGCGATCGAACTCCGCGATGCGCTCGGGCGTCAGAAGGGGGCTGTCGATCAGGAGCTCGCCGGTGCCGAGCGCGACCTTTCCGCCGAGGGTCTCGAAAACGGCCGTCGGCTGCTCGTGGATTTCCTTCGCCATGAAGTGGCGGTACCCGCCCTTCTCGGCCGAGACGGCGTCCCAGAGAATCCGCTGGGGAAGCCGCTCGATGGGGCTTCCCTGGGCGTCGGCCACCGACACCCCGTTCCGGTCGACGCGCGCGACGTCGCCGTCCTCGAGGAACACGACGTCGCGCGTCCACGGGACGAGAGCGACGGGATCCGACGCCACCCAGTTCTCGCCCGACCCGAGGCCCAGCACGATCGGGGGGCCGGAGCGCGCCGCGACGACCACTCCCGGCTCGTCCGACGAGGAGACGACGACGGCGTACGCGCCCGTCAGCCGGCGGGTGGCCTCCTGGACGGCGGCGAACAGATCCCCGTGGAACGCCGCCTCGACCTCGTGGGCGAACACCTCCGTGTCCGTCTCGCTCGTGAAGCGATGCCCCCTGGCCGCGAGCTCCGCTTTGCGCTCGGCGAAATTCTCGAAGATTCCGTTGTGGACCACGACGACCTTTCCGCCGCAGTCCCGATGGGGATGGGCGTTTCCCTCGGTCGGTCGGCCGTGCGTGGCCCACCGCGTGTGGCCGATCCCCGTCGATCCGGGGACCGCTCCCCCGCCGAGCTTCTCGACCAGGTTGCCGAGCTTGCCGGCGGCGCGGTGGATTTCGAAGGTCCCGTTCGAAAGCGTGGCGATTCCCGCGGAGTCGTAGCCGCGGTACTCCAGGCGCTTCAGCCCTTCGAGGAGCAGAGGAGCCGCCTCCTGCGGGCCCACGTAGGCCACGATCCCGCACATCAGAGACCCGCCGTTTCGAGAAATCTCACGGGAACCACTCTAATGCGCTTTCTTCGACTTGCGCCGGGCCGCCCATCCCTCGATGTTCTTCTGGCCCTCGCGCGAAATGGCCAGAGCGCCGTCCGGGACGTTCTTCGTGATCGTCGACCCCGCTCCGACGTAGGCGCCCTTCCCCACCGTCACCGGCGCGACGAGCTGCGAGTCGCTCCCGACGAAGGCTCCCTCGCCGATCTCGGTGCGGTTCTTGTTCTCCCCGTCGTAATTGCAGGTGATCACGCCGGCGCCGATGTTGACGTCCGCTCCGATCTCGGCGTCCCCGAGATACGCGAGATGGAGGGCCTTCGTGCCGCGGCCGAGCACGGCGTTCTTCGTCTCGACGAAGTTTCCGATCCGCACGCCCTCTTCGAGCACGGTGCCGGGGCGCAGGCGCGAGTACGGTCCCACGCGGGAGCGCGGGCCGATCCGGGCACCCTCGACGTCGCAGTGCGGCCCGACCGCCGCGCCGGCGTCCACCTGCGAATCCGCGATGCGCGTGAACGGAAACACTTCGCAGCCTTCGCCGATGCGCGTTCGCCCTTCGAGGCAGACGAAGGGATGAAGCACGGCGTCCGGCGCGATCTCGACGTGCGGTCCGATCCGGACGGTCGCGGGGTCGAGGACGGTGACTCCGGAGTCCAGCGCGCGCTCGACGGAGCGGCGCCGTTCGATTTCCTCGGCGGCGGCGAGGTCCCGGCGCGTGTTGATGCCCCAGGCCTCGCGCCAGTCCGGGATCTCGACGGCCTCCACGCCACCGCCCGCGCGGGCGATGAGCTCGATGGCGTCAGTCAGGTAGAACTCGTCCGTCAGGGGGTTCTTCCGGATGGCGGCGATACAGCGCCGCAACGCCTCCGCCCGGAAGCAATAGACGCCGGCGTTGACTTCCGCGATCTTCGATTCGCGCGGCGTCGCGTTCTTCGACTCCACGATCGAGCGGACCCTGCCGCGGGAATCCCGCACGACCCGCCCGAATGCTCCCGGGTCCGGGGGCCGGAACGACAGGAACGCGAGGTCGAGGTCTTCGGCCCCTCGCTTCCGGACGAGCTCCGCGAGCGTTTCCGGCCGCAGCAGCGGGACGTCGCCCGAAAGAACCAGGATCGGTCCGTCGGAGGCGTCGAGCAGTTCGAGACCGCAACGCACGGCGTCTCCGGTCCCGAGCGGCGGGTCCTGGAGCGCCACGCGCACGGGCCGGCCCTCGATCGCGGTTTCGACGCGAGCGCGCGCGGCGCCGAGCACGACGACCGTTTCGGCCGGCGAAAGTCGCTCCGCCGTGTCGAGGACCGCATCGAGAAGAGGCCGGCCGCCGACGCGATGCAGCACCTTCGGCAGCGAGGAGCGCATGCGCGATCCGACGCCGGCGGCGAGAACGATGACGCGGACCGGAGCGTCCGCCGGACGAGGAGAGCGGGCGCGGGCCCGTGCGGCGCCCTTTGGCTTCTTCTTCACGGTCACCGGGCCTTTCCGCTTTCGGCCCGCTCCGGTCAGGACGCGAGGAGCTCCTGGAACTCCGGCGTCTCGCGAAGAGGATCGAAATCGCGGTCGTGGCGGGCCAGGATCCGATGACGCTGATCCTCTTCGATCGCCCGCTTCAGGTGCTGAAGGCACACTTCGGAGTCGCCCGTCTGCGCGTAGCAGCACGCGAGCAGGAAGTCGACGCGGCCGCCGCCGTTCTTCTTGGCGGCGCGTTTCAGATGCTCGATCGCTTCCGGCACGTTGCCGCGGTTCTTCTCCACGACCGCGGCGTAATAGAACTCCTCGGGCTCGGTCATCGCGGGCTCCGCGGACCTCTTCTGCCGCTCGCAGATCGCCAGATACACGCGCGCGCGGTCAACGAGCTCTTTCTCGTCCGGATACTTCTGTATCAGGTCGGAAAAGTTCCGCTCCGCCTCGTCGAACTTCTTCTTCTGAAGAGCGGCCACTCCGCGGTCGAAATCCTTTCGCGCATTTTCCGTGTGCCGGGAGAGCTCCTTGAGCGTCTGGGCCTTCTTCGCGGCGGGCGCCGCCTCGAGGCCTCCCAGGAGACCGAGCTTTTCCATCTTCTTCTCGAGCTCGTCGATGCGTACGGAGAGAACGTCGGCCAGGGCCTGGACGCTCATCTTCTGTGCGTTGTCTTTGAGGAACCGCTGTTCCGATTCCGTCCAGCGTTTGGCCATGTTCTCGATGCCTCCGGAAGTGGCGAAAAACGGCGTATTTTAGGAATCGCCTTCCGCCGTGTCAAATGGAAATGCCGCCGACCCCCGTACTGTTGTCCGAAGCTGGAGGAAACCCATGCGAAACGCCTTCCGCGCAACCGCGCTGACTTTGACGCTCGCCCTGGCCGCGGGGGCCGCTCTCGCCGCCTCGGGGCCGGAGAAGATGTTGACGGCCACCGGGAACGTCTCGAAGGTTCAAGCCTCGAACCGCGCCGTCTCCGTGGCGCTGGCAAACGGACCCGAGACCCGGTTCGTGTGGACCAACGACACGAAGATCAACGGCACCCTGGCCGTGGGAGCGAAGGTGACCATCCGCTATACGACGCTCCCGGACGGGCAGAACCTCGCTCACCAGATCAGCGTCGCCCGCTAGACGTCCCGCCGCCCGGAAAACGAAAGGGAGCCCCCTGGCTCCCTTTTTTCGCGTGGAGGCCCGCTCGATCCGCCGGCTGAGTCTCACGTGCGGTTCTTGTACCAGTCGGCGTTGATCTGCTGGAATTGCTTCCACTTGTCCGGGATCGTTTCCTCCGTGAAGATCGCCGTGACCGGACACGCGGGCTCGCAGTTGCCGCATTGAATGCAGACGTCGGGATCGATGTACAGCATTTCCGCCGTCTCGAATTCCTTTTCGTCCTTGCGCGGATGGATGCAATCGACGGGACACACGTCGACGCACGCGGTGTCCTTCGTGCCGATGCAGGGTTCCGCGATGATGTACATGCCCATCGATTCGCTCCTCCTCTCGAGCGCGGGGGATTCTAGCAGCAGGGCAACCGGAATCGTGTGCGCCAGCGGACCCGAAGCGCGCCCCGGTGCTGGCGC
>JBBQNC010000009.1:0-34269 GCA_038329555.1 Thermoanaerobaculia bacterium
ACATAGGATCTCCTTCGAGGACATCAGTTTAGCAGAGGCGCCAGCCGGGCGTCGTACAGGCGCCGGAAGGAGGCATCCTGGCTCCCCGGGCCCAGCAGCCGGCCCACCAGGCCGACCTCGCCCGGCAGATACCGGCGGTAGGCCTCCCCGCGGCCCTGCGCGACGGCCCGGGCGAAGGTCCCGCAGACCTTCCAGGCCCGCTGGAGCAGCACGCGGTCGAACCGGGCCTGGAAAGGGGCGGGAGGAAGGGACCGCGCGCGGGCAAACGCCTCGACGGCGCCGCTCGCGGTGTCGGGCGTCATCCAGTCGAGCGTCGTGCGCTCCCACAGGAGTGAGGCGAGGTCGTAGGCGTCCGGACCCGAGCGCAGATCCTGGAAGTCGATTGCGCCCACCGTCTCTCCGGCGGGAAAGAGATTGTTGCCGTGAAAATCGCGATGGCAGAGCGCCTTCGGGTGCGCCGCCACCTCGGCGGCGAGAGCGTCCGCCCAACGATCGTGTACCTCGCGCTCGGAGGCGGAGAGCGGCGCATTCAAGAAGAGATCGAAGACCGCCTCGCGCGCGAGGTCGAGCTCCCGCCGGAAGAACGCCGCGTCGAAGGGCGCGTTGATCCCGGGATCTCTAAGCGACGCGAACGCGACCGCGACGTCCACCGCGCGGCCGAGCCACGGGCCACGCGACTCGGGAGAACCGAGAAACGTCGTGGCGAGGTCGACCGAACCGAAATCCTCGACGATGTGGCTGCCTTCGTGATCGTCCGCGATCAGAAGCGGAACCCGCACGCGATCGCGTAAGGCAACGCGCGCCGCGATCCACCGCCGCCGCGAATCGGACTCCTCCTCCGGGTAGACCACGCCGAGCACGGTCCGCTCATCCCGGAGGAAGAGGCGGATGTATCGCCGGCGCCCGACGTCTCCGGGAAGGACCTCGTAGGAGGCAGGCTCGTGGCGGGTCCGTCGCGCGAGACCGTCGAGGCGCGCGAACTCGGCCGGCAGAGGGGGAGCGGAGGAGGTCACCGGAAGGCGTGGAAGGTTCGGCGTCCGGCCCGGGTGAGGGGCCTCGAGGTCCGGACGCCGACGAGATCCAGCGGATCAGCCCTTCGACTGCGTGAGCAGGACCTTCTTGATACGCACGGGCTGGTTCGGGAGGTCGCTCGCGTTGCGGGGGGCGGCGACGATCTTGTCGGCGACCTCCATGCCCGAGACCACTTCGCCGAACGCGGTGTATTGCCCGTCGAGAAAGGGTGAGTCCTTGACCACGATGAAGAACTGAGACGACGCGGAGTTGGGATCCGACGAGCGCGCCATCGAGACGATCCCGCGCTTGAGGGAGACGTCGTTGAACTCGGACTTCAACCGGACTTCCTTGCCGTTGACGACGTTGCCACCGGTCCCGTACCGGTGCGTCGCGTCCTCAGCGCCCTTCGTGTTCGGGTCCCCGCCCTGGATCATGAAACCCGGAATGACGCGGTGGAAGAACGTCTTGTCGTAGAAGCCCTTCCCGGCGAGGTCGATGAAGTTCTCGGCGTGCTTGGGGGCTTTGTCGTAGAAGAAGTGAATCGTGATGTCCCCGGCGTCCGTCTGCAGCGTGGCGAGAGTGTTGGCGTAGTCACGGTGCGCAGTCGAGCTCACGGCTTTCTTCCCCTTTCTGGCGGCCGGTGCAGCCGCGAGCGGCAGCGCACACAGCAGCAACAGGGCGATGGCGGTTTTTCTCGTCATCCAAGCTCCTTTCGAGGTTCGCGGAGACCATAACACGCGGCCCGCGGGCGAATTTCGCGCCCGCCGCGCGCGGTTGCGCCGCCCCCGGCGATAGGATGGATCCATGTACGAAGAGCTCGCGCGGACGGTGCTTCTCGAGGACGCCGACGCGCGGTTGGACGAGGAGATCCGCAAGATCGTCGAGCGGCATCCGAAGGCGCGGCCCGATGAGATCGCGCACTATCTCG
The DNA here is from genome assembly GCA_038329555.1 of Thermoanaerobaculia bacterium. Lineage (GTDB taxonomy): Bacteria > Acidobacteriota > Thermoanaerobaculia > UBA5066 > Gp7-AA6 > JALYUA01. The sequence goes on from JBBQNC010000009.1 coordinate 1,943, forward strand.
TGGTGCGCGCGGCCCTCCGGGGGGCGGCGGTCGGCGCCGTCGCTTCCATCCCGGCGGGCTTTCTCGCAGTTCTTCCCATTGCGGCCGATCTGTCCTACCAGGTCGCTTCTTTGAACCGTCTGGGGCTCGGGATCGCCCGGGCTCACCGCCGCCGGACGACGCCGCTCGAGCGCGCCGCGGTCGCCGTCGGAGCGCTCGCCGTCGCGGGCGCCGCCCGTTCCTTCCGGGCCGGCTTCCTCCGGGGCGCGCGTCGCTCTCTGTGGCGGCGGGCTCCGCGGCTCGTCCCCTTCGCGGGGGCGCTCGCCGGTGCGGCCTCCGGCGCCCTCGCCGCCTGGGCGGCGGGGAAGCTCGCGGAACGGGCGTTCGCCGGGCGGCGCGGCCGCCGGTGATCCGGGGAGACTCCGTCCTCGTCGTCGGGGGCGGGGTGATCGGATGCGCGATCGCGCGCGAGCTCGCCGGCCGCGGAGTCTCGACCGTCGTCCTGGAAAGAGCGGAGCCGGGGGCGGAGGCCTCCTCGGCCGCGGCCGGGCTCGTCGCGCCCCAGGCGGAGGGTCTGCCGCCGGGGCCCCTCTTCGATCTGGCCATCGCGAGCCGTTCCCTTTATCCGGCGCTGTCGGAAGAGCTCGCGTCCGAGACCGGGATCGACGTCGGATGGCGCCGCAAGGGAATTCTGCGGTGCGTCCTCGGCGGCGGAGCCGACGTCTCCGCTTCCGTCCGGGTGGGTTTCGCGGTGGAGCCGGTCGATCGCGCTCGCATCCTGGAGATCACGGCCGGTCTTGCCGGACCGGAAGTCCGGGAGGGGTTCTTTTTTCCGGAAGACGGAATCGTCGACCCGCGCCGGCTCGTCCGGGCTCTCGCCGACTCCGCACGGCTGCGAGGCGTGGGCTTCGTCACGGGAACGGCGGCGAGGCGATTTCGCGTCGCGGGCGGCCGCTGTCGGGGGGTCGACACGGACGCGGGTCCCATCGAGGCGGACCTCGTCGTGGACGCGGCGGGAGCGTGGGCCGCGTTCGACCCGGACGCCGCGCCCGTGGCCGTCGAGCCCGTGCGCGGACAGATCGTGGACCTGCGCCCGGAGGGACCGATGCTGCCCTCCGTGCTCGAGTCCGAGGACGCGTATCTCGTCCCGCGCGACGACGGATCGCTGCTGGTGGGATCGACGGAGGAGAGGGTTGGATTTCGCAAGACGGTGACGGCGGGCGCGATCGCTCTCCTGATCGCCGCGGCCCGCCGCCTCGCGCCCTCGCTCGAGACCGCGCGCTTCGCGGGGGCCTGGGCGGGGCTGCGTCCGGGAAGCGCCGACGGCCTCCCGATCCTGGGCGCCTCGTCCCTACCGGGCCTCTACTTTGCGACCGGTCACTTCCGCAACGGGATCCTCCTCGCGCCGATCACGGGGCGGCTCGTCGCCGACGCCCTGACCGGAGCGCCGACACCCTCGCTCGATCCCTTCTCTCCCTCGCGCGCCGCGCTCGCGGCGGTGAGCCCCGGCTCGGGTAGCCCATCGAGCGTTTTCGGTTAGAATCCGATCAGATAACGGCCGGGTGTTCCCCCGCCGACAATGGAGGAAACGGTCCGGGACGCCCCGGGCTCCAGAACGATGCTTAACCCCTTTTACGCGGGGCTTCGGCTTTCCGCAGACGGTCTCTGGCGGCTGGTCCGCGCGATCGACCGCCGCTTCCCCCAGAACGTGTTCCAGCCGAAGTGGGCGCCCGCGCCCCTCCTGAAGCAGAAGGAGCGCTCGTTTCCCCAGTTCGGCTTTCCGCGGCAGACCGATTCGCTCTGTCCGCGATGCGTGACCGAGGTCCGCACCAAGATCCTCTCGGGCGAGGCGGACTGGAAGGTCCTGGTCGACGGAAACCCGGGCGAGATCAAGGCGACGATCGTCGAGGAAGACGGGAAGATCCTCATGAAGAAGGATTGTCCCGAACACGGACACTTCGAAGACGTGATGTCCAACGACCCCGCGTTCTTCAAGCGTCTGGAGAGCCTGTACCCCGGCCGCGATTTCGTGATTCCCAAGGACGGCCTGCACGAGCACGGCACGTCGTCGATCAAGTACGGGCGGGGCGCGGTCCTGACGATCGACCTGACCAACCGCTGCAACATGATGTGCAACCCGTGCTTCATGGACGCCAACCAGGTGGGCTACGTCCACGAGCTCGAATGGGAAGACATCCAGAAGATGCTGGACGACGCGGTCTCGATCAAGCCGCGCCGGCAGCTCTCGGTCCAGTTCTCCGGCGGTGAGCCCACGATCTCTCCGCACTTCCTCCGCGCGGTGCAGTACGCGCGGGAGGTCGGCTACTTCTCCGTGCAGGCGGCGACGAACGGGATCCGCTTCGCGCAGGAGGAGGACTTCGCCCGCGAGGCCCGGGAGGCCGGCCTCCGCTTCGTGTACCTCCAGTTCGACGGCGTCGGAAACGAGGCGAATCAGCACCGCAAGGTCGGCAACCTCTTCGACGTGAAGCAGCGGGCGATCGACAACCTGCACCGAGCCGGTGTCGACATCACGCTCGTGACGACGATCGTCAACACCGTCAACGATCATCAGGTCGGCGACATCCTGAACTTCGCGATCCAGAACATCGACAAGATCAACACCGTCTCGTTCCAGCCCGTCTCCTTCACGGGCCGCGACGAGGAGATCGACGACGAGACCCGCGCGAAGCAGCGCTACACGCTCTCGCACCTCGCCCATGATGCGAAGAAGCAGGCGGGAATCGGCGAGCCCATGCGCGACTGGTATCCGCTCTCCGCGTCGGGCCCCTTCTCGGATCTGAAGGACCTCCTGGGCGGCCTCGAGGCCGACTGGGGATCTTTGAAGTGCGGCTGCCACCCCAACTGCGGGATCGGGACGATGCTCCTCGTCGACGAGAGGACCAAGGAGACGGTGCCCGTCCCCGCGATGTTGAACGTCGACCGGATGCTCTCCGACATCAAGGGCATCACCGACTCGGCGCGGAAGAAGTCGTGGACGGCGCTCCAGACGGCGCTCGCGATCCTGCGCAACCTGAAGCCGGAGGGGATTCCGAAGAGCCTTTCGCCCTGGCGAGTCGTACAGATCATGGACGGCCACACGGGCGGGAAGCTCGGGTTCTCGAAGAAGAAGCGCTACGACTGGCGCGTCTTCTTCATCGGCGGCATGTGGTTCCAGGACCTCTTCAATTACGACTTCCGCCGCACCGAGATGTGCATCATCCCGTACGCGACCCAGATGGGAGAGATCTCGTTCTGCGCGTACAACACGGGCGTCGGCTGGAGAAAGATCATCGAGGAGATGTTCCAGACGGCGTCGCTCGCCGAGTGGTACAAGACGAAGGGCCGCCACGAGGTCTACGCGCGCGGACGCAGCGTGCCTCTTCCGACGCTTCCGGGGCAGACCGTGCCGAGCCCTCTCGCGGCGCCGGCGGGCTCCCTGCCCGTTTACGGCGGCGGCGTCGGCAAGTAGCCGACCCACTCACGCGAACACCGCGGGCGGAGGATTCCTCCGCCCGCGTCATTTTCCTGCGTTACCGCCCGTACTGCGGGCGGCTCGGTCCCGCCGGTCCGCGGCCGCTCGAGGCGGGCCCGCGGTGCACGTTCGCCGGAGGCCGGTTACCCGGCGCCGGTCTCGCGTGGCCGTGGGAGGCGGACGTAGACGGTCCCCGCGATCCGGCGGAGTGTCCCGCGGCCCGCGCGGGCTGCATGGCGCGCGCGCGCCGCTCCGCCTTCTCCTTCGCGCGGGCGCGGTCGGCCGCCTTGCGCGCGCGGATCTCGGCGATACGGTCGGCGAGCGGGATCTCGAACTTCTCCGCGGGAGCCTTGGAGTAATCGAAGCCGGAGAGCGTGATGCGCGGCAGGCGCTTGCCGATCGCATGCTCGATCTGGCGCAGATCGGTCTCCTCCTCCGGGGAAACGAACGTGAAGGCGTCGCCCGTCAGCTCGGCCCGCGCCGTGCGGCCGACGCGGTGGATGTAGTCCTCGGGAACGTGCGGGACGTCGAAGTTCACGACGTGGGAGAGGGCCTCGACGTCGATGCCGCGCGCCGCGATGTCCGTCGCGACGAGAACCCGGAAGCGGCCCTCCTTGAAGCCCGCCAGGGCCGCCGTCCGCTGCATCTGGCTTCGGTTGCCGTGGATCCGCTCGCAGGGGACACCCTGCTTGGCGAGCGATTCGGCGAGGCGGTTGGCGCGGTGCTTCGTCCGGGTGAAAACCAGGACGTTCTTGATGTCTCCGCGCTTCAACAGCTCGACCAAGAGCGGCGACTTCAGATTCTGCGAGACCGGGTAGACCGCCTGGGTGATGCCGACGGCGGGCAGCGCGTTGCGCTCCAGGTTGACCGTGTACGGGTTGTGGAGCATCTCCCGGGTCAGCGTCACGATCGGCGGAGGCATCGTCGCGGAGAAGAAGAGGGTCTGTCGCTTGACCGGTACGTGCTTCAGGACCCGGCGGATGTCGGGGAGGAAGCCCATGTCGAGCATGCGGTCCGCCTCGTCGAGGACCAGGATCTCGAGCCCGTCCAGCTTCGCGTACGGAAAGCGGAAGTGGTCGAGGAGGCGGCCGGGAGTCGCGACGATGATATCCGCGCCCTTGCGGAACGCGTGCTCCTGGGGGCCCATGCCGACGCCGCCGAAGACGGCCGCGGCCGAGAGGGGCGTGTGCACCGCGAGAGCGGTCAGGTGCTCTTCGATCTGCGCCGCGAGCTCGCGCGTCGGCGTCAGGATGAGCGCCCGCGTCTTGCCGCGCGGCTTGCCCATGAGGCGGTTCAGGATCGGGAGGCCGAACGCGGCGGTCTTGCCGCTGCCGGTCATTGCGCAGGCGAGGATGTCCTTGCCCAGGAGCGCCGGCGGGATGGTGTCCTGCTGGATCGGCGTCGGGCGCGTGAAGCCCATTTCTTTGACCCCGCGAATGAGGTCGGGATGGAGTCCGAACGTGGAGAAAGGCATGAATCTCTTTCCGTGGTGTTTCCCGCTACCGGGGCAGCGCGTCCGCCACTATGTCTATCCGGCTGTGTTGTTTGAACGGAGGAATCGCCGGTGAGGCCTACGTTCGCGGTTGGACCGCTGCCCGCGGAGGCTCGAAGTGCACGAGACCGGCGGAGCCGACAGACTGTCACATTTTGTCGGCGGAAGCAAGCCGGCGGCCTCTCAGCGGTCTGCGCGAGCGCCGCCGCGAGGTCCGCCGCCGCGCGGCCTGAAGAGGAGCAGCTCCCGGCTCATGGTCACTTCGAGCCGGCCGATCCTTTCCACTCGCGCCCGCTCGCTTCGCCGCCCCCCGCGATAAGCGGCGGCGAGGACGTCGCGGACCCCGCGCGCGTCGAGGACTATCTTGCGCGAGACGCGCCGCCGCGCGAGAAGCTCGAGATCGGGACGGAGCTCGTCGACGGCCTTCGCCGCCCGATCGCGAAGCTCTGCACGGCCGAGCACCGCTTCGCGCAGCTCGACCAGGTCGTCCTCCGCCGGGAGGGCCAGGAGGGCGCGGCCCGAGGCCGCGAGGACCCGTCGAATCTCGGGGCCGTTGCGGCGGGCCGTGATCGAGAGCACGAAGTCGAACGAGCGGTCCGGCCACGGCAGCTTGCGGTCGGCGTTGGCGACGATCCAGGCGGGCCCGGGCCACCGCTTCGCCGCGAGATCGATCGCCGGAACCGAGATGTCGACGCCGTGGGCTCGCATCGGGCGCGCTGCCGCGAGCGATCCCAGCAGGAACCCTTCGCCGCATCCCACGTCGAGCACGGCGGGAGAGGGTCGCGACTTCCCGGCCGCCGCGTCGAAATCGGCGAGGACCTCGGCGAGCATCGGAGCCTCCAGGCCCGCTTCGGCGAGCCGGCGCCGGGCGAGCACGGCCTCTTTCGTGTCTCCGGGGTTCTTCGAGCGGCGATCCTGGGGCTGGAGGAGGTTGACGTAGCCCGAGCGGCCCCGATCGAACGAATGCCCCCGCGGGCAGGTCAAAGCCCGGTCGGACTCCCCGAGCGGCTCGCCGCAGCCGCGAACCGGGCAGAGCAGCGGCGCGTGATCCGACTTCGGAGAGGCGCCGTCTCCGACGCCCCCTCTGTCACTCGGGCTCGACGCAACAGGAGAAGCGCGGCCGGGACGACGATCCCGAGCAGGAGGCAGAGCGTGACGAGCCGCGGGTTCGGCGTGAAACGGTACGCCATCAGGATGCCGAGAATCGTCGTGGCGGCGAGCGCGCCGCACGCCCCGAACGCGAACATCTTGAACGGCGTCGACGGCGGGACCCCGCCTCCCAGGGTCGAATCGCGATGGATCGACGAGACGACACGGACCACGCGGGGCGGCGTGTAGCTCCCGTCCTTCTTCGCGTCGTTCCACCGGAAGACCTGCCACGCCCCGCTGATCGTGAAGAGGAGGAGGACGGGCGCGAACAGCGCGCCGAGATAGAGGTGCGTCCGGCGGATGGTCCGGGGGTTCATGCGTTCTCGCCGTTCTTCCGGCCCGAGTCCGGCCGGTCCCACCACTTCGAGAGCCGTCCCGACGGCTCGGACGGCACACCCTCGGCGCCTCCGTCCGCGTAGTGCGATGTGTCGTTGAAGAGAGTCAGACGCGCGCGGCTGGGATCCCGGAAATCGAGGATGTTCAACGACGCGGGGCTCTGGTCGAGCCGGTCCCGGTACGTTCGCGCGTCGAAGCCCAGAAGGGAGCTGATCAGGAGCCGGATGGTCGCCTTGTGCGACGCGATCAGGACGTGCTCGTTCTCGTGGGCGGAGACGATGTCGAGAAGCGCGGGGAGCGCCCGGGCGGTGACGGAGAGCCCGCTCTCGCCCTCGAGCGGCGCGAAGGAGAACGGGTCCCTCTCCCAGCGCGCGTATTCCTCGGGGTAGAGGCGCTCGACCTCGGCTCGGGTCATCCCTTCCCACCGACCGTGGGAGATCTCGCGCAGACCGTCGCGGCCCCGGACCTCCTTCCCGTGTGGCTCGGCGAGGATGCGCGCCGTTTCCATGGTGCGTCCCAGCGGGCTCGCGTAGAAGGCCGAAATCTCGTCGCCCGCGAGCCTGCGGGCGAGGCCGCCCGCCTGTGCCCGCCCGAGATCCGAGAGCGGGACGTCCGTCGTGCCCGCAAAGCGATCCTCGGCGGTGAGCGTCGTCGAGCCGTGCCGGACGAGGTACACGCGGGTCGTCACGCTAGCCCTTCACCGTCCATCCCTTCCCGGCCATGGCAGGCCGAAGGCGCTCCCGCTGGTCGCCCTGCAGCTCGATCGTCCCCTCGTTCAGCGTGCCCCCCGTTCCGCACGTCCGCTTCCATTCCCGCAGGAGCGACTCGAGGTCGGCAGCGCGGACGGACGAGGACAGGCCCTCCACGACGGTGACGATTTTGCCGGAGCGCCGCTTCTCCACCCGGAGCTTCGCCGTCACGCGCCCCGTCCGTGCGGCGGCCGTCTCGGCCTCCGGAGTGGAACAGCGGCAGTCGTTCGAGGGCCACCCGCAGCGCGCGCACACGAGCTTTTCGGTCGTGTAGACGAGGCGGCGGCGATCGGACGTCGTGGGCGTGCGGATGGTCCGAAGTATCGCGGATGCGCCCGCGAATCGCAAAACGGCTTATGAGTTGTGAGTTCTGAGTTGTGAGTCATGAGTACCCCGTTCCCGGGCAATCCTGGCGGTCGGTCTGCAGGTTGGCGGTGGGGGATTCCTCCAGGATGAAAGCGCCGTTGGCCGTCAAGGAGCGACGGCGGCTTGCCGTCAGGAAGAGACGGCGGTCTGCCGTCAGAGAGGAGGCCCGACGAGAGCGAGGATCGCGCTGGCGTACGCGGAGAGCTTGCCGGGACCGACTCCGGAGATCTCCGAAAGCTCCGAGGCCGTCGCCGGCCGCCGCGCGGCGATCGCCGACAACGTCCGGTCGTGGAACACGACGTACGCGGGCACGCCGCGCCGCGACGCCTCTTCGCGGCGCCAGGAGCGGAGGCGCTCGAGGAGAGGCTCGTCGAGGGGTCCCGCCGACGGCGACGGCGCCTCGCCTTTCCGGCCGCGAACGCGGGCGGCCCGGGCGCGGGGGGCCTCGGGAAGCGTGAGCTCGACGTCCTTCGTGCGGCCCGCCATCACGTCGCGGCCGAGATGAGTGAGGGAGAGCGTGCGGTACACGTCTTCGGAGGCGCGCAGGAGCTCCGCCCCGATCGCGGCGTCGATCCAGCGTTCGACGGTCTTCGCGCTCTCGGACGCGAGAATCCCCGTCGTCGAGAGGCCCGCGAGCGACTCGGGGAGATCCTCGAGCCGGCCGATGAGCATTGCGGCGATCTTTCGCTTGCCCCACCGCTCGCCGCCCCGGGCGACTCCGGAGAGCACCTTGCGGAGAACGAGGAGCTCTTCCATGCCGAGCGGCGTGCGCCGCGCGCAGTTGCCGCAGAAGCCGCACCGGCGGGCGGCCTCCGCCTCGCCGAAATAGCGCAGGATCGTCGCCCTCAGGCAGGCGGTCGCGTCGCCGTAGGCGATCATCCGGCGGAGCTTGGCGCGGTCGAGCTCGCGCTTTCTCTCCCGCTGCTCCGGATCGAACGCCGTTCTCCGCGCCCGCGGGTCGCGCCGGTGAGGCGCGCCGGTCCCGAGGCCGCCCGCTCGAAGCGCGGCCGAAGGGACCGCTGGGTGGTCGTCCACGGCGTCCTCTTTTTCGATGAAGAACTCTCGCGTGCGAACGTCCGCGTAGTTCCAGAGAAGGATCGCGTCCGCGCGCCGCCCGTCGCGGCCTCCGCGTCCGATCTCCTGGTAGTAGGCCTCGAGCGAGCCCGGGATCTCGAAGTGGACGACCGCTTCGACGTCCGGCCGGTCGATCCCCATCCCGAACGCGTTCGTCGCGCAGACGGCGAGCAGCCGCCCGTCCGAGAAGGCCTCCTGGACGCGCGTCCGCTCCCGCTCTTCGAGCCCCGCGTGGTACGCGCTCGCGGAGATTCCGGCGTCGCGGAGAGTCTCCGCCGCGCGCTCGGCGCTCTTTCGCGTGGCCGCGTAGACGAGGCTCCGGCGCCCTCCGACGATCTCGGGGAGCAGCCGGCGCTTCTCGATCTCGCCCGAGACCCGGCGGACGTCGAGGAAGAGATTCGGACGGTCGAAGCCGGCCACGAAAACGGCCGGGTCTTTCAAGCCGAGCAGCAGTGCGATGTCTTCGCGCACCTCCGGAGTCGCCGTAGCGGTGAAGGCCGCGATGGGAGGACGGCCCTCGGCGCCGTCGGCCCGCCGGCACGCACGGGACGCGGCGGCCAGCGTCCGGTAGTCCGGACGGAAGTCGTGGCCCCATTCCGAGACGCAGTGGGCCTCGTCCACGGCGAAGAGCGCGAGCGGGACCTCGGTCAGGAGCTCGCGGAAGGAGTCCGAGGCGAAGCGCTCGGGCGCCACGTAGAGCAGGTCGAGCTCGCCGGCACGCGCCGCCCGCAAGGCCCCCCTTCGCTGATCGGGACTGCGGCCGGAGTGGATCGCGGCCGCCCGCATCCCGCGCCGTGTGAGCTCGTCCACCTGGTCCTTCATCAGGGCGATCAGCGGAGAGACGACGCGCGTCAGCCCGTTCAGCAGAAGCGCCGGGAGCTGGTAGCCGATCGACTTGCCGGACCCGGTCGGCATCACGGCGAGGACGTCGCGCCCGGCCATCACCGTGCGGACGACGTCTTCCTGGCCCGGCCGGAACGCCTCGTGGCCGAAATGGCGCCGGAGCGCGGGAGAAGGATCGTCCCCCGGCTCGCCGGGAATCATTCGGGAGGTCATACTGTTACGCTTCGTCCCCCCGTTTGCCGCGATTCTGCGAACGAGAAAGAATGGGAATGGAAGAGATCATGACCGTGGACGTAGAAGATACTCCCGCGCTCGAGCGCCGCGTGGACCGCCGCGCTCTGGCGATCGTGGCCCACGTCGACCACGGGAAGACCACGCTCGTCGACGCCCTGCTGAAACAGTGCGGGACCTTTCGCGCGGGTCAGCACGTCGACGAGCTCGTGATGGACTCGGGCGAGCTCGAAAAGGAGCGGGGGATCACGATCCTCGCCAAGAACACGGCCGTCAAGTACCGGGACACGGTCATCAACATCGTCGATACGCCGGGCCACAGGGACTTCGGTTCGGAGGTCGAGCGCATCCTGACCATGGTCGAAGGCGTTCTCCTGCTCGTCGACGCCTCGGAGGGTCCGCTGCCCCAGACCCGGTTCGTTCTCAAGAAAGCGCTCGAGGGCAACAAGCGGCCGATCGTCCTCATCAACAAGATCGATCGCGCGGACGCGCGCACGGCGGAAGTGGAGGAGGAGATCCACGACCTCTTTCTTTCGCTCGCGACCGAGGACCACCACCTCGATTTCGAGGTGCTCTACGGCTCGGGACGCATCGGCTTCGCCTCGAAGGACCCGCACGCGACCTCGGGCGACCTGAAGCCGCTGCTCGACAGCATCCTCGACCACATTCCGGCGCCGCTCGTCGGAGATTCCTCCTTCAAGATGATTGTCGCGAACACGGATTACTCCGACTATCTCGGCCGTCTCGCCATCGGGAGGATCCACTCGGGAAGCCTCTCCCACGCGATCGACCTCGCCGCGGTCCGTCCGGACGGCACGATCGTCGAGAAGGGGAAGGCGGGCAAGATCTACATGTTCGAGGGGATCACCCGCGTCGAGGTCACGGACGCCTCGGCGGGCGACATCTGCATGATCTCCGGGTTCCCGGACATCGAGATCGGCCACACGATCCTGGATCTGTCCGACCCGACCCCGCTACCCGGGATCCGCGTCGACGAGCCGACGCTGTCGATGGAGTTCCGGATCAACGACTCGCCGATGTCCGGCCAGTCCGGCAAGTACGTGACGAGCCGGAACCTGCTCGAACGGCTGGAGAAGGAGCTCGAGCGCAACGTCGGGCTCCGGATGGAGAAGACGGGCTCCGCGGACGCGTTCCTGGTCCTCGGCCGCGGGGAGCTCTCGCTCGCGATCCTCGCCGAGACGATGCGGCGGGAGGGCTACGAGTTCTCGCTGGGACGTCCGCAGGTGATCTTCCGCCGCGACGAGGACGGGCGCCTCCAGGAGCCGTACGAGGAGCTCGTCATCGACTGCGCGGACGAGTTCACCGGCCCCGTCATCGCGGCCGTCGGCGAGCGCAAGGGCGAGCTGAAGCATCTCGGCAAGCACGGCGACCGCACCCGGATCGAGTTCACCATCCCGTCGCGCGGTCTCCTCGGCTTCCGGCTGGAGTTCCTGACGCTGACCAAGGGCACGGGACTTCTGAACCACCTCTTCGACCAGTACGGCCCCCACAAGGGCCCGCTCCCGAACCGGACCAAGGGCGCGATGATCGCCAAGGAAGGCGGCGACGTCACCGCCTACGCGCTCGACCGCCTGGCCGACCGCGGAAACTTCTTCGTCAAGCCGATGGAGAAGGTCTACGCAGGACAGATCGTCGGCGAGCAGGTCAAGGAAGGCGAGATGGTCATCCAGCCGTGCGAGAAGAAGCACCTGACCAACATGCGCGCGTCCACGTCCGACATGGCGATCAAGCTCACCCCGCCGAAGGAGCTCAACATCGAGCAGGCGATCGAGTGGATCAACGACGACGAGCTCGTCGAGGTGACGCCCGCGGCGATCCGCGTCCGCAAGCGCATCCTCGATCACAGCAAGCGCAAGACCGCCCACAACAAGTCGACCGTCTGAAGCTTCGGACGCGGGGAGCCGAGCCGGGTTCCGACGACCCGACGACCCGACGGCCTGACGACCTCTCCATCTGCGGCTAGTCGATTCCGGCGTCCATCCGGCGCGCCGTCTGAAGCCAGATCACGCCGGCCACGGCGATCGCCACCGGGACGATCAGGAAGGCCCGGCCGAGGGAGCTCGCGTCGGAGATCGCGCCGATCAACGGCGGCGATGGCACGTCTCCGAGCAGATGAATCCCGAGGATCGAGAGCGCGACGGCGGTCGCGCGCTCGCCGGGCGCGACGAAGTTCAGGATCGCGGAGTTGATCGGCCCCGTCGACGCGAAGAGGAGGAGCTCCGTCAGGACGATCCCGGCCATGTAGAGAGGCTTCTGCGGCGCGACGAAGGCGACGGCGGCCGCGGGCGCCGCGGCGAGCGCCGTCCAGCCGGAGACCCACAGGTATCCCCCCTTCGAGCGGCGCAGCCACCAGTCGCCCAGCCAACCCCCTCCGAACGTCCCCAGGAATCCGGTCACGACGACGATGGCGCCGAACTGGACCGTCGCCTCGGTCTTCGGCAGACCGCGGACGCGCTCGAGGAAGGCGGGAGCCCAGAAGGCGAGACCGCCGAGCGCGAAGGTGTAGGCTGCGTAACCCAGGACGGTCCGCACGTACAGGCCGTTCCGGAGAAGCCGGCGGTACGACGCCCACGCGGAGAGCGGCGGCGCCGCCTGGGGCGCGAGGTCCGGATCCTGAGCGCCCCGAGGCGGATCGGAGAGTCCCAGACTGAGGAGCGCGAGGACGATCCCCGGCGCCCCGGCGATGAAGAGCGCGGCCCTCCAGCCGTACCGCTGGTCCGCGAGGCCGCCGAGGACGTATCCCGCTGCCGCCCCGATCGGGATCGCGGAGAAGAAGACGGCAAAGATGCGCCCGCGCCTCTCCTTCGGGAAGTGGTCGGCGAGAAGCGCCGGGGCGATCGTCCCGTACGCCGCCTCTCCGATGCCGACGCTCGCCCGGGCCGCGAAGAGCCCGGCGAAGGAGCGGGCGAACCCGCCCAGCGCCGTGGCGAGGCTCCAGATCGCGACGCCTGCCGCGAGCAGCTTCGGTCTCGCCTTGCGATCGCCGAGCGTGCCGAAGATCGGGGAGGTCAGCATGTAGACGAGGATGAAGCCGGTCGCGAGAGCGCCGAGCTGGGTGTCGGTGAGGTGGAGCTCCGAGGCCTTCAGGCTCTCGACCAGCGAGGAGAGTACGAATCGGTCGAGATAGTTCAGGAGATTGAGGAGCGTGAGCACCACGAGCGCGGCGCGGGGCCCGCGCAACCCGCCGGTCATCCGGTCATTCCGTCATTCGGTCATCGCCCGGCGCTCTCCCCGGGGGACCCGAGCACCGGGCTGTCGACCTCGATCCAGCAGGGGATCGAGGTGAGCATCGTGAACCCGACCCTCTCGTAGAAGCCCTTCGCCGTGGCCCGGCTGTCGAGGTAGACGCGCGGGATCCCCTCCGCGGCGGCGCGCTCCGCGAGATGGGCGAGGAGCGCCTTCCCGCGCCCCCGCCCGCGCTCCGCCTCCGCAGTCACGAGGTCGTCGACGAAGAGGTGCTCCCCGCGCGCGAGGGTGTGTGAGCGCCGGACTCCGGCGAGGCAGACGAGGCGATCGGCCTCGAACGCTCCGAACAGCCGGTATCCCTCGATCTGCTGGCGCCTGACCTCGACGAGAAACGTCTCCTCGCGCACGCGGTCCCGCAGCGCCGACATCAGCGGTAAGGCCGCGAGGATGTCGCGGTCGGCCGTCAGCTCGCGAATTTTCATTTCGTGTGGGATTCCCAGGAGAGGATAGCCGACCGTTCCCGGCGATCCAAGACAGTCCCGGGAGGCTCCCCGAGCCGGCGGACGATTCGGGTTTCCCGCAGCCGAACGGTGATCGAACCCCGACGAGCTAGGCGCGGCCGGGCGGGACGTACGCCGCGCGGTTCTCCGGGCCCTCCCAGACGGTGACTTCGGCGACGCGCGCCCAACCGAGCGACCCGGATGACTCCAGCCGCTCCGCGAAGTGCCGCGCGAGGTTCTCCGCGGACGTGTTGCGGCCGGCGAAGGCAGGGTGGTCGTTCAGGTACGAATAGTCGAGCTCCTTCGCGATCGCGTCGAGCGCTGCGCGGGCGGCGATGAAGTCGACGGCGATGTCGTAGCGCTGGAGCTTCTCCGACTCGAGGACCGCTTCGACGCGATAGGAATGGCCGTGGAGCGGCTCCGGGCCCCCCTCGTAGTCGATCAGGTTGTGCGCCGCCTCGAACCGGGCGGACACGGTGACGCTGTACCCCAAGCGGATCCGCCCTCTCTATCCGAGAAGGGTGGCCTCTCGGGTGACCGAGAGCCCGGCCTGCGTCTCCGGCGCCATCGCGAGCAGACGCTCGAGGACCTTCTTCGGGGTGGACGTCTCCCCCGCCGCCTGGTCGAGGTTCACCTCGAAGCGCAGGCGCGTCCCGTCCGGGCCCGTCTCCAGCGAGAGGGCGCGCAGCGCGGGGAGCGCGTCGCGCCATCCGTTCGCGATCGCCTCCCCGGCCCGCGAGACGTGCTCGTCGGATTCGAGCCGCACGGCGTACCGCGCTCCCTTGACCGTCTTCGACAGCGCCCGGTCGGTCGGTCCGAGCTCTCGCACCTCGAGCACGCTGATCCCTTGCGGAAGCTTCTCCGAGATTCGCTCCGCCGCGTCGCCGGGAAATCCGTCCACGCCCTCGACGTCGAAGACCTCGTGCAGGCTTTCGAGCCCGAGGGGAAGGGCCGGGCCCATCGAGAGCTTCATGTGAGGGTTGAAACCCTCCGAATAGCGGGCCGGCAGGCCGGACGCCCGGATCGCGCGCTCGAAGACGTCCATCGTGTTCCGGTGCGAGAGGAAGCGGGCGTCTCCCGACTTCGCGAACGCGACGCGGTAGCGCCGCGGCGTTCCCGTGAAGACGCGCGGCCCCCGCGCCGCCGACGGAAGGTCCGGCATCGCCTTCTGGCGGTACGCGGCGCCCTTCGCCACGTCCCGATAGGAGGCGGGATCCTGCTCGCGGGCCGCCGCAGGCGCGGGTGCCGCGGGCGGCGCGGGCGCCGCGGCCAAGGTCCCCGGCATGGCAACGGCGAGTACGGTGTCCTCCCCGTTGCCGGGGACCCCGCACGCGTAGCAGTGCCCCCACTTGCAGTCCTCCGTGCGCATCTCTTTCTTCGCCTTGATGAGCTCGATCTGCAGGAACCGCTTGCGGATCGAGACGTCGAGGACGTCCCAGGGCAGGATCTCGTCGAGATCGTACGCCCGAAGGTACGACTCCTTCGGGATGCCCTCGACCTCGAACGCCTTCATCCAGAGGTCGTAGCGGAAATGCTCGCTCCAGCCGTCGAACTTCACGCCGGATTTCCAGGCGGTGTGCAGGACCCGCCCCATGCGGCGGTCTCCGCGCGACAGGACGCACTCGATCTCGGCTTCGCGCGGCTCGTGCCACTTGAGCCTGGCGCCCCGCACGTGCCGGAAGCGGTCCTTCAGATACGAGAGCTTGCGCTCGAGCACGTCGACACCGTCGAAGGGCGCCCACTGGAACGGGGTCCAGGACTTCGGGACGAAGGAGCCCACGGACACGTTCACTTCTTTGCGGCCGTGCTTCCTTCCCTGCCGGAGGATGTTCTCGACCAGCGTGACGAGCTCGTCGAGATCCGGGCCCGTCTCGGTCGGAAGTCCGATCATGGTGTAGACCTTGATCAGGTCCCATCCGCGCGAGTACGCGAAATCCGCGGCCTGGATCATGTCGGCGTTCGTGAAGGTCTTGTTGATGACGCGGCGCAGACGGTCGGATCCCGTTTCGGGCGCGAACGTGAACCCGGATTTGCGGACTTCCGAGACGGCGTCGGCGAGGCCGACGGAAAAGGCCTCGGCGCGTAGCGACGGCAGCGAGATCGACACGCGGCGGTCCGAGAGCTGCGGGGCGAGGCACTTCACGAGCGGCTCGATCTGGGAGTAGTCGGCCGTCGAGAGAGAGAGGAGGCCCACCTCGCTCCAGCCCGATTCCGCGATGAATTTCTTCGTCATCTCCGCGACGTCGCCCGGATCGAGCTCCCGGACGGGGCGGTACCAGTAGCCCGCCTGGCAGAAGCGACATCCCTGCGTGCAGCCGCGCATGACCTCGAGGCCGAGGCGGTCCTGCACGATCTCGACCGACGGAACCATCGGCTTCTCGGGGTAGTACTCCGGCTTCAGCACGGGGACCCAGGTTCGCTTAGGCTGCTCGGGCGCGCGCGGATCGTTGCGCGCGATCGACGCGATGCGGCCGTCCTCGCGATAGGCGACGTCGTAGAACGAGGGGACATAGACGCCCTCGATTTGCGAGAGGCGCGCGAGGAGGTCGCGCCGGGTGAGACCCGCGTCCCGGGCCTGGTGGTACGCGTCGAGAAAGGGGACGATGGCCTCTTCCGCGTCGCCGATCAGGAACGCGTCGAAGAAGTCCGCGATCGGCTCGGGATTGGCGGTGCAGGGCCCGCCGCCGAGAACGATCGGGTCGCGGTCTCGCCGCTCGCTCTGCCAGACGGGGATGCCCGCGAGCTCCAGCATGTTCAGGATATTCGAGTAGTTGACCTCGGCCTGGAGCGAGAAGCCGAGCACGTCGAAGTCGGCGGCGGGCGCGAACGACTCGGTGGAGAAGAGGGGGATCCGGCTCTCGCGCATCTTCGCCTCGAGGTCGGTCCACGGTGCGTACACGCGCTCGCACGCGAGCTCGGCGCGGCGGTTCACGAGCTCGTAGAGGATCTTCAACCCCGTGTGGCTCATCCCGATCTCGTAGGTGTCGGGGAAGGCGAGCGCCAGCGTGACCTCCACCGTAGCGAGGTCCTTGCGCGTGACGTTGCGCTCGAGGCCGACGTACCGACCGGGCTTCTCGACCGTCGGCAGGATCGGGTCGAGACGGGGGCGCAGCGAGGCGTACTTCATGGAACCGGCGATTATAGCGAGGCGGCGCGCCCGCCGGGCGCGGGTCAGAGGTACTTGTATCCCGTCCCGGTGTTGAAGAGAACGATGCGACACGCCGGGTCGAGCTCGCCCCGGTCCCGGAGCGCCTTCGCGGCGGCCCAGACCGCCCCGCCCTCGGGGGCGACGAAGAGGCCCTCGGCCGCGCCGATCTCTTCGCACGCCCGGCGCATCGCGTCGTCGGTGACGGCGATGGCCGTCCCGCCGGAGGCCCGGATGGCGGAAAGGATCAGGTCGTCCGCGTACGCCTTCGGGACGCGGAGGCCCGACGCGTAGGTGCTCGCGTTCTCCCACTTCTCCGAGACGGCCCGCCCCTGCTCGAGAGCCCGCGGGATCGGAGCGCACCCTGCCGCCTGGACCGAGATCATCTTTGGCCGGCGGCCGCCGATCCAGCCGAGCGCCTCCATCTCGTCGAACGCCTTCCACATCCCGATCAGGCCCGTCCCGCCGCCGGTCGGATAGAGGATGGCGTCCGGCAGCTCCCAAGCAAGGTCCTCCGCGAGCTCGTAGCCCATCGTCTTCTTCCCCTCGACGCGATACGGCTCCTTCAGAGTCGAGACGTCGTGCCAGCCGTCGGAGGCCGCGAGAGCCGCGACGAGCCGCCCGCATGCGTCGATCAGGCCGTCGACCATTGTCACCCGCGCGCCGTGGCGCTCGCACTCGATCCGGAACACGGGGGGCGTGTCGGCGGGCATGAAGACGTGGCACTCGAGCCCCGCCTTCGCCGCGTAGGCTGCCGCCGCGCCCCCGGCGTTTCCAGCCGTCGGAACGGCGATCCGCTTCCGGCCCAGCTCCTTCGCGCGGGAGACCGCGGCGGAGAGCCCGCGCGCCTTGAACGAGCCGGTGGGGTTGTTCCCCTCGTCCTTGATGAAGAGGTCCGCGAATCTCGACGCCCCGCCCAGCCGGTCGGCTCGGAGAAGCGGCGTCGATCCCTCTCCGAGCGTGACGACGTTGACGGCATCGAGAACGGGCATCATCTCGTGCCAGCGCCAGATCGAGCGCGGCCGCCCGACGACGTCGTCGCGGTCGACCTTCGCGCCCGGGTATCGGGCGAAGAGCGGACCCGCGCAATTCGGGCAGAGGTTGTCGCCGGAGTCGCGAGGCCGAGTCGCTTTGCACCGCGTACATTCGAGATGCGCGAAGCGGGAGAAAGGCTCGGGCATTGCGCGAGGGGTTATGAGTTTTGAGTTTTGGGTTTTGAGTTTGGGTTATCGTTCAGCTTGCGGAGAGCGAATCAGCGGGGCCGCGCTGTATTTGCTCAGGTTCACCCGATTGACAGCCGACGACCGCCACCTCAAAACCGACAACTGGTGACTCGGAACTCACAACTCATGACTCATAACTCATGACCCACAGGCGGAGTTCGGCGGACTCGAAGTATAGCAGCAATCGACCTCCGGCGGCAGCTTGACGGTCTCGAGAAGCGGAAGCGATAATCGCGGCGGCCATGGAACTGAACGATCATCTCCGCCAGATGCTGAAGGAGCTCGGACAGGCGATCAACGAGTCGATCTCCGGCTCGGGTCGCGTGCACGACTCCATCCAGCGCATCCGCGACGAGGGCTACAACCTCTACATGGTTCTCGACGCGAAGGTCGGCGTGAACAAGCGCGAGGGCCGGTCCGGCCGGAAGCGTCTCCCGGCGGCGTCGGAAACGGCGAACGAGCGCGTCGTCGAAGAGCGCGCCGCGTTCCGCATCAACGTCAAGGATCTCCGGATCCTGAAATCGCTCGGAATCGACCCGACGCGCAAGGTGCGCGCGCGGCGTCCCGTGCGCCGCCGCGCCGTGGCCGCGCGCCGGCCCGTCCGCACGACCCGCGCGGATTGAGCGGAGCGTCAGCGGACGCTGACGTCGGGATTACGGACCTCCCCCCGCCGCCGCCGACCGCCCCTCCGGATCCCCTCGGTCTGACGCCCTCCGACTGGGAAGCTCTGGCGGAGCGCTGGGAGCTGCCGCGGTACCGGGGACGGCAGGTCTTCGACGCGCTGCATCGCCGCGGCGTCCGGGACTGGGCCGGCGTCCTCGAGGTTCCGGGGACGCTGAGGGGGCGCCTCGCGCGCGAGGCGCCGCTGCGGCTTCCGGAGATCGTGCGGCGCGAAGCCTCCGCGGACGGGAGCGTCAAGTACGGGCTGCGTCTGGACGACGGCGCGCTGATCGAGGCGGTCTTCATGCCGGGTGAGAGCGCCTTCTCGGCGGCCAACGAGTTCGACGACGCGCGTGCCGCGGCGCAGGCGGCCGCCCGCCTCGATCCACGCGTCGCCCGTCCGAAGTCGAGCACGCCGCCGCTCGACAAGTTCACGGTCTGCCTGTCCTCGCAGACCGGATGCGCCGTGGACTGCGCCTTCTGCGTCACGGGCCGGCTGGGAGGAGGACGCAACCTGCGCGCGGGGGAGATCGTCGGTCAGCTCTATGCCGTCTTGGACGACGCGGAGCGGACCCTGGAGGGCCTTCGGGTGGTCTTCATGGGGATGGGGGAACCCTTCTTGAATCCAGACGAGGTCTCGCAGGCCCTGGACGTCCTCTTCGAGACTCTGTCCCCGCGCCGCGTCACGGTCTCGACCTCGGGGATCACGCCCGGATTCGCCCGGTTCGCCTCGCGCGAGCGAAGGCCGAACCTCGCCGTCTCCTTGAACGCCGCCGACTCGGCGACGCGCAACCGGATCATGCCGATCACCCGGACATATTCGCTCGAGGGCGTCATCGCCGCCGTGCGCGCGTGGCCGCTCGAGTCGCACCGCCGGATCACCGCGGAATACGTGCTCATCGCGGGAGTGAACGACTCGATCGAGGATGCGTCGCGGCTGGCGCGCCTAGTCTCCGGAATTCGACTGAAGGTCAACTTGATCCCGCTGAACGAGGACCCCGTGTATCTGCCGGGGTGGAAGCGTCCCTCCGAGCCCGTGATCGATCGCTTCGCGGCCCGCCTTCGCGACGCGGGAGTCCCCGTCACCGTTCGCCGCAGCCGGGGGCCCGACGCGCAGGCCGCATGCGGGCAGCTGAAGGGCCGGACCTCCGACGTCCGGTCGCGCCCGGGAGTCGCCCCGCGAAGGTCCGCTCCACCCGAGGATTGACGCGGCGGAGCCGCGCGGAACGACGCCGGACAGGCCGGCCGGGGAGCTTCGGAGTCCCACGGCGGACGGCGATCCCCGCCCGTACGCGCTAAAATTGAACAATATGCCGGAAACGACGGGACCTCCTGCGGTCGGCGGCACCGAAGAGGTGTCCCGGCTTCGGGAAGAGCTGCGGGCGGAGCGCGCGCTGCGTGTTGGCCTGGAGGCCGCGCACGGGGCCCTGCAGGCCGCTTTCGCGAAGCTCGAGGGAGCCGTGCTCCTGCTCGACGCCGACCGCGTCCTCTTCGCGAATCCCGCCACGGCCGAGGCGTTCGGCATATCTGAGGAGAAGCTCCTCCGCATGTCGCGCGAGCAGTTCCTGCGCGAGCTTCGCCGGTGCTTCGACGATCCACCGGATTTCCTCGATCGCATGAGGGAGCGCCGCGCCACGGCGGCCGAGATCCGCGGCGAGTTCGAGGTCCAGTGGCCGGCGTGGCGCGCGCTGCGGTGGGTTTCCAAGTCCGTGCGCCTCCCGAACGGGAACGGGCAGCTCGTGCTCTTCAACGACATCACGGCGGACTCCGACCTCGCCCGCGGACGGGAAGCGCGCGCCTTGATCGACGAGCTGACCGGCCTCGAGAACCGCCGCGCGGGCGAACAGTCCGCGGAGCGCGAGATCGCCCGGGCCCGCCGCACGGGCCATCCCCTTTCCTTCGTCCTGTTCGACGTGGACCACTTCAAGCGGGTCAACGACACGCACGGGCATTTGACTGGAGACATGGTGCTGCGCGAGGTCAGCCGGTCGCTGACGGAGCTGCCCCGGGGCGGCGACACGGCGGTCCGGTGGGGCGGCGAGGAGTTCCTCGTGATCCTGACCGACGTGGGCCTCGACGGTGCCCGGATCTTCGCCGAGCGCGTGCGCCGCGCCATCGAGCAGCTCCGCGTCGGCGGAGTCAGCCCCGTGACGATCTCGGCCGGCGTCGCGGAGCTCGAGCTCGGCGAGGAGGAGCCCGGCCCGGCGATCGCGCGCGCGGACGCCTGCCTCTACGAGGCGAAGTCGCGCGGGAGGAACCGGGTCGTCTGAATCCCGCGGGAGGCGCGATGCTAGCTCCTCCCGAGCAGCTCCCGGATGAAGAACGTCGTCCAGCGCGCGGCGTACTCCTCCCGCTCCACCTTCTCCGCTTCGTCGTCGTGATGGCAGTGGCCCGCGTCGCGCGGATTCCAGACGGTGCTCCCCTGCGGGAGGGCTTCCGCGAGGCGATGCGTGAAGCGGGGCGGCACGAGGCGGTCCCGGTCTCCGAAGACGAGGCAGATCGGAACGCGAACGGCCGACGCCGCGGCGATCGGGTCCAGGTGGTCGAGCCCGACGCCGGGAGGCAGATCGAGCATCCGCCGGATTCCTCCGACGGCGCGGCGCACGGCCATCGCCGTCGTGAGACCGAGGGACCAGGGCGGCAATCCCGTCGCGATCGAGAGATAGTGGCGCGCCATCTGTCGCGGGTCGGCGAACGGGGACTCGAGCCAGAGCCCTCGAATCCCCGGCTCGCGCGCCGCCCATTCGAGGGCGACGGACGAACCGGCGGAGCACGAATGCACCCCGAGCCGCTGCGGATCCAGACCGAATCGCCGGCCCGCCTCCGCCACGGCGAGCGCGAGGTCTTCCTTTTCGAGGAATCCGAACGTGACGTACGCGCCGCCGCTCGGCCGATGACCGCGGAGATCGGGCACCAGCGCATTGAATCCCAGGGAGAGCGCCCGCACGGCGTCCGGAGCCCATTCCGCGGCGTTGCCGCCCTTGCCGTGGAGGAAGACGACGGTCGGACGCCCGGCCGGATCGCCCGGCGTCGCGAAGACCGCCGCGAGCTCGACCGGGTCCCGGAAGGAGCCGGTGAACCGGAAGTCGTGGACAGTCGCGCCCGTTCCGATGAGATTCGCCAGGAGATCCTCGCGGCGCGCCGCGCACGGGGTGAGGCCTTCGCCCGAGACGAGGATTCCCGCGACCCTGCGCGACAGCAGCCACGACGCGCCGACGTACGCCGCGGCGGCCCCGCCGGCGAGGAGGGCTAGCGGAGCGCGGCGCATGGGGGGGACGCTATCAGCTCCCGTTCGGCGCGGACGGCCGGGCGCGGACAATATCGCGTGGAGGAATCCGGCCCGGAGGGGCCGGCTCGCTAGAATGGCGGAATGCGTTCCGCCGCTCTCCTTCTGGGAACCGCGCTCTCCCTGTGGAACGTGCCGGGGAAGGTCGCCGCCGATCCCGCGCCGGAGCCATCCCACTTCCGCCTCGTCTTCGTCGGACCGGGCGCGTGGGCGGCGATCGCCAGGCCGGGAGATCGCGCCTCGGTCGGGAACGCGGGCTTCGTCGTCGGCTCGGCGGCCGTGCTGGTCGTCGATACCTTCGCGACGGAGGAGGGTGCGCGCGAGCTCCTGGCCGCGATCCGCGCCACGACGCCGCTCCCGATTCGCTGGGTCGTCAACACGCACTACCACCTCGACCACGTCGGCGGGAACGCGGTCTTTCGCCGCGAGGGCGCCGTCATCGTGGCGCACGAGAACGTCCGACGCTGGGCGAGGACGGAGAACCTGAAGTGGCGCAAGCAGATCACCGCGGCGGACCGGGCGATCCTCGAGGCGCTCGTGCTGCCCGACGTGACGCAGACCGACCGGACGACCCTCTGGCTGGGCGACCGCAGCGCCGAAGTCCTCTTCCGGGCCGGCCACACGGGCGGCGACTCGATCGTTCGCGTCGGCCCGGGCGACGTCGTCTTCGGCGGCGATCTCGTGTGGAACGCGACCGTTCCGAATCTGATCGACGCCAACACAGCCGCCTGGCTCGAGACGCTCGACGGGCTCGCGCGCGATTTTCCCTCGGCCACGATCGTCGCCGGCCACGGCGAGCCCGCGCGAGCCCTCTCCGTGCGATTCTTCCGGGACTATCTCTCGTCCCTGCGGCAGACGGTCGCGGCGGGCATCGAGAAGGGGCTTTCGGGGCAGGGCCTCGTCGACGCGGCTCTGCCGTCTCTCCGGCCCCGGTACGGCGCGTGGGCCTGGTTCGACGATTTTGCCGCGTCGAACGTCTCGCAGACGGAGCAGGAAATGCGCGGGACGAAAAAGTATGCTCCATAGCCCCGTCCGCGTCGGGGTATCCGCACTCAGGACCGAGAGCTCTCGACCCTCGACCGAGGAGATCCGATGACCGACATTCCTTCCGGAAAAGACACCCACGTTTCCCAGGCCGACGGCGCGCCCGCCGCGGGAACGGGAGGGGGCGTGTCCGCGACCGCTTCGCCGGGGACGGCGACCGCCGCGGCGGGGGAGACCCACCGTTACGCCGTCACGCTGACCTGGACGGGCGACGGCACCGGGTGCGGCGAGGCGCACGTCGCGGGCGGAGCGTTCACGATCCCGATCGGAGGGGCCAAGGAGCTCGGCGGCTGCGGGAAGGGGGCCAACTCGGAGGAGTTGCTTCTCTCGGCGGTCGGGACGTGCTGGATCGCTACCTGGGCGATCTTTCTGAAGAAGATCGGCGTCCCGTACTCCGATCCGCGGCTGCGCCTGACCGGCGAGCTCGGCAAGGACCCGGCGGGCGGATTCCGGATGACCAGGATGACGATCTACGCCCTGGTGCCCGCCGAGCTTCTCGCGGCCCATCGGCCGGGAATCGAGAAGACGGTGATGCTCGCGGAGAAGTACTGCATCATCTCGAAGGTCGCGAAGGCGGCGATGCCCGTGGACGTCGTCGTGGAGGAGACCTAGGGAAAGACTTGCGCCGGATTCCGATCGAGGACGCGTTCGATCTGCACTCGTTCCTGCCGCGCGACGTCGCGTCGGTGCTTGACGAATACCTGAGCGCGGCGTGCGCCGCCGGGTTTCGCGAGGTCCGGATCATCCACGGCAAGGGCGTCGGCGTCCGCCGGGCGGAGGTTCGACGGCGGCTCTCGGAGCGCAAGGACGTCCTGGATTTCTTCGATGCGCCGCCGGAACGCGGCGGCGCGGGCGCGACGATCGTCCGGCTCGAGCCGGCGAGCTCCTAAATGACGGCCGGCGGCTACTCGCCCCGCTCGGCGCCCACGGCGTCGGCCGTCGCTCCGAGCGTCAGCATCTTGCCGCAAACACATTCAGTCGCGAACCCCCCTGAGGCGTCGGGGACGAGCCCGCGGATCGGCCGGCCGTCGTTGATGGATCGGTCCGTCGACCAGCGGCGCAGAGCTCCGGTGACGGTGCCGCCAGACGTCGTCGTGCTGACGACGATCTGACAGCCGCACCCCGAGCAATCCGTCCAGTGGTACCTCAATGGACCCCTCCTGCCTCGTACCGCCGTGACGAATGGGTGCCGGCGCGGGCGCGTCCGCTGAACCGCCGCGCCGCCGCGCCATCCCTCAATTCGTCTTGTCCCACGTCCTCTTGGTCGGCGTCTCTCGCCCGGTCGGGCGCTGGAGAGGGTCGCCGCGCATCAGCTTCAGGGCCTTCTTGCGCTCGTACATGACCCGGTCGGCCGTCTCGATCGCCATGTCGAAGGGCACACGGCTCGAGAACGGGGTCACTCCGACCGATGCCGCGACGAACTTCTTGTAAGCGCGACCGGTGGAGCGGGGCGACTGGCGGACCTCTTCGATCTTGGACGGCAGCATGTAGAAGCGCTTCTTCGCGACCTCCTGGTCCATTCCCGGCAGCACGACCAGGAACTCGTCCCCGCCCCACCGGATCAGGTAGTCGTCGCCGCGGATCAGCTTCTTGATTGCCGCCGCGACCGTCCAGATCGCGCGATCTCCCTCCTCGTGACCCTCCTTGTCGTTGATCGTCTTCAGGCCGTCGACGTCGATCAGCACGATCGAACCGCCGGCAGGCTCGCGGGCGAGCGTCGGCCTCAGCTCGTCGAGGAAGAACCGGTTGTGTGCCTCCGTGAGCGGATCCATCTGCGCCTTCTTCTTCGATCTCTGTGTGTCGTCCACGGCGCGGGCGTGCACCGTAGTCAGCCGCCGCTCCATGTCCTCCATGGCCCAGATGATGAGCCCGATGCCGAACAGCATCTGGAGAAAGAGGTCGTAGAAACCCGTGTAGGCGAGGAACTTGAAGCTCCGATCGGCATTGGTCGCGGACACGGTGAAGAAGATGACGTAGGCCATCTGCAGGAGCGTCGTGAGCGCGGCGAGGACCCCGGAAAACTGCTTGCCGAGGCCTCCCGCGCGGCTGCGGAACACGAGGACGGTGACGAAGAACCAGGCGACGGCGCTCAACGCCATGTGCACGGCGTAGAAGAGCGAGCCCGCGCGCGTGACGGCGACGATCCCGAAGGACACGAAGAGGCCGGCGATCGCGGCCGTCCGGAGGGGCCGCGCGAGGGAAGATTCGTGCTCCATCCGGTCCGCGGCGACGATGAGCGCGACGAACGAGAGGATCTTGAAGTACTGGTAGGGCAGATTCCCGAGCGGGACCGCCATCTCGTTGGCGACGAGGAGCGAACCGAGCGAGATGAACAGGAAAAGCCAGCCGTATCCAGCCGCGTTCAAGACGCCGTTTCCCTTCCCCCGGGAAAGGTAGAGAAAGATCAGCGCGAGCAGACCCGCGCCGACCGTCTGCACGAAGAGTCCGAGAGTGGACAGTTCCATGGGGATAGGGAGAAGCTTAACCGAATCCTGCGCCCGAAAGCGACTGAGGGGCGGACGTTTAGCGAGAACTTGCCGCGAAAATCATCGGGAGTTCAAGCGGGCGCCGACGCGGCGCAACATGCGTCCCGGGCCGTCCCTCTGGCAGCCGCCCGCGGGGGCCGCGCCGGCGCACCGGACGGGGAAGTGCTCGAAGGCGTTCGGACCCCTCAGAAGGATCCCGCTCGACGGCGCGCCGCGTCCGTTTTCCGTGAGAATCGCGTCGATTCCGTCCGGCGCTCCGTCGACGTCGATCGAGTATCGCGCGCCGCCGAGCTCGACCAGGATCGGTGCGACTGACGCGAGCGAGATCGCCAGCGGCTCGCCCTTCTCCGAGGACCAGTTGTCGGAGAGGTATCCGGCGGCGAGCTCTTCCTCCGCGCTCGAGTACAGATGGATCGCGTCGTCCACGAATCGCGTCACCGGCGTGAAGAGCCCGTCCACGTCGGGCGCAAATCCTTTCAGGGCGACTTCGTTCACGGCGCCGCGCCTTCGACCCGGAAGATTGACGATCATGCGCGGAGGCGCCGGGTCGGAGCCGAGCGTCAGGATCACCTGGGTCTTGAGCTCGCCGGGCGCGGACGCGGTGACGGGCAGGATCTTCTCGCCGGCTGCGGATCGAATTCGGACGGAGAACACGCCGGCGTCCGGATCGTTCAGGATGCGGAGACGCGGCGACTTTCGAAGGACGGAGAGGTCGTACCGGGCATAGAGCGCGTCGAGCCCGTTGCGCGCATAGATCTCCTCGGCGAACCACGTGGGGATCGGGATTCCCCGGATCTCCGCCGAGGAGCCGGCCGGGTCGAGATCCTCCATCCGAAAGCCCGCGTAGCGGAACCGCTCCACCTGGTGATGCGTCCCATCCGCGGTTTCGCGCGACCGCTCCCGACGGTAGACCGCGGGGGCTTCGGGATCCGGCCGCTCCCACGTCCAGATCCAGCCGGCGGGCGCGCCGCAATCGGACAGGGGTCCTCCCGCCGCGACGATCGGAACGCGAGACAGGGCGCCTTCGCGAAACCGCCAGAGCGTGCGGCACTCGCCGTCACTCGAGGAGGCCGACAGGGCCAGAAGGGCGCCCGAACTTCCGAGCGAGCCCGCCGAGACGTCGAGGGAAACCGGTTCGCCCTTGCGGTTCGGCTTCGGCAGCGGGCCGTCCGCGCGCGCGAGAACGCGGCCCGAAGCCTCGGCGCGGATCTCGAGACGGACCGCTCCGCGCCGGACCGTCGCGGTGGCCTGATCGGACGAGCCGTCTCCGTCGAAGTCGCCGGCGACGGAGGCGGCCGCCGGGGCCGGGGAAGGCGCCGCCAAGAGCGAAGCGGCGAGAAGCGCGATCCCCGGGAGCATCGAAATGCGCCCGATCAGGGCTCGCTCTTCCTCACCGCCGCCTCCGCGGCCTGGAAGCCGATGCGGCTGTGTGTTCCGTCGCAGTAAGGCTTGTTGACGGAGCCCCCACAGCGGCAGAGGGAGACCGATCGACCCTCTTCGATGAACGTCTCGTTGCCCTGGGGATCCGTAATCCGCGCGGGCCCGGTGAGCCGGTAGGGTCCGTTCGGAATCGTTCGGATGGTGCATTCCGCCATGAGGTCTCCTGTGTGGAAGTTTTCATTGTAGCCGGAGAGAAGAGGCATTGTTTCAAGCGGCGCGTGACGGCCGCTATCTCCGGGCGGCCTGCGCCTGCGCTCGAAGAGATTTAGAATCGGCGCCAAAAAAATATGGCCGGCGGAACGGGCGGATTTTTAAGCGGGCGTGACGGCCGCCGTCGGCGGGCGGCCTGCGCCCGGATCCGACGAGATCCGGAATCCGCCGGGAAAAAATATTGCCGGCGGAACGGGCAGATTTTTAAGCGGGCGTGACGGCCGCCATCGGCGGGCGGCCTGCGCCCGGATCCGCGCTCAACGCGCTCCCTCCCGTGCTACCCTGATCGCAGATCCTTGCGCGCCTTCGAAAAAGCCCCTCCCGACGTCCAGGAGATCCTGACCAAGCCGATTAAGGAGCTCGGTCTGAAGCTCGAGGGCTCTCCGCTCGAGCGTTTCGTGCATCGGCTCTACCGGGAGCTCGATCGAAAGGGATTGAAACGCTTCCGGCCGGTCTGTTACCTGACCGACGAGTGGGGCTGTCCCTCGGGCGAACCGGTGATCGGGATTCCGTTCTATCTCGCCGACCCGAAGCTCGCCCGGCTCGAGAAGGCGATGAACGATCTCGAAGACGAGCGCGAGATCATGATGTACCTCCGCCACGAGGCGGGACACGCATTCAATTACGCCTACCAGGTCTACAAGACGCCCGAGTGGCGCGACCTTTTCGGCCCGTTCCGCCGGCCGTACCGGGACGACTACCGGCCGGTCCCCTTCTCGCGGCAGTTCGTTCGCCACATCGCGGGCTGGTACGCGCAGAAGCATCCCGACGAGGACTTCGCGGAGACATTTGCCGTATGGCTCACGCCCGGCTCGCAGTGGCGGCGGCGTTATCGCGGCTGGGGGGCCATGGCGAAGCTGCGCTACATCGACCGCGTCGCGCGCCGGTTCCGCGATTCGCCTCCCGCCCGCGAGTTCGGGGCGACCGACATCACCGTCGACGAGATGGACACGACCGTCGCGGACTTCTACGAGCAGAAGCTCGAGGGGCAATCGCCCGTCGACCTGCCGCTCGACGCGGACCTCGCCGACATCTTCAAGGTGTCGCGGCGGCGCCGGAAGGGAATCCGCCCCGCGGCGGACCTCCTCCGAGAGAATCGGAAGGCGATCATCGACAAGGTCACGTACTGGACCGGCGTCCCGCGTCCGACCGTGAAGGAACTGGTCGAGGCGATCGTCGACCGCGTCGCGCAGCTCGGACTGTCCGCCGAGATCCGTTCCGAGCGCGAGCACCTGACCGAGATCACGGTGTACGCCACGGCACTCGCGATGAATTACCTGACCCGGGGAAAGTTCGTGCAGCCGTGATCGGGGGGACCGCATGAGCAAGGAGAACCGCAAAGTCGCCGTCCTCTACGACCTGTGGGAGGAGACTCCGCCCGAGCCCGAGCCGGAAGAGGCTCCGGCGCCCAAGGGTCGCAGCCGCAAGCCCCGCCGTAAGAAGAAGAAGGAGAAGCCGGACCGTGAAGAGATCTTCGACGCGCTGGGCAAGATCGGGCTCGAGCCTTCGTACCTCGTCCTCGACGGCCGTCAGCAGACGCTCGCGGCGGTCGCCCGCTCCGGGGCGGACCTGATCTTCAATCTCACCGAATCCTACGCGGGCGACGACACGAAGGACATGAACATCGCGGCTTACCTGGACCTTCTCGACTGCGCCTACACGGGAGCGGGCCCGCACGCGCTGTATCTCGCGCAGGACAAGGCTCTCGCCAAGAAGATCTTCGCCTTTCACGGCATCCGCACGCCCTACTTCGCAACCTCCTACCGCGGCAAGCTCGACCACGCCCACGACATCTCCTTCCCGCTGATCGTCAAGCCGACGTCGGAGGACGGCTCGATCGGGATCGACGCCTCCTCGGTCGTGCACAGCGTCAAGGAGCTCATGGAGCGCATTCACTACATCCACGAAGAGTTCGACGCCCCGGCGTTGATCGAGGAGTACATCGAGGGACGGGAGATCTACGCGTCCGTGCTCGGCAACGCGAGCGCGGAGGTCCTCCCCTTGGTCGAGCTCGACCTGTCCCGGCTTCCCGAGGGGACCCCTCGCATCGCGGGCACGGAGGTGAAGTGGGAGAAGGAGAGCGAGGCGTACAAGGTCACGAAGTCCGCGCCCGTCGAGGACCTCGACGAGGAGACGAGCGGCCGGCTGGCGGAGACCGCGCTTGCTGCTTACCAGGCGCTGAAGCTGCGGGACTACGGCCGCATCGACATGCGGCTGACGGAGAAAGGGGACGTCTACGTCATCGAGGCGAACCCGAATCCCTGGCTTTCGAGCGGGGCGGAATTCGCCATGTCGGCGAAGAAGTCGGGCCGCAGCTATACCCAGATGATCGAGGAGATCGTGGATCTCGCGCGCGGGCGGTACGAGGGATAAGGGCCGGGAAGGTCGGTTTTCCCGCATCGTTCCAAGCGAAGCGCTCTCTCGGCCACCTGTTCGCGTAGCGAACGCCGCGGCCGAAAGCTAGAATCGGACGCATGAAAAAACGCACATGGCTCTCCGTCCTCCCGCTGCTCGCGTTCGCGGTGGCGTCTCTCGCCGTCGAGGTGGCCGGCGTGACGATGCCGCCGACGGTGACCGTCGAAGGAAAGACCCTGCGATTGAACGGAGCCGGCCTGCGCACGAAGGTCATGTTCAAGGTGTACGCCGCCGGGCTCTACCTCGAGACCCCCTCGAAGGACGCGGCTGCGATCGTCTCTTCCGATCAAGTGAAGAGCATGCGCCTGGCGATCCTGCGGAGCCTCAAGGGCTCCCAGGTCTCGGAGGCCATCGAGGAGGGCTTCGAGAAGAACTCGAAGCCGAAGATGGCCGCGCTGAAGGCCCGGCTCGAGAAGTTCGAAGCGATGATCCCGAACGTGGAGAAGGGCGACGACATCGTCCTCACCTACGTGCCCGGGAAGGGCACGGTCGTCTCCGTCAAGGGCGCGGAGAAGGGAGTCGTCGAGGGCAAGGACTTCGCCGACGCGCTGTTCGCGGTCTGGCTCGGCGACCACCCCGTCCAGGAGGACTTGAAGAAGGAGCTTCTGAAGGGCTGATCGGACGCGAACGCCCGACGCCTAGCCCGAGTCCGAGGCGGGGGGCTCGGGCGCACCAGGCGGCGGACCGGCGAGTGGCAGTCGCACCTCGAACCGCGATCCCCGGTCCACGACGCTTTCGAGCGAGATCGTGCCGCCCGAGCAGCGCACGATCTCGGACACGATCCAGAGACCGAGACCGAGCCCGCCGAAGTGCCGCGCGGAAACGGCGCGCTCGAAGCGGCGGAAAACGCGCGCCTGGTCCTCCGGACTGATGCCGATCCCCCGATCGCGCACCTCGAGAACGGCGTCCCCGCCTTCTGACTTGAGCGTCACCGTGATCGGCTGTCCTCCCCCGTACTTGATCGCGTTCGAAACGAGGTTGACGATCACCTGATCGAGCCGGCGGCGGTCCCAGCGCCCGACGACGAGGGGCTCGAGCTGCAGGTCGAGCTGAGACCGGCTTTTCTCGAGTTCCTCCGAAAATCGCTCGACGACCTCTCGGCAGAGGGCCGTCAGATCGACGTCTTCCGTCTCGAGAGTCAGCCGCCCCGCGTTCAGCCGGGAGACGTCGAGAAGGTCGTCGATCAACTGGGAAAGTCGTGAAATCGAGCGCCGCGCCCTCGCGGTGCCGCGCCCCTGGTCGCTTTCAACCGGCCCGTATGCCCGACAGGAGGCGCTCGATCTCGAGGGCAAGGCTCGTCAGTGGTGTGCGGAGCTCGTGACTCGCGACGGACAGAAAGTCGTCGCGCATGCGGATCGCCTCCTGCGCTTCCCGGTAGAGCCGGGCGTTCTCGATCGCCATCGCGGCGAGCGCCGCCAGACGCTGCGCGAAGAGGAGGTCCGTCTCGTCGTACCGACGCCGCGACTCGGCGCTCGCGAACGCGAGGCTTCCGAGCACGACATCGCGCGCCGAGATGGGCACACAGACATAGGCCCGAAGGTCCAGACGCCGTATCCGCTCCAGGTGCTCGGGGGAGCGC
Organism: Thermoanaerobaculia bacterium; assembly: GCA_038329555.1. Lineage (GTDB taxonomy): Bacteria > Acidobacteriota > Thermoanaerobaculia > UBA5066 > Gp7-AA6 > JALYUA01. The sequence goes on from JBBQNC010000009.1 coordinate 32,829, forward strand.
GCCATCTCGGCGAGCCAGGCGTCGTCGATGAACGAGACGAGCTCCGGCCGGCCCGTCGATGCGACCCGGGCTGCGCCCCTCGGCCGTTCCGGGTCGTCCGGAAAATCGGCCGCGAGTCGCCGCGCCATCTCCGCCCGGGCCGGATTTCGATGCGAGACGGCCACGATCCGAAGCTCGCCGTCCTCGCTTTTCAGGCCGATCTGACACCAGTCGCCGACGCGGGAAGCCGCGAGGTCCGCGACCTCGGCGAGGGTCTTCTCGTAGTCGAGGGATGACGCCAGAATGCCGGCCGCGTCGACGAGGAATGCGTCGGCCTCCTCCGCGCGCTTGCGGCTGCTGATGTCCGTGACCATCGCCAGGGAGCCGGCGAACGCGCCGTGGGCGTCCGAGACCGGAGCAGCGGAAACGATCGTCCAGATCGCGGCGCCGTCCGCACGACGGAAACGCATGTCGAACTGGTCGCTGACGCCGAGCTGGCGGCGCTCGAAGAGCGCGCGCACTTGCTCCTGCTCGTTCGGATCGAGATAGTCGAAGAGACTGTGCCCCTGCAGGTCTTTCGCCTGGTGGCCCAGAATGGCGGCCATTCTCTCGTTGACGTAACGGTATGCGCCGAGGCATCGACCCACCACACGCCTTCGTTCGTCGTGTCGAGGATTCGCCGGTAGCGGGCTTCGCTCTCGAGCACCATCCGCTGCGCGTTCCCGCGATCGACGAAGTCGCCGATTTGCCGGCCGAGCGCGCTCAGGAGGGCGAGCAGGTCCTCGTCGGCGGGGCGCTCATCCGAGCTGAAGAACTCGAGCACTCCCTCGACGCCGGCCCGGCTCCTTATGGGGGAGCCGAACCCCATCGAAAGGCCCGATTCGCGCGCCGCCCCTCGCCTCGGGAAATTCGTGTCGGAGCTCAGCGTCTCGATCCACGTTGGCGCGTCCGCGTCCCAGATGCGCCCGGGAAGTCCCTCTCCCCGCCGGAACGTCATCTGCCCGCTCAAATGGGAAAAGCGGGGATGGGAGTTCTCGGGCCACTCCGCCTGACGTCGGAGAGCGTGCTTGGGCGTAGCCGAAGATCGTCTCCGCCGAGCGATTGAACTCCACGATTCGCCCTGCTCCGTCGATGGTAATGAGTGCGTCGAGTGTCGAATCCAGAATCGCGCGCAGCGGAGCTTCTCCGGCGCCATCCCCCAACTCGTTTCGCGGCCCGTCCGGACCGGCTGGCTGGGGAATTTCCCTGGTCAAATTCGCTCGCGGATCGTCTCGAGAGGGCGAATCACGAAGAGGTCGCCGGCTTCGGCCCCAATCCGATCCGGCGCCGGAAGCGGTCGAAGCCGACGGCGACGAACATGAGCGCCGTCCACAGCCTCGCGCTCAACGAGACTTCCTCCACGCCGCCGGCTAAGGTCTGGGTGACCGCGGCTCGGATCTTGTCGAACGGGGCCTCGGTGCAG
>JBBQNC010000010.1:0-33071 GCA_038329555.1 Thermoanaerobaculia bacterium
AGGGCGAACATCCCACCGGCCTCGGGCGGCGTGTGGACCACCCGGACGAGAGATCCGCGCACGAGCTCGCGCTGACGCGTCACGAACGTCGACCGCGGAAAGAGGGGTGCGAGCGCGAGCGCCTTCTCCAGGGAATCCACGAAGGAGACCGGTGGCAAGGCCGCGCGCTCGGCGGAGGTCAGCTCGCTATGATTGGCGAGCGCGATCTCCCACGCTCCCCGCGCGCCGGCGATCGGCGCGGGCTCCGACTCCAGAGCCCAGTCCGTCCGAACGAAGCTCGCCGCGGCGAGACCACGCGAAGCGGCGACCGCCGCGCTGGCGTCTCCGTCCGCGAGAATCGCCTCCACGTCGTCGCCCAGGAGCAGGTCTACGGCCTCTTCCCAACCGGACGCGGGGCGGAGCCGGTCGGCGAGGGCGCCCGATTCGGCGATTCCCGCGGCACCGAGCGCGCCGCGCACGGAGTGGACGTTGCCCTGCCGGCTCTTCCAGATTTCGTTCAAGGCGCCCAGGCGGTGGTCCGCGACGGAGAGGGCCTCGCGGACCGTTTCGCGCGACACCTCCGCCTCCGCCAGCGCCGAGGCGATCCGGGCGATCTCGGCCTCCCAGTTCTCCGTCTCCCGCCGCGCCGCCGCCGCGTCATCCGAAAGGCGGCGCTCCTCTTCGGCGGCGCGCTCGACCTCCTCCTGCCGCACGGCGAGCTCCGCGGACACGCGGCCGTGAGCCTCCTCCACCCGCGCGAGGGACGTGGCGACGCGCGAGCCCTCGAGGTCGACCTCGTGCCGCGCGTTGCGGGCCGCGACCCGGTCCCCTGCCGCGATGAGAGCGGCTTCCCGCGCATCCTCGAGCTGCTGCTCGAGCCGGGAAAAGGCGGTGGCCGCCGCCGCCGCTCGTTCGTCCGCTTCTTCCCTGGCGAGCGAGCGCGTCCGCGCCTCGATGACCGCGCGCTCCAGCCGTTCGTCGAGCTCGGCGAGCTCATGCGCGGAGCGCGCATGTTCCTCCGTCACGTCGCGACCCTCCCGCTCGAGCGACTCGCGGCGCTCGGCGAGGTCCGCGGCGGCGCGGCGATTGGATTCGAGCAAGGCGTCGTCGCGCTGGATCGCGTTCTCCAGGCCGGAGACGACGTCCCGCAGCCGGTCCCGCTCCGTCTGGATCTCGGCGGCGGCCAGTCGGGCGGAGGCGAGCTCGGCTTCCGCGCGGCCGAGCGCCGAAGCGGCCGCGGCCTCCCGGTCGCGCCGCTCGTTGCGCGCCCGTTCCGCGCCGGCGAGCGACGCGCGCAGGACGTCGTGCCGCGTCCGGGTGAGCGCGGCCTTCTTGCCGCGCAGGGCGTCGGTCTGTTCCTTGTATCTCGCGGCGCGCGAGGCCTGCCGCCTCAACGAGGAGACGTTTCGCTCGATCTCGGAGACGATGTCCGAGATGCGCAGGAGGTTGCCCCGCGTCTCTTCGAGCTTGGTCTCCGCGAGCCGCTTCTTCATCCGGTAACGGGTGATGCCGGCGGCCTCTTCGATCAACCGGCGGCGGTCCTGCGGCTTCGTCGAGAGAACCTGGTCGATGCGGCCCTGCTCGATGACCGAATATGCGCGGACGCCGAGGCCGGTTCCCAGAAGACGGTCCTGGATGTCCTTCAACCGCACCTGCTTGTCGTTCAAAAAATATTCGCCTGTTCCCTCCCGATACACCCTTCGCCCGATGCGCAGAGTCTCGGATTCGCCTCCTCCGTTGCCGTTGCCGTTGCCGTTCGTGCCGCGGGCGTCGGTTCGCTCGGGCTCGGGGTCGATCTCCGGTCCGCCGCGGCGGGCGCGCGTCGAAAGCGTCAGGATCACCTCGGCCATGCCGAGGGGTCTTCGCTTGGAGGAGCCGTTGAAGATGACGTCGTCCATGCGCTCCCCGCGCAGCGTCTTGGCACTCTGTTCGCCGAGCGCCCAGGAAACCGCGTCGCTGATGTTCGATTTGCCGCACCCGTTGGGGCCCACGACCGCGGTCACGTTTCCGGGGAAGGCGAGGTCGACCTGGTCGTAGAAAGACTTGAAGCCCGAGATCTGCACTCGCTCGAGTTTGAACATCGTGTTCACGAATCTAGCAAAAGCATCCCCACCTCGCCACTAAATCTTGGGGGTCCTGGAACGTCGGGCACCACATCCGGTGGAAAACCCGACCGGACCAGAGGGGCGCGCGGAGAGGGCGCGGCCGCGGGCGCGCCAGTTTTGCTCCTTGGAGCGACATGGTGTAGGGTTTCACACGGATCAACACGAATAAATCATGCTGAGCTTGGAAGTCCGGAAAGCGGGTGGGGCCGAAGTGCACCGCGTTCTGGGAGCCGCCGTGACAGTCGGGGCGTCTTCCGGCAACGAAGTCGTCGTCCGGGCGCGAGGCGTGGCCGGCCGTCACCTGAGGATCTTCGAGAAGGACGGGCACTACCAAGTCGACCTCTTCAAGGGTGTGGACGCGGTCACCGTCAACGGCCGCGAGTTCTCCGGAGGTCCGATCGCACCGGGAGATCGGATCGCGGTCGGAGAAGCGACGATCACCGTGATCCAGATCCAGCCGGGCACGCGACAGACTCCGGCGCAGGGTGTCTCCGTCGCGGACGCGGCCGCATCGACGGCCCCCGCTACCGTTCCCGTCACTGAAATCGACTTTCGCGCCCTTCGGCTCTCCGCCTACCGGATCTCCCGCGAGCACGGCTCGCCGGAAGATCTCGCGACCGCGCTCGTCGACTTCTTCGACCGCGAATTCGCACCGAGCGAGTGGGCCGTGGGCGAGCTCTCCGCCGCCTACGGGTTCCGGCCGATCGCCTCGACGTTCCTCGAGCAGCCGGCGTTGCCGCCGCACCTCGTCGCGGAAGCGCGCGGCGGCGAACGCGTCGTGCGCTCCGAAAGCGTCGCGGGCGTCTTGACGCTCGTCGTCGAGCCTCTCGTCTCCGAGACCGCTCTCGCGATCCTCGTGCGGGAGACTCCCCGCCTGCCCGCACGAGCGATCCTGTTTCTGGAAGAGGCGGTTCAAGTCGCGGGCGTTGCGGCTCGGGCGTCCACCGAGCCCGCGGGTCTCCCGGTGCCGGTCCTCGTCCCGGCGCGCGAGCCGGCCCCCGGCGAGATCGACGCCGTGCTGCGCCAGACCGACGACTTGAAGAAGATCGTCGAGACCGTCGAGCGCGAGGTCATCGAGCGGGCGATGCGCCGTGTCGAGGGCAACCAGAGCCGCGGTGCGGAGATCCTGAACATTTCGCGCGGCTCCCTGATCGCGAAGCTCAAGGAATACCGTGTGCCCGACTACCGCTACCTCCGCCGGGAGCGCCAGAAGCGCACCTGATCGCGTTAGCCGCCGCGCCGCCCCCGCCGGGTTCAGCCTTTCGGCAGCGCCTCGACCCCTAGCCTCTCCGCTTCTTCCGTCGCGCCGGGCCCTTTTGCGCCGGCTTCTCGTCCGTTCGATCCCACAGCGCGAGCGGCCACCAGATGGCGAACGGCGCCGCAAAACGCCCCGCGATCTGGTAGAAGTGAAACGCCGCCGCCCACACGTTGCGCGCGAAGACCCCGTAGTTCGCCTCGCTCCACGGGCCGAGCCGCGTCGCGTAGAGCGACTCCACCTGACAGCAGAGGGCCGCCACGTGGACGGCGAACAGCAGCCCCAGGGCCAGTGCGGCGCGTCCGGCTCGCAGGGGCGTCGCGAGGGCGAAGAGGGCGGTCAAGATCACGAAGTTGAAGTGGAGGTCCGCCGCGGGCAGGCCCGGCCGGGGAGCCGCGGGAGGGAAGTCGCTCCGATCCACCAGGATCTCCCCGCCGCGCGCGACGAGCCTCGTGACGGCGGGGCGCTCCGCCGTCCGGAGCACGATCTCGGCGGCGCCGGCGACCAGGCGCTCGTACGGCGCGGACAGCGCAAACCACAGGGCGAGGCCCCCGAGAAACCCGACGGCCGCCCGGAGGATCGCGCGGCCCGGTGAGGGCCAGCTCACGCCTCGGCTCGGGCGGCGGGTTTCTGCCGGGAGGCCCAGAGAAGAAAGAGGAGAACGCCGGCGAGGACGACGACCGACTGCCAGAGGACGGTGTGAGCGGCCGAGAAGAGCGCCGGGCGGTGCTTTCCGATCCAGAACAGGCTGACCACACGGACCAGGTTCAACGCCTGGATGCCGAGGAACCCGAGTACGAGGCCCGTGAGGCGCGCCTTCCAGGACGCGGGAAACGCGAGCACGGCCGCGCCGAACAGGAGCGCGGTCTCGACGCCGTTGCAACCGTTCTCGATGTCGACGCCGAAGGATCCCGAGCGCAGCTCCGTCCCCGCGACCGTCACGTTTTCGGAGAGCACGTTCAAGGCCAGGGCCGAGGCGCGGGCGACGCCCGCCGTGAACGGCACGATCACCGCGTCGTTGACGGGGTTCCACGAGACGAGCAGCGCGAAGCCGACCAGGAGCAGGAGGAAGCGGGCGAGGAAGGCGTACGAGCGTCTCCGGCGCACCGCCGGGTCGTCGGCCGCTGGCGGGACATTCTTTTCCTTCATGGCTTCGCACGCTCCGTTTCATCCTGGTAGGCGAGCATTCGCTCGACGAGCTTCTGGAGGTCGCCCGGCAGCGTGAGGAGGAGCTCGCCCGTTTCGTTCAAGACGACCTGTTCGGTCTCGGCGGCGGCGAGAAGCTCGCCAGCGCCGTCGCGGATCTCGTAGTCGAGGACCAGCCGGGCGACCTCGGGGCGTCGCAGCCGCGCGCAGGCACGGACCTCGGTGTCCGCCCGGATCGCCCTTCGGTACCGGATCTCCATGCGGGTGATCGGCACCCGGTAACCGATCGAGAGGGCCCGGGTCGCCGTGAACCCGAAGCGGCCGGTGAACGCTTCGCGCACCTGCTCGAGATAGAGCGGGTAGTGGCCGTGCCAGACGACGGCATACGAGTCGCACTCCGCGAATCGCACGGGGATCGTGATCTCGAACCCCCTCAAGGGGGGCACCCCCCGGCGCACGAAGCTCAACCCGCTACCGCTTCCGGCGACTCGAGCACGGCGGCGAGGAAGTTTCCGCCCGCGCCGAAGGAATCGATCAGGACCTTCCTCGGGCGCGATCCCGCGTCGAAGGGGCCGTCGGGGTCGGCGATCGCGCGGGACGCGGCGACCAGCTGCCCGCCTCCCGAGGCCGCCATCTCGCCGATCGCGTCCTTGACGGAGATGGCCCGAGGCGGGTCTCCGAAAATCGTGCGCATCACGTCCGCTTCGGCGCGGTCCATCTCGTGGACGCCGTTGCGGGACGGGAACCAGAGCCCGATCTCCCCGGGAAGCGCTCCGGCGTCGGCGAGCGCCACGCGGATCGTGCGCTCGATGGCTGAGGGATCGGGGGCGAACTTGTACGGCTCGGAGGGAACCCCGCCGACCGCGATTCCCGTGAGGCGCGCGAGCGGACGGGCGCCGCGGCCGCGCGCACTCTCCTCGGACTCGAGGAGGACGGCGAAGCCGCCCTCTCCCTGGACGATCCCCGAGCTGCGCTTCTCACCGCGGAGCGCCCCGACCCGGTCGAAACCGAGCGCGTAGACGGAGTTCCATTCGTCGACCGCTCCGGCGATCATCGCGCGGGCCCGGCCGGATTCGAGGGCGAGGGCAGAGTAGAGCAGGGCGTTCAGCGCGGACGGGTCCTTCTGGGTGATCGTGACGTTCGGGCCGAAGAGCTTGAGCTCGATCGAGACCTGCGAGGCGGGCGCGTTGGCGACCGTGTTCGGGAAGTGAAAAGGGGGAGCGGCCTCGGGCGACTCGACGAAGAGGACGCGCAGGAACTCCGTCAGGGCTCCCGCGCCCGCGGACCCCGTCCCCATGGCGATCCCCACTTCTTCGGGTGCGGCGGCGATGTCGAGACCCGCCTCCCGCACGGCCTCCATGCAGGACACGATGGCGAACTGGCTGCCCCGGTCGAAACGCCGGGCCTTCATCGGCGGAATCTCGGGCTGGGGCGAGAAGCCGTCGCACCGGGCGATCTCGAACGCCTGGAGCACGCCGCGTTCGTCGGGCGTCATGCGCCGGACCGCGGTTTCGCCGGCCAGGAGGCGGCGGTAGAACTCCGGCGCACCGCGTCCGAGAGGGCAAACCGCTCCCGTCCCCGTGATCCACCCGCGTTCCGTCACCCTGTTCAGTAGATGCCGGCTTCGCGCGCGAAAACGACGACGGAGCTGTTGCCGCCGAACGCAAAGGAGTCCGACAGCGCGACGTCCACACGCCCTTCGCGCGCGGAGTTGGGGACGCAGTCGAGGTCGCACGCCGGGTCCGGATTCTCGTAGTGGATCGTGGGGGGGATCTTGCCCTCGCGGACCGTCATCACGGTGGCGACGGCCTCGATGGCTCCCGAGGCGCACAGGCAGTGTCCGATCATCGATTTGATCGAGGAGATGGGGATCTCCCTCGCGCGCTCGCCCAGTCCGTCCTTGAGCGCCGCCGTCTCCGCCGAGTCGTTCTGGGGGGTCGCCGTCCCGTGCGCGTTGACGTAATCCACGTCCTCGGCGTTCACGCGCGCCGCGGCGAGCGCAGTCTTCACCGTGCGGCCGCCCGCGGCTCCGCTCGGGTCCGGCGCCGTCATGTGGTACGCGTCCGACGTCACTCCGTACCCGAGGAACTCCGCGAGGATCGTCGCGCCGCGCCGGCGCGCCCGCTCCCACTCCTCGAAGATCAGGATCCCCGCAGCCTCTCCGATCGAGAGGCCCTTGCGCTCCCGGTCGAACGGGCGGCACGGCTCCGGGTCGACCGAACGCAGCGAGTTGAATCCGCCGTAGGTCAAGCGGGCGAGGACGTCCGATCCGCCCGTGACGATGACGTCGGCGAACCCCGCCGCGATCGCGTCGTGGGCATACCCCATCGCGTTCGCCGAGGAGGAACAGGCGGTTGTGATCGTGGATTTGATCCCCTGGAGCTCGAAGCGCTGCGCGATCCGGTCCGTGATGGCGTCGGGAAGGTGATTCAGGACGTGGGACGGGCGCCCCTTCTCACCGCGGAGGTGCCGCTCGTAGTAGGCCTCCGAATCGAGGAGTCCCGAGGTCCCGCCACCCAGGATCACGCCGATGCGCTCCGGATTCTCGCGGTCGAGGTCGATGCCGGACATCCGGAGGGCTTCCTCGGCCGCCACGATGCCCATCCGGTCCGCCCGGGACATCCGTCGCTTCTCGGAAGGAGTCAGGAAGCCGTCGGGAATGTCCAGGACCTGTGCCGCCGTCTGCGTGCGATAGCCGGAGGGATCGAAGAGGGAGAACGGCCGGATTCCGCACTGGCCGGCCAGCAGGTTGTTCCAGAAATCGGTCAGATTCGTGCCGATCGAGGTCACCGCGCCGAGACCGGTGACGACGACGCGCCGGGGTTTGTTCATAAGCCGGCGATTCTAACAGCGGGCGCACCGCGGCGGGCGCGAGACGGATGACGCATGCCGGAACAGGAAGGAAGCCGCGGCGGAGCGCCCGCGTTGGCGGGCTCTCGCGCGGGCGTCCGGTGTCGCGGCTCTCTGAGGTAGATTCGCCACCGTGGAGCGAGTCGGCTGGCACCGGTACTTCATGAACATCGCGACGCAGGTCGCGACGCGCGCGACGTGCGAACGCAAGCACGTCGGGGCAGTGATCGTCCGGGACCGGACCATTCTTTCGACCGGATACAACGGATCGATCCGAGGGCTGCCGCACTGCGAAGACGTGGGCTGCGTGATCGAGGATGGGCACTGCGTCGCGACCGTTCACGCGGAGGCGAACGCGATCCTCCAGGCGGCGAGCAACGGCGTCGCGATCCGGGGCGCCGAGCTCTATACGACGGCGAGCCCTTGCTGGCCGTGCTTCAAATTGATCGCCAACGCGGGGATCTCGCGCGTCTACTACGGAGAGTTCTACCGCGACGAGAAATCCCTGGCCGTCGCGCGCGAGGCGAACATCGAGCTGATCGATCTCGGGAAGGGAACCGGGCCGGGCGAGCGGGTGGCGTGAAAGGAGTTGTCAGTTTTCAGTTTTTGGTTCGTCGGCGGCAAGGCACAACCGACAACCGAGAACCGACAACTGATCACTGACAACCCATTCAGGCGGGCTTCGGCTCGGACTTCGCGCCGCCCGCGCCGACCAGCTCTCCGGCCTCGAGGAGCCGCAGGCACTCGTCCAGGTGCGTGCGCGCGCCCGCGGTGATCTGAAAGAACCGGCACCCCAGTCCGCGGTCCGGCTCCTGGCCGACCCGGACCACGATCGCCTCCGCGACGACGGTCCGGTCGGGCTTCTCGCCGGGAACGTCGAACGAGATCTCGAGCCGCGCGCCGACCGGCTGCCGGACATGCGTGCGGATGAAGAAACCGCCGCGCGACAGGTCCCGCAGCGTGCCCTCGTGCTGCGCGCCGTCGCGCCAGAACGTCACCGGCCAGCCGACGGACGCGCGGGCGGCGTCCCGCGGCGAGAGCTGCAGGAAGCGTCGAATCGTATCGAAGACCGCGGACTGGTCGAACGGCTTGCCGATCGACGCGTCGGCGCCGGCCCGCTGCGCCGCCTGTTCCGATTTCCGGTCGGGCACGGCGACGACGACAGGGCTCCGGCCCAGGTGCGAGTCCGCCTTGAGCACCCGGCAGACGTCAATTCCGGTCATGCCGGTCATCTCCGCGTCGAGAAAGATCAGGTCGGGCTTGTCACGCCGCGCCGTGGCGAGGGCGTCGGTGCCGTTGCCGGCGCGCAGGACACGGCAATGGGTGCGCCGCTCGATGTCCTCCGCGACGGCCCGGAACAGGCCGTTGTCATCGACCAGGAGGACCGAGCTCATGCGATCGATTATAGGGGCCGAAGGCCGGGGATCGCCGGCGGGCTCCGGGCGGACTTTCCCGCGCGGGACGCCTCCGGGCCCGAAATGACCGGCGGCGGCCTCCAAATACGAGTCCGCTTATCATCCGCGCGCCATGGATACGCCCAGCCACGGATTTGCCGGCGCGATTCTCGGGCGCTCGCTGGCCGACCGGCCGGGCGCCCGCGCGGCCCTCTGGATCGGATTCGTCGCGGCGATGGTTCCGGATCTCGACTTTCTGTTCCTCTCCGGCCAGCTCGACTACCTGAAGAACCACCGCGGCTGGAGCCATTCCTTCGTGTACCTGCCGATCTTCTCGTTCGGCATCGCGGCCGTCAGCCGCCACGTGTTTCGGCGTGCGCGACTGCGCGATCTCTGGCTCTTCTCCGCCGCGGGCATCGCCTCCCACATCCTCTGCGACTGGATCACGTCCTTCGGGACGATGTTCTGGACGCCGATCTCGCGCGAACGTTATTCGCTAGACTGGGTCTTCATCATCGATCCCTTCTTCACGGCCATCTCTCTGGTGACCCTCATCCTCTCCGTGATCCTGCGAGCCCGGTCCCGCCGCGTCGCCATCCTCGGAACTTCGCTCCTCGCCGCGTACGTTCTCTTCTGCGCCGTCGTTCACGCGCGTGCGCTCCGGGAGTGGAAGCGCATCGACCGGCCGCCACCTGGAGCCCCGGTCGCCGTGCTCCCGCAACTGTTGTCGCCGTTTCGCTGGCTCGGGCTCTCCGACCACGGGGGATCGCTGCACGCGAGCTTCTTCGACGTCGGCCCCTTCGCGCGCACGATGCCGGCCCGGGAAGTTCCCGAGGATCTCGGCGAGGCGCTCCGGTTGCTTCCCAACTTCTATCCGCCTCCCGCTCGCGCGCAGATCCGAAGCTTCGCGAAGCCGCCCGATTCTCCCGTCTTCGCCGCGGCGCGGTCTCTGCCGGACGTCCGCACCTATCTCGCGTTCGCCCGTTTCCCTCTCGCGACCGTCCTTCCGCAGTCCGACGGGACGACGACGGTCACGTTCGAGGACCTGCGGTTCCTGCCTTTCTTCACGGGCCCCTGGGCCCGCACGCGGCACGGCGGCTACACGCGCGTCGCCTTCGTGTACCGCGTGCGGTTAGACGCCCTCGGCCGGCCGCTCGAGCGCGGCTTCGTCGTCTCCGGCCGGGGCCGGTGAGGCGGGAGCCGAGGCGGCGACGAAGGAGTACTCCGGCGACGGCGTTCTCGTGAGCGCCTCGGAAACGCCCGCGTAGTAGCCCACCTTGACGAGAAGCCGGAGGAACACGAAGACCTGCTGGGTCAGGATCAGGGGAACGAGTGCCAGGCGCGCCTCTCCGCCGGCCGAGGGATCCGCGACGAGCCAGACCACGTAGAGGCCGACGGTGACGACGTGGGCGGTGACGAGCACGCCGAACAGCCGCAGCGGCCGGGAAAGGCCTGCCGCGATTCCCGCGAAGAAGCGGGAGACGGGAGGTAGGTCCGGGCGCGCGACCCAGATCGCCCTCACGGAATCGGCGGCGAGCTTGATCGCGGAGAGGACGATCAGAAGGAGGAGGAGCCGCACCGCGGTGACGGCCATCGCCTGACGCTCGGAGTCGAGCTCCAGGACGCGGTCGTGGAGCGCGAGGCCCGTTTCGATCCAGACCCACCGGTACGCGGCGAGCGAAGCGCCGAGCGCCGCGAGGGTGAACGCCAGGAAGGCGGGGAAGCGCCGCATGCCCTCGCGCCCGAAGGTCACGAGCGACCCGTGCGGCTCGCGGAGGGTCCCGAAGATCCCGCCGAGCGCGAACGCATGGAGCACGATCGCGAGCATTCCGAGCGCGACCCCCACGGCCCCGATCCCCTTGAGCTCGCCGAGCTGAGAGGACCGCACCCCCTCGGAGGTCAGGACGCCCGTCAGGAGATCCGGAAAGTTTCCGAGTAGATCCGGATGGACCCGGTTGAGCGTCTCCCACCAGCCGTAGTCGGGATTCGCGACCATCCGGGACGCCGCCGTCGAGTCGTCGAGCAGGTCGTGGAGGGCGTTCGAGACCGGGAGGATCAGGACCGACGCCAGAAGGAGCTGGATGAGCCAGAGCGAGATGGCGAGGTACGGCTTCGACAGCGAGAGCCGCAGCCCTCGGGCGAAGCAGGCGACGCTGCCGCGCGCGGCGCCGCCGTTCACCAGGCCGCCGTCAGGGAGTCGAGGAAGTTCTGCATCCAGAAGACGGACCGGGCCGTCCATCGCGCCGCGGCGCGGGGGTCGGCGGCGACGCGCCGGCCGTTGTTGGTGCGATCCGAGTCGAGCGAGATCTTTTCTTCGGGATCGACGATCGCTTCGACGAGCCTCGGTCCGCCGGCGACCCGGAAGCGTTTCCAGCGCGCGACGCCGTCCCACGACGAGCGGTACGTCTTGCCTCCCTCGAAGCGAAGAAGCACCTCGACCGGAAGGGCCGTCCCTCCCCGGCGCGTCACGAGGGCCTCGCTGTCCCAGCCGTGCGGGCGGGAGTCCGCCGGGGCTTCGGCGAGCTTCCCGTCCTTCTCGAAGAGGCCCCGGGGAACCGCCGCGGCCGTCGAGACCGCCTTCTCGACGGCGTAGTCGACGTCGTCCGATCCGTAGAAGGTGCGCGCGAAGAACCACGTCCAGTCGCCGCCCGTGACCTCGTTGACCGTGGCGATGAAGTCTCGCGTTCGCGGATGACGGAAGCGCCAGCGTTCGAAGTAGAGCCGCAACGCGCGGTCCATCACGTTCGTCCCGATCAGGCTCTCGAGCGTCGCGAGAGCGAGGTCGGTGTGGGAGTACGAATTCCCGGCGTAGTTCTTCGAGTCCCGGAAGGTCCAGCTCCGCTGCGCGTGCAGGTCCTGCGTCGCCACGCGGAAGAACCGGCGATTCGCGTCCACCGGGTAGTGCATCTCGAGGCCGAGGGGCACGCGGTATCCGAAGACGTCCACCGTGGGATGGTTCGGGCCGTACGCCGTCTTCAGGACCCGCGAGGTGAGGTAGGTGTCGAACCCCTCGTCCAGGAAGGGCTCCTCGAACTCGTTCGAAGCGAGCAGGCCGTAGAAGTACTGGTGGCCGAACTCGTGGATCGTGACTTCCTCGGGATCGTGGACGTTGGCGGGCACCACGAGCCGCGTCCCGCAGGTGATGAACGTGGGGTATTCCATCCCGCCGGAGCCCCGGGCGCCCCAGGCGGGATCGACCATCGTCAACGTCTCGTAGGGATAGGGGCCCAGGATGCGGCCCATGAGCGAGAGGGCGGTCTTCACCGCGCGAAAGTGGCGCTCCGCCTGGGACGCATGCTCCGGCTGAATGAACAGGTGGAGATCGACGTCGTGGAGCCCCGCCTCGCGGAAGAAGTCGTGGAGCACGACGAACGACGGGTCCGCCGCCCACGCGAAGTCGTGCACGCTCTCCTGCCGGAAACGGTAGAGGATCCTGTCCCCGGAAGCGGCGCGCTCCTCGACGCGCCGTCCCGTCGCCGCCACTTTTCCGCGGTATCGCGCGGGCACCTCGATCGAGACGTCGTAGTCCCCGAAATCCGCGAAGAACTCGGCGTTCGCGTGGAACTGGTGGCAGTTCCAGCCGTCCTCCTCCAGGACTCCGATCTTCGGAAACCACTGTGCAACCAGAAAGTAGTCGCCCTTCCAGCCTGTCCGCGCGGTGACGCGCGGAAGGCGAGACCGGAAGTCGAGCGAGACCCGCACCGTCTCCCCCGGCGCCACGGGGCGCGGCAGCGTCACCTCCGCGACGGTGCGGTCGTCCGGGTTCCCGTCGTCGGGGGAGATCCAGGCGAGGGCGGGAAGCAGGTCGGTGCCGTCGCCGAACGTCATCCGCAGGATCTCGATCGAGCCCCACGAGTCCCCGAGCGGCTCCGAGCGGTGCCTTCCTTCGGACTCCCGAAAGAACGTGGACCGGTTGTTGCGGAACGCGTTCAGGTAGAGGTGGAACTGAAGCGTCGGCGCGGGACGAGAGGTCCGGTTGGTCCACGTCAGAAGCTCGGTACCCTCGACTGTCTTCTTCGGCGCGTCGAGGCGGCAGGAGACTTCGTAGGAGGCGATCGCGGGAGTGAGCGGCGCGGCGGGGGAGGCGGAGACGAACGCCCCGGCCGCGAGAGCGAGAAGGAAGATTCTCGCCTTTGCCGAAGCCATCGCGGGGACTGTAGCATGCCGCGCGTGACGAAGACGCCGGCCCGCGGGGAGCGGCACGAGACCCCGAGCGCGACGACGACGGAAGCGCCCCCGGAGGCGGCCCGCCGGGCGGTGGATCTGCGGACGGAGATCGTGCGCCACGAGCGCCTCTACTATGTCGACGACCGCCCGGAGCTCTCCGACGCGCAGTTCGACCTCCTCATGCGGGAGCTCGTCGCGCTCGAAGAGATGTATCCGCAACTCGCCGTGCCGGATTCCCCGGCGCGCCGCGTGGGAGGGCTGGCCGCGGAAGGCTTCGCCACGGTCGAGCACGCCGTGCCGATGCTGTCGCTCGAGAACGCCTACTCGTGGGAAGAGGCGCAGGCCTGGCTCGCGCGCGCCCGCCGGATCCTCGGAGAGGAACCGCCCGCGTACGTCGCGGAGCTTAAGATCGACGGCCTGTCGATCGCGCTCCGCTACGAGGATGGGCGGCTCGTGCGCGGAGCGACCCGCGGAGACGGCGAGCACGGCGAGGACGTCACCGAGAACGTCCGGACGATCCGATCGATCCCGCTGCGGATCACGGAGACGGGGACGCTCGAGGTGCGGGGCGAGGTCTTTTACTCGAAGAAGGCGTTCGAGCGAGTCAACGCGGAGCGCGAGGCGGAGGGCGAGGCGCTGTTCGCCAACCCCCGAAACGCGGCCGCCGGGACCATGCGCCTGCTCGATTCGCGTGTGACGGCGAACAGGCGGCTGGACGCCTGGCTCTACTCGATCGCCGCGGCCCCGGACCTTCCCGCTTCGCAATCCGAGACGCTCCGCCATCTCTCTTCGCTGGGCTTTCGGGTCAGCCCCCACTGGCGGCTCTGCGCGACCTTCGACGAAGTCCGGGAGTTTCTTCTTCACTGGGAGACCGCGCGACGCGACCTCGAGTACGAGACCGACGGCGTCGTCGTAAAGGTCGACGACCGCGCCCTCCGGGAGCGGCTCGGCGCCACGGCCAAGTCGCCGCGGTGGGCCCTCGCCTACAAGTTCCCAGCGGAGGAGAAGACGACTCGCGTCCTCGGGATCTCGGTTCAGGTTGGACGCACCGGGACGCTCACTCCGGTGGCGCACCTGGAGCCCGTAATCCTCGCCGGAACCACGGTCAAGCGCGCGACCCTTCACAACTACGAGGATCTCGCGCGCAAGGACGTGCGCGTTGGCGACACGGTGGTCGTCGAGAAGGGCGGAGACGTCATTCCCAAGGTCGTGCGGGTCCTCCAGGAAGATCGCCCGTCCGATTCCGTGCCCTACACGATGCCGGCGAACTGCCCGGTGTGCGGCGACCCCGTGGCCCGGGATGACGACGAGGTCGCGACGCGGTGCGTCAACCCGGCGTGCCCCGCGGTCGTGCGCGAAGCGCTCCGGCATTTCTGCTCCCGGCGGGCCATGGACATCGAGGGCCTCGGCGAGAAGCTCGTCGATCAGCTCGTGACGGCGGGCCTTCTCACGGACGTCGCGTGCATCTATTCGCTGACGGCGGAAGACCTCGTGCCGCTCGAGCGCTGGGGAGAGAAGTCCGCGGCGAACCTTGTCGCTGAGATCGACCGCAGCAGGGAGAAGGATCTTTCACGGCTCGTCTTCGCACTCGGCATCCGCCACGTCGGGGAGAAGGCGGCGCGCATCCTCGCCCGCCGCTTCCGCACGCTGGACGGGATCGCGGCCGCTTCGCCCGAGGAGCTGCAGCGCGCCGAGGAGGTCGGGCCGAACACGGCCGCCGCCGTCTCCGCCTGGTTCGCCCACGCCAGGCATCGCGAACTGGTCGAGCGTCTGCGGGAGCGCGGGGTCAACTTCTCGTCCCGCGAGGAGCCGCCGCCCGCGGACGCTCCGCTCGCGCGCAAGACCGTGGTCCTGACCGGGGCTCTTCCCGGGATCACCCGCGACGAGGCCGCGGCCCGCCTGGAAGCCGCGGGAGCGAAAGTCGCGGGCTCGGTCTCGAAGAAGACGGACTTCGTCGTGGCGGGCGAGGACGCGGGCTCGAAGCTGGAAAAGGCCCGGGCCCTGGGCGTCCCCGTGGTGACGTGGGACGAAATGCTTGTCATCATGGGGGGATAACAGCTTCCGGAGGTCGCCTTGGATTTACCAGCGAAGGTCGTCATCTTCTGCCCGACCCTGGAGCTCAAGAACAAGCCCGGACGGCTCATGGCCATTTCGGGGAACGGGTTCTACGAGATCTGGCTCGACTTCTCCGACCGCAACCACACGGTGCTGCTTCCGGTCGGGGGCACGGCCCTCGTCTTCTCCGAGCCCAACACGACGGGCGAGCCCGTCCCGGAGATCGAGCGGTGAGGGGAGTTTTCCGTTGTCCGTTCTCAGTTTTCAGTTCAGTCAGGAACTGATGACTGATGACTGACCACTGAGAACTTTCCCAGCAGCTCGCCGAGGCTCTCGATCCGCTCGACATCGCCGTCCGCTTCGCCCGCCCCGATGAGGATGGCCCGCATCCCGGCGCGCCTCGCTCCGACGACGTCGAACTCGTAAATGTCGCCGACGTAGACGCATTCCGCCGGCTCCAGTCCGAGCGCCCCCGTGGCCGCATGGAAGATTCGCGGGTCCGGCTTCTCGAAGCCGGCCTCCGCCGAGTCGATCACGACCTCGAGGAAGGGGGAGAGGCCCGCGGCATCGAGGAGCGCGCGCACCCGTCCGTCCGCGTTCGAGACGACGCCGAGGCGGAACCCGCGGCGGGAGAGCTCCCGCAGGGTCGCGAGGGCTTGCTCTCCCGAGCGGGACCACAGGTTGGCGCGCGCGTGCTCTTCCACCACCGCCCGCGCGGCGGCCCGGCGGCGCTCGCCGTCCTCGAGGCCGAGCTCCTGGAGAATCGCGTCGAGGAACCGAGGAACCCGCTCGGCGTCGGTCGCGCGCGGATTCTCGAGCATCCAGGCTCGAAGGATCCGTACGGCGGAGGCTTCGGCGCGCGCGAAGGCGGCGGCCTCGGGATCGACGCCCGCGGCCCGGCAGATCCGATCTCCGTCGAGGTGGATGAGGGTGCCGCCGGCGTCGAACAGGATCCCGCGGATCGGGCGGTCCGCGGCGGGCTCTGTTCCGCGTCGATCCGCGCCTGAACTCACGTAACGGCGGGGACGGCCGCGAGATCCGCGCGCACGGCCGACTCGAGGTCGTCCGCAATCTCCCGCACCTCGTCGGCGTCCGGTCCTTCGACCAGGATCCGCAGGAGCGGCTCCGTTCCCGAGTAGCGCAGGAAGACGCGTCCACGGTCGCTCAGCCGGGAAAGGGCCCGGGTGGTCGCCTCCTGGATGCGCTCCGACTCCTCGATCGGGACCCGGCGGCCGACGCGGATGTTGCGGAGCGCCTGCGGGGTCTTTTCCAGTGTGGCCAGCTCCGACAGCGGGCGTCCGTTCTCGACCACGATCGCGGCGACGAGGAGCGTGGTCAGGATGGCATCCCCGGCCGGCGAGAAGGGGAGAAGAACGTGACCGGAGGTCTCGCCTCCGATCGCGGCGCCCGTTTCGGCCATGAGACGCGCGACGTTGCGGTCGCCGACCGCGGACCGGCGAAACGGGATCCCTTCCGCGGCGAGCCCCGCCTCGAGGGCATAGTTCGACATCACGGTCCCGACGACCCCGCCGGGAGCGAGGATCCCTCGGTGCTTCCAGTCGCGGGCGATGATCCAGAGGATGTCGTCGCCGTCCAGGACCCGGCCCTTCTCGTCCGCGAAGATCGAACGGTCGGCGTCGCCGTCGTAGGCGACCCCGAGCGCGCGGCCGCGCTCCCGCACGGCGCGCGCCATCCCCTCCGGATGGAGGGCGCCGCAGCCCTCGTTGATGTTCCGGCCGTCCGGCTCGACGCAGATCGCCTGGACGTCGGCGCCCGCCCGGCGCAGCGCGTCCGGACCGAGGCCGGAGGCCGCCCCGTTGCCTGCGTCGATCAGGACCTTCAGCCCGGAAAGGTCGACGGGAACGCTGCGGCGAAGGCGTTCGAGGTAGACGTCGCAGAGGCGGGTGTCCGGCTCCGGCTCGGGGGGAGAACCCGCGTCGAGCGGCGTTTCCCGGGCGGCGAAGAGGACCGCCTCGAGCGTCTCCTCGTCCCGGTCGGGCCACTTCCGGCCGTCGCGTCCGAAGATCTTGATGCCGTTGTCCTGCCAGGGATTGTGGGACGCCGAGACGGAAATCCCCGCGCCGGCGCCGAGCTCGAGCACGACCTCGGCTACGCCGGGGGTCGAGAGGACGCCGGCATGCGCCACCCGGCCGCCTCCTTCGACGATTCCGGCCGCGAGCTGAGCGAGGATCCCGACCGTCGATTCCCGCGTATCGCCTCCGAGAACCGCCTCCGGGCGGTCGCCCGCGGCGAGGCGCCGCCCGATCTCCCGGCCGATGCGCCGGACTGTGGCCGCATCCAGCGGAAACTCGCCGGCGTGGCCCCGGAGACCATCCGTCCCGAAGAGCCTCATCGCCGGCGCGCCCGTGGGGCGGGGGCCGGCGTCGGCGTGGGCTCCGCGGCGGGCTGGATGTGCACGACGACCGTCACGATCTGGCCTTCGCGCACGCGCACGCCGGGGGAATCCGCGACGACCGTCGCCGGAACCGAGAAGCTCGCCGAGCGTCCGGCGACCGATATGGGGTCGGTGGTCACCGACGTCATCCGGGCGAGCAGTGTCGACGGCCCTTCGATCCGGGCGGTCTTCGGCTCGACGGCGAAGTCGGAGACCACGAACCCCGGGGCCGGGGTTCCCGTGATGTTCGCGACGATCGGGAGGATCTTCTCCGCCACGGCGTCGAGCACGATGCGAAGCTCGCCCGGCGAGATCGCGATCACCTCGATCTCCGGGGCGACGTTGATGTCCTCGGGGGCCAACCGGTAGATCTTCTCGCCCTGGACGGCTCCCTGAAGATCCACGACGGCTTCGAGCTTCTCCGGATCGACCTGGCGGAGCGCCGTGAACGCCCCGCGCACCCGGATGTCCACGCCGGAGGGGAGCGGCGACGCGATGATCGTCCGCGGGGGGATGTTCACGACGGAGAGGGCGATGCGGTAGCTCCTTTCCGAGATTCGCTCCCGACGCTGGGCTGAAAGCACGAACCAGACCAGAAGGGCGATTCCCAGCGCGAGCGCCTTCAACCCCAGGTTGCGGAAGATCGCCGGACGCGGCGCCATCGTCAGGCCGCCCGCGCGAATTCGCGCAGCAGGAGATCGCGCAGGGACTTCCCGTCGAGGTCCTCGATCAGCTGTCCGTCCCGCGCGACGGATATGGTCCCGCGCTCCTCCGAGACGATGACGGCGAGGGCGTCCGTCTCCTCTGTGATCCCGATCGCCGCCCTGTGCCGCGTCCCGAACCGCTTCGACAGTCCCTCCTTCAGGGAGAGCGGAAGAAAGCACCCTGCCGCCGCGACGCGCTCGCGCGAAATGATCACCGCGCCGTCGTGGAGAGGCGTACCGGGGGCGAAAATTGTCACGAGAAGGTCGTACGTGATGACGGAATCGAGCGGGATCCCGTTCTCGATATAGGTCTTGAGTCCCTCCCGCCGCTCGAGGACGATGAGCGCCCCCGTCCGCCGGGCGGACAGCGAGGTGACCGCAAGGACGATGTCCGAGATCGTCTCCTCCGTGTGGTAGCCGGAGAACCATGCGAAGAACGGAGTGCGGCCGAACGTCGCCAGGGCGCGCCGCAGCTCCTGGGAGAAGACGACGATGATCGCGAACGGCACGTAGAAGATCAGCGCCTGCAGGACGGTGCGCACGGCCGTCAGCTTCAGGAAGACGGCGAGCTCGTACACGAGGAAGACGGTCAGGATTCCGAAGACCATCTGGACCGCCCGCGTCCCGCGGATCAGCCGCAGGAGGCTGTAGACGATCAGCGCGACGAAGAGGACGTCGAGCGCGTCGCGCCAGGTGAGCGTGAAGTGCGAGAACGTTCCGACCCTTCGGGAGATCGCCTCGATCACGCGGCCCCCGCGCCGGCTGGAAGCGCCGCCGACCCCTCGCGCTCCGGCGCCGGGCCTTCCGTCGCCGGGACGGGCCGGCGGAGGATCGCCCGGCGCATCATCAGGTAACGCACGGTCTCGGAGACGTCGTGGACGCGGACGATCGCCGCGCCCCCGTCCGCGGCGGCGCCCGCGCAGGCGAGAGAGCCGGGCAGGCGGTTCGCGGCGGGCGCGTCGTCGGCGACTCCCGAGAAGCGCCGGACGAATCCCTTCCGGGAGGCCCCGGCGACGATGGGACGGCCGAGAGATCGGAACGCGGCGAGGTGCCGCAGGAGCAGGAGGTTGCCTGCGCCGCTCTTGCCGAAGCCGAGACCCGGATCGAGAGCGATCGCGTCGGGGCGAACTCCGCGGGCCTCGGCCATCTCCGCCGCGGTCGCGAGCTCGCGGGCGACGTCGGCGAGCAGGTGCCCGTAGGCCACGTCGTCCTGCATGGTTCGCGGGTCGAGCCCCTTCATGTGCATGAGGATCGCTCCCGCTCCGGCCCGCGCGACGGTGTCCGCCATTTCGGGGTCGAAGCGGAACCCGGACACATCGTTGACGGCGTCCGCTCCGGCGTCGAGAGCCCGGCGGGCGACGGCGGCGCGCCGGGTGTCGATCGAGAGGGGAGCGTCCGTCCGCCGCCGCACGCCCTCGATGACGGGAAGGACGCGGGCGAGCTCCTCTTCGACGCCGACCGGCTCGGCGCCGCCGTACGTCGCCGGGCGCGTCGATTCGCCGCCGACGTCAACGATCGCCGCGCCGGCCTCGAAGAGCGCGAGAACTCTGGCGATCGCGGCCTCGCGGTCGAAGTGCAGTCCGCCGTCGGAGAACGAGTCGGGGGTTACGTTGACGACCCCCATCACGCGGGGGGCCTCGGACAGGTCGAGCTCCCGCCCCCGCGCCAGTCGCCAGGAGGCCGGGGGCCTTCCGCACGCATCGAAAGCGGCGGCTGCCCGCTGCCGCAGGCTCGCCGGCAGGGCCTTCAGGGTCTCGGCCCGGCGGGCCCGGGAGACGACGAGCGGCGGCGAGCTCGAGCCGTCGAACCGCACGACGTCGACGGGAAAATCCGAGGAGGCGAACGTCGCCGGCCGGAATCCGTCCCAGGACGCGATCTCCCGGATGGCGGCCGTGTCCCCGGCGGGGATGACGAGGTCCATCGGATGCAGTTTAGCGAATCGGCCACGGCGGTCGAGACCGCAAGTGAGAGTGCGGCGAGGTCAGCGGCCAGGCGAGAGCTCCTGCGTTCCGCGACTCCCGCTCGCGCGGCCGACGCGACTGCGCGGAGTGGAAGACCAGCGCGGCTTGCTCCCCTCACCCCACCTCCTCTCCACCCGCGACAGCGGGGGGAGAGGAGGTGGGCGATGGCTACGCGGGCTCGGGCAGCAGGCCGCCGACGTCGCCCGAGGGCTGCGGGACGCCCGGCGGAGTCACGATCGGCGGCTTGGGCGGACCGGACTTGCGGAGCTTCGCGATGTCGACCCCCATCTCCTCGGCGAGGATCTGGAGCACGTCTTCGCCGTCCAGGACTTCCTTTTCCAGGAGGGTCCGCGCGAGGCGGTGCATCGCCTTCTCGTTCGCGCCGATGATCTTCTTCGCGGCGTCGTAGGCCGACGTCACGATGCGGCGGACTTCGGCGTCGATCAGGTTTGCGGTCGCCTCGGAGTAATCCTGGTTGTGCCCGAAATCGCGGCCGAGGAAGACTTCGCCTTCCGTCTTGCCGAACGTGAGGGGGCCGAGCTCGCTCATGCCCCACTCGCACACCATGCGGCGGGCGAGCTCCGTCGCCTTCTCGATGTCGTTGCCGGCGCCCGTCGTCATGTGACCGAGGAACTTCTCCTCCGCGATGCGTCCGCCCATCATCACGGTGATGGTCGCGTCGAGGTACTCCTTCGTGTGGGAGTACTTGTCTTCGGAGGGCAGCTGCATCGTGACGCCGAGGGCGCGCCCGCGCGGGATGATCGTGACCTTGTGGAGCGGGTCCGCGTCGGGCTGGAGCGCCGCGACGAGGGCATGACCGCCCTCATGGTACGCGGTGTTGCGCTTCTCTTCCTCCGTCATGATCATCGACTTGCGCTCGGGACCCATCATCACCTTGTCCTTCGCGTACTCGAAGTCGATCATCTCGACTTTCTTCTTGTTGAACCGCGCCGCGTTCAGGGCCGCCTCGTTGACGAGGTTGGCGAGGTCCGCGCCCGAGAAGCCGGGAGTGCCGCGGGCGATCACCGACAGGTCGACGGTGTCGCTCAGCGGCGTGTTGCGGGTGTGCACACGGAGGATCTGCTCCCGGCCGCGCAGGTCGGGCCGGTCGACGACGACGCGCCGGTCGAACCGGCCGGGCCGCAGCAGGGCCGGATCGAGGACGTCGGGGCGGTTCGTGGCCGCGACCAGGATGACTCCCTCGTTCGTGTCGAAGCCGTCCATCTCGACGAGCAGCGCGTTCAACGTCTGCTCGCGCTCGTCGTGCCCGCCACCGAGCCCGGCGCCGCGGTGCCGGCCGACGGCGTCGATCTCGTCGATGAAGATGATGCAGGGCGCGTTCTTCTTCCCCTGCTCGAAGAGGTCGCGGACGCGCGATGCGCCGACGCCGACGAACATCTCGACGAAGTCGGACCCGGAGATCGTGAAGAACGGGACATTGGCCTCGCCGGCGACCGCTCGGGCGAGGAGCGTCTTGCCCGTGCCGGGAGGGCCGATCAGGAGCACGCCCTTGGGGATCTTTCCGCCGAGCTTCTGGAACTTCTGCGGGTCCTTCAGGTATTCGATGATCTCCTGCAGCTCGACCTTCGCCTCCTCGACGCCGGCGACGTCCTTGAACGTCACTTTCTTCTGCGTCGGCGTCAGGAGCTTGGCTCGCGACTTCCCGAAGGAAAGCGCCTTGTTCCCGCCGGCCTGCATCTGCCGCATGATGACGAACCAGATCGCGACGAGAAGGATCAACGGGCCGTACATGACGAGCGCGGAGACGAAGGACGAATCCTTCATCGGTGTCGCCTCGATCTCGACGCCCTTGGCGGAGAGGTCTTCGACCAGTTTCGGGTACACGGGCGCATAGGTCTTGAAGAGGGTCTCGCGCTTGCCCGCGGCGGGGTTGTAGCTGCCGCGGATCTCGTCGCCCCGGATGGTGACTTTCTGGACGTGCCCCTGGTTCACCTGGGTCAGGAAGCGGGAGAAGCTGATCTCTTCGACCGCCGTCGCCCCGGTCTTGAAGACGTTCCAGGCCAGAATGATCAGGACCAGGATGACCATCCAGAGCAGAAGATTTTTGATGGTGGCGTTCAACGTTTCTCCTTGGGGATAGGCCTTACTCGACGACTCAGCATAACGGACCCGGCGGCGCTTTTATTGCTGGGCCCGGGAAATCCCGCGCTCGCGACGCGGGCTAGGAATCCTCGTAAACCTCGGCGATGTATGGGAGATGGGCCCAGCGTCCGCCCGCCTCCATGCCATATCCGGCGAAACGGCCGCGCTCGGCGGAAAAGAGCGCGAAGTCGACCTTCAGCTCCGTCTTGCGCTCGGCGATCTTGTCGACGATGGCGACGAGCCGGATCGGAGAGGCCCCCGCGGCGGCGAGATGGGTCAGGAGATACGTTTCGATCACCCCGCTGTTGACGACGTCCTTGAGGAGGACGACGGGCCGTCCGGCCATGGGGAACTCCGTCGCGAAGTCGATCCGCAGGATCTCGTCCGGGGCCGGGTGCCGGCTGACGGAAATGTACTCGCACGAGACGGGAACGCTCATCCGCCGCGCGAGGTCCGCCAGGAGAAACGAGGAGCCCTTCAAGATGGAAACGAGCGCCGGGGGATCGGACACGAACTCGCGGTCCAGAAAGGCCGCGAGATCGCCGACCCGGGCGGCGATCCGCTCGGCGTCGTATCTCGGCTCGACGCGAAGGTTTGGCATCAGACGTGTTCCACGGGGCTCGTTGTCTGAAACTGTACACCGGGCGGAGATCCCGCCGGGTATACGGACGCGGACGCGGACGCGGACCGGAGGCGGAAGGAGAGGATCGCTCCGCGGCGCTCGATCGCGATCCGGCGGCCCGCCTCGAACCGGAAGTCCTCTCTTGCGGCGAGCCGGAGCAGGAGCGCCTCCCGCTCTCGCCCGGTCATCGGCGGCCGGCCGGGCCGGGCGAAGGGAGCGGCGGCGCTCTCCACGGCGCGCCGCCGCACCGCCTCTGGCCAGGAGCGGAGCGCCTCAGCGTCCGCGAGCACGCAGTCCCGGCCGCGGCGGATCGCGAGAGGCTCGCGGGAGGCGAGCTCCCGATCGAGCGCATCGCGAAGCTCCGAGGAGCGCCGGGCCTCCTCCGCCCACCGCTCTCGAAGGTCGGCGGGTGCGGCCGCGATCGACCGGCGTACGCGGTTGCGGGCGAGGGACAGGTCGCCGTTCGTCCGGTCCCGCCGGAACGACAGGCCGAGCGAGGCCAGGAACTCTTCGATCTGCGCGCGGGAGACCGAAAGGAGCGGGCGGACCACGCCGTCGGCGCGCCGGGGGCGCGGACCCCCCAGTCCGGCGACGCCCGCCCTTCTCTCGCGGGCAAGGAGGTAGGACTCGAGGGCGTCTTCCCTCTGATGCGCGGTCGCGATCCGCGCCGCCCCCGCCTCGCGGGCGATCTCCGCGAGCGCCTCGTACCGCGCCTGGCGCGCTCCCGCCTCGGGCGACAGCCGGTGGCGCCGGGCCTCCGCGCGCGCGTCGCGGCGGCGCCCGTGAAACGGCAGGCCGAGGCGTCGGGCGTGGCCGGCGACGAAGGCGAGGTCCCGGTCCGCGTCGCGGTCGCGCCAGCCGTGGTGGACGTGGCCGACCGAGAGGCGCCAGCGCTGCTCCGGCGCCATCGCCGCGGCCGCGTACAGCAGCGCCAGCGAGTCGGCGCCGCCCGAGACCGCGAGGAGGATCGAGGCGCCGGCGGGGAGCAGGTCCGCGTCCACGGCGCCGCGAAGCGCCCGCCCCAGCGGACCGCCTGTCGTCGCGACCCGAATCGCTGCACTCTCCATCGTTGCTGCCGCCTCGACGACAGTGTACGACCGAAACGACCGCCGGCCGGGGCGGGGACGGCATCCCCCCGCCCCCGCGGGCTTCAGAAGTGGACGGCGAGCTCCGCGAAGAAACGGCGCGGCGCGGCGACATAGAACTGACTGTCGCCGATCTCGCTCTCGGTGACGTAGTGCCGGCTGTTTCCCAGATTGCGGCCCACCACGGCGAAGCGTCCCCAGGGGAAGTCCCAGCTCACGCCGGCGTCGGTCTCGAAAAACGAATCAGTGAAGAAGGTGTTTCGGCGATTGAGAGGACGGCGGTTCTGGTGCCGCACCGCGGCGAACGCGCCGAGGCCCAGGCGCGGCGCCCAGGCGGCGCGCACGTTCCAGAGGTCGCGCGGATCGAGCTCGAGCTGCTTTCCGTCGACGACGCGCAGCTCGCCGTCCGGCGTCAGAAACGAAAACCGGACGAAGCGGGCGTCGTGGTGCGCGTATCCGCCCGAGATCGCGAGCTCGGGAATCGACGTCGGGCGGTAGCCCGCCTCGACCTCGGCGCCCTGGAACCGCTCCTCTCCGGCGTTCACGAGCGCCGGGGTGCCGTCCGTTCCGAGCGTCGTCACGACCAGGTTCTCGAAGATCATGTGGAAGAGCGAGAGATCGAGGGAGATCTGCCCGTCCAGCCAGCGGGTCTTGACACCAACCTCGCCGCTTCGGGTGCGCTCCGGGTCGAGAATGCGGGCGTTCTCGGCCTCCGTCAGGTTCGGCGCGGCCGGCTTGAACGCGGACTTGGCGGAGACGTAGAAGTGGATCGCGCTCACGGGCCCCCGACGGTCGGAGATCACCCGTATGAGCGCGGCGAGGCCTCCCGACCATTGCCCGTCCGAGCGATCGTCGCGCGTGACGTCGGGCTCCGGCGCTCCGACCTCCTGCCCCTGCGCGAAGAGGCGTTCCGACACGCGGTCGAACCGCGCGCCTCCGATGATCGTCAGGAAGGGCACCGGCGTCCACTCGTCGTTGACGTAGAAGCCGAGAAAGGTCCGCCGGTCGACGAAGGAACGGTTGTCTCCCGTCGGTGTGTCCGCGAAGCTCGGAACGACCACGGGATCGATCTGGAGCTCGACGTCGAAGCCGGTTCCCTCCGCCCCCGTGCGTCCCCACGTCAGAGCCGCGCCGCCGACCAACCGGTGGTGGCCCGCGGCTTCGAATTTCGCGGTCACGTGGAGGTCGTCGTAGACGGAGGTCTCACGGGGCTTCAACGCGACGCCCGCTGCGGTCGCGAAATCCCCGTCGATCCCGCCGACGAAGCTGCGGATCGAGGTTTGGTCGTCCCGGGCGATCCCGAAGACGTTTTCGAGGACGAGGGAGGAAGAGATCGGCTGCTGCAGCCGCGTCGTCAGCGAATAGATCCGGTGGTCGAGGCGCGCGCCCCCGACCGCGTAGTTTCGGTCGATCCGGAAACCGGGGATCGGTTCCCCCGCGTCGAGCGGAAGCGGACTCCCGAAGAACTGCGTCGATCGCGCCAGGTTCAACGTGGCGTTGAAGCTGCCGCCCTGCGAGAAGGGCAGGTCGAACCGGACACCGCCCCGGTCGTCCGTGGAGTCGGTGCGGTCCTGCCATCCCTTCGCGCGGTCGAAGGTGCCGAAGAGGCGGATCGATCCCCGTTCCGGTCCCAGCGAAGCCACGTGGGAGAACCCCAGGCGCCCCTCCGAGAAGGACCCGCCTCCGAGGCGGACGTCCGTTCCTGCGGTGGGCGGACGGGTGAACACCTGGATCATGCCGGCGAACGCGGAGACCCCGTAGAGAGTCCCCTGCGGTCCTTTGACGATCTCGATGCGATCGACGTCCTCGATGTTGATGTGCGCGAGCGACGGGTTGAAGGGCCCGCCGACGGGAACCCCGTCGACCATCACGAGCAGGGCGTCGAATTCTTTCAAGCCCCAGAGGCCGATGTTCGACAGGCGCGAGCCGTTGTCGCTGCCGAGCCCGGTGTCGAGTCCGACGACGTCTTGCAACGCGTCGGCGAGTGTCTTGACGTTCTCGCGCCGGAGGCGCTCTCCGGAGATGACGGTCGCCTGGCCGGGGATCTCCGTTTCCGACTCGGGGCCGCGCGCCGCGGAGACCACGACGTCCTCGCGGACGGAGGCGCTGCTATTGGGGGTCGGAGTCGGGGTGGGGCTCTGCCCGCCCGCGCCCGCGGGGGCCAAAAGGGAGAGCAGGGCCGCCATTCGAACGAGAATTCGCCACCGGTGGATTCGCATGAGATCTCCTCCTCCTTTTCAGTGTCCGGTTGCGTCGATGCCGCGAGGACGGAGGTCTGTCTAGAGGCGAAGGGAAAGGAGAGGAGCGTTCGGCCGCGGACGCACGGCTCGGGGCGCGGAGCGTGAGTCGGATTCGGAAGCGCGTGGCGCCATCGTCGCGCGGGGGAGGCCTTCGATCGAGGGCGATCGCGGCGGGGAAATGGGCGTCCCTTCGGCGGCGCTTTCGAGCGACGCGGGGACGGGCTCCGGGTCGAGCGACGCCGGGATCGCCGCGGCGGCGCGGCGGCCGTCGAGCGCGTCCTTCGTTCTCCACTCCCCGCCAATCGGGAAGACGCGCTCGAGCGGAGCGCCCTCTCGCGCCACGATCTCGAACTCCTCGCTGACGAACGCGATCTGTTCCGTCCTGGAGTTTTCTTTCTCCCCCATCCGGAGCGCGAGACGCGCGTGGAGGGTGGGAAGGGTCGGAACGCGCCACGTCCACTCGGAGGTCTCGACGGAGAGCGCCCCCGTGACGCGAATCGGAAAGGTCGCCCCGCCGTCCAGGGAGAGGACGAGCTCCATCTCGTCGGCCTGCGACTCCTCCCTCGAGGGATCCCAGCGGACGCGAGCCGACGCCCCCGGCTCGAGCCGCGAGCTCTTCGCGGGCGCGTGAAATCCCTCCGCCCGGGCCATCCCGGCCGCGAGGAGTCCCGCGAGCCACGCCGCGGCAGCGAGCCGGCGGAGCCGAGGAGCCGATTCCGGGGACATGACGCAAGCTTATGGCAGCCGGGGTGGGTCTCGCGGAAGGATTCAGGTTCGCCCGCGCGATACCATGCCGACCCTCTCCCCGTGAAGAACGTCGACCTCGGCGGCGCACAGGACAGGCCGGCCCCCGGGCGCTGGCGCGCTCTCGTCCTGCTCGCGACGGCGGAGCTTCTTGCGATGTCGCTCTGGTTCAGCGCGTCGGCTTCGGTTCCCGCCATCCAGAGCGAATGGCATCTCTCCCCGTCCGGCGCCGCCTGGCTGACGCTGGCGGTCCAGCTCGGGTTCGTCGCCGGAACCCTCGCGAGCGCCCTCGGCAACCTTCCCGACGTCCTGGCCGTCCGTCACCTGCTTGCCGCCTCGGCGCTCCTCGCCGCGGCCGTCAACGCCCTCTTCGCGCTCTCGGCCCACGGTCCGGCCGCCGGCGTTCTCCTGCGGTTTCTCACGGGGTTCTTTCTCGCCGGCGTCTATCCGCCCGGGATGAAGATCATGGCGACCTGGTTTCGGAGCGGCCGCGGGATGGCGCTCGGCATCCTCGTGGGCGCTCTGACGCTCGGAAAAGCGGCGCCGTACCTCGTCAACGCTCTCGGAAGCGGCAACTGGCGCCAGAACGTGCTCTTCACCTCGGGCCTCGCGGTAGCGGGAGGCCTCGTCGTGCTCTTCTTCGTCGGCGACGGCCCTTTCGCGCTCCCGAGGGCTCGCTTCGACATCGGGCAGGTCGGGCGCGTGTTCGCCAATCGCGCCGTCCGGCTCGCGAACTTCGGTTATTTCGGTCACATGTGGGAGCTCTACGCGATGTGGACCTGGGCGCCCGTCATGATGCGCGCGACCCTCGCCGCGCGCGGAGCCCCGCGC
Organism: Thermoanaerobaculia bacterium; assembly: GCA_038329555.1. Lineage (GTDB taxonomy): Bacteria > Acidobacteriota > Thermoanaerobaculia > UBA5066 > Gp7-AA6 > JALYUA01. Next base: position 27,637 of record JBBQNC010000010.1, read on the forward strand.
CCGCTCGCCGAGACCATCTCGTTCGTCGTCATCGGGTCGGGGGCGATCGGATGCGTGGCGGCGGGACTCCTCGCCGACCGGATCGGGAGAACGGTGGTGACGTCCTGGGCGATGGCGTTGAGCGGGACCTGTTGCCTGACGATCGGCCTGTTCTTTTCCGCGAGCCCGTGGCTTCTCTTTCTCGTCGCCGCCGTGTGGGGCGCGACGGTCGTCGCCGACTCCGCCCAGTTCTCCGCCTGCGTGACCGAGCTCGGGGATCCGCAGTACATGGGGACGGCTCTCACGCTCCAGACGTGCATCGGCTTCCTGCTGACGGTCGGCTCGATCGAGCTCATCCCGCTGCTCGTCGAACGGGTCGGCTGGCGCTTTGCGTTCGCGGCGCTCGCGCCGGGCCCCGCGTTCGGGGTGTGGGCGATGCTGACGCTGCGGTCGCTTCCCGAGGCCTCCCGGATCGCCCAGGGACGCCGCTGAATCCGCGGGAAGCCGGATCGGGGTTCGAATCCGACCTCCGGCTTCCCGCGGCGAGAGTCCCCGGCTAAGGCAGAAACGCGCTCGTGTCGACGCCGCCGCAGAGCTGGCCCGGCGCTGAGGGGGCGTTCCCATACGAGCGGGACGTCCCCTTGACCGTGTCGGTGACGATGAGCGTGTACCCGACGTCGGTGAGCGGCGAGTGGAAGACCCAGAAGTCGCCGCCGAGCGCCGGCGATTGCGTCGCGTCCACCATCTTCACGACGACCTCCGGAAACCCGGCGCGTCCCGTGAAGTCGGGGAGGCTGAAGTAGCCGGCGTCGGATCCGAGGGAGACGGGAGAGCCGACGGTCGTAGCTCCGTTCCGCGGGTTCGTCGCGAGCAACGTCAGGTTGAAGCGCCCGAGAAGGGTCAGGCTACTGTCGGTTGCCAGAAGGCTGATTGCCGGGCCGTTGGGGTCGAAAACCACCGGAACGATCGTCGTCGTCACGTCGTCGTCGACGGCGAAATAGGGCCCGGGGGAAGGAAGAGGGTTCGTCGGCGTGGCGGGATCGCCCGCAAAGACCGGGCCGCCGCACGCCGTGAGATTCGTGATCGCGATCACGTCCCCCGCGTGGAGCTCGACCGGGGGATCGAGCTGCACGGTCTGCCTGCTCTGGGTGACGTCGAACGGTCCGCGCTGGTTCACGAAGAAGTAGACGCCTCCCGGAAGAGCGCTCGACGGCCGGAAGAACTTGATCTTGACCGCCGCGGGACAGGGCGCGGCGGACCAGGAGAACGTGGCGGATGTGGCGTTTCCGTTCACGTTCGCGCCGTAGCCGAGCTGCACGTAGGTCCGGATGCGCACCGGATTGCCGGGCGGGACGGGACCGAGCGGCGGTCCGGGATTCCCGACGAAGAGAGTCTGCGCGCCGCCGGGCGCTGCGACGAGGAAAAATGCCGCCAGGGCCAGACCGCGAAGGGTTCGGAAAAGTTGGGGCATGGAGACTCCTTGAATGGGATGAGGTCCGACCTTACACCTGCCGTTCCCTCGCGGCAGCACGGCAACGGAACCACGCCGAACCGGATGGAGCGCAACCCCGCCGGAGCCGGCCTCCCGGTGACGGGAGCCCCTTTTCCGTCGCGGCCGGCGGGAGGCGGGTCCCGGGATCAGTTTCTCCGCAGGGCCATCACTCCGAGCGCCGCCATCAAGAGAGCCAGAGCGGCGAGCATCGCCCCCGAGAGCGTCGGAATGGGCTGGCTCGGACCTCCGCCGGGTCCGGGGGCTCCCACGGTCACCGTGGGGGTCGCGGAGAGCCCTCCGAGCGGCGTGACGCTCGGAGAGGGAGTCAGCGTCGGGAGGCCGGTCACGGTCCCGATCGGCGGGATGGGTGTGACCGTCGGCGTTTCGGTGATCGACGGGGTCAGGGGGATCGACGGGGTGAGGGTGATCGTCGGGGTCAGGGTCGTGGTCCCCGTCAGGGTGATCGTGGGAGTGAGGGTGAGAGTCGGAGTGACCGTGTTCGTGTGAGTGCGGGTGACGGTCGGAGTGAGGGTGAGAGTCGGCGTCACAGTCGGCGTGCGGGTCCGGGTCCGCGTGAGGGTGACGGTCGGGGTCAGGGTGAGCGTCGGGGTGAGGGTATTCGTCCGGGTGACGGACGGGGTGAGCGTCCGAGTCGGGGTGAGCGTGTTCGTCCGAGTCCGGGTGACGGTGGGAGTGAGCGTGAGAGTGGGAGTGACGGTGTTCGTGCGGGTCAAGGTGATCGTCGGAGAGAGGGTACTCGTCGGCGTCGGCGTGGGGGTGCGGGTCGCCGTCGCGGAGGCCGTGGCCGTCACCGTCGGCGGGACGACGAGGACCGTGATCGTCTTCGTACCGACCGCGGAGTCGTCCGCCGGATTCGTGTGGATCACGGCGCTGAAAGCGGCGCTCGCCCTGGCGCTGGTCACGCCCGCATTCACGGAGACCGTGCACAGCACGTCGGGGTAGGACTTCGTGGTGTTCGACGGGATCGTGTCGTTCGTCGCGAGGACGGTCGACGCCCCACTCGCCGTGCCGTCCGGCCCGGGGCAGGTGAAGACCAGAGAGACGTTCGTCGCCTCGCACGCCAGCGGGACCGGCGGAGGCGGAGCGGTCGGATCCGTCAAGTTCGCCCCCGCGACCGAGTAAGTCACGACCGTTCCGTTGATGATCGTCGGATCGTTCGGGCTCCGCGTGATGGTGAAACCGAGCCGGTTCTGATTGCACGTGCCCGGGTTCTGGTGCAGAGGCGCCCGGGTTTGCGCCGCGAGGTCCGCGCCGGTCCAGAGCGTAGCCGCGACGAGGGCGCAAGCCGTCCGTTTGAGGTAGCTCATGGGATTTCCTTATTGGTTATCCGAAACCTTCCGGCGCGGGACGATGTGTCCGGAAGCGTGCCTGGGCTGCGAAGCCAGTGTACGCCAGTGTACGCCAGTAGACAAAGTTCGTCGCGGGCGGCCGCCGGTGGGCAAGGCGTAGAGGCGACCGGGCCGGGTTCGCGGACCCCTCTTCCCGTTCATCCGTCGCCCAGGCCCCCGCCTCGTCGCAAACGGTCCCGCCACCCCGGCGTGGCCCCTACCCTCGGCCCATGCGGCCTCTTTCCTCGGATTTCTGGCGGTCGCTTCCGCCAGCCCGGCGATCCGTGGACAGGGGATCGACCCGGCGATCGACATCCGCCGGGCTGCCGGACCCCTGCGGTCGACGGAAGCCTCGGGGACCCGGGCAGGCAAGGCGCCGCCTGATTCGACGCCTTTCGGGAAGGGCGACCCGGCGACGACCTCCCTCCCCGCGTGCGCACGACACTCCTGCTCGCCTACGACGACCGGTACTTCTACGCCGCCTTCGACTGCGAAGACCCCGATCCATCGAGCGTGCGCGCCGACTTCTCGGATCGCGACGACGTCGGGACGGACTAGGACTATGCGGGCCTGTTCCTCGATACCCGACACGATCTGAGGACGGTCTCGGAGTTCTTCGCGAACCTGCGCGGTGTCCAGTACGACGCGGTCCAGGACGACGCGACCGGCAGCGAAGACGCGTCGCCGGACTTCCACTGGGATTCCGCCGGCCGGATCGGAGCGCACGGCTGGACGCTCGAGATCCGGATCCCGTTCTCGAGCCTCCGCTACGGAAGCGGAGATCCGCAGACCTGGGGGATCATCGCGATGCGCAATTACACGCGGGAGGACCGCTACGAGCGCTTCTCGAGCCGGATCCCGAGAGGATCGCCGTGTTTCGTGTGTCACGAGCGGGACCTCGTGGGACTCGCGGGCCTGTAGCTCACCTACAACTTCGACGCGCGCGCGTTCGTGCGGGCCGTCGCCGCCTACACCGACACCGAGCGCGATCCGTTGCTCTACCTTTCTCCCGTGCCGCGGCGCGAGGGAGGACTCTCCGTGTCCGCGCTCTCGCGTACAAGCTCAACTGGCAGACCGTGTTCTTCCTGGGATACGGGGACGACCGGATCCGCGACGAGCGGGAGACGCTCGTCCGGCAGGGCCGGCAGCTCTTCCTGAAGATCTCCTACGCGATCGCGCGCTGAGCGGGCCTTCTCCCTCTCCCGGCGGGAGAGGGCCGGGGTGAGGGGCGTCCCTGCTCGCTGACTTCTCGCGTCGTACGATAGGCGCCCGGAAACGAACGGCCGCGCGAATCGGGAATGCTGCCGTCGGGGGAGGGGAGATCGACATGGGGTTCGGCCGTGGATCCGGAGCGCCGGCGGCTCGCGGTGAAGCCGTGAAGAAGTGAAGCCGTGAAGAAGAGGAGAGCCGGCCCCGGGGCGCGCGTCGTGGAGTTGGGGAAGCTCCTCTGGGCGACCGCGGCCAAGTGGGACTCCCACGACGCCTTGACCCAGAGCGCCGCGCTCGCGTTCTACACGCTCTTCTCTCTGGTCCCGATCCTGATCGTCGTGATCGCCGTGGCGGGAGCGGTCTTCGGCCAGGACGCCGTCCGTGCGCAGATCGTCCACCAGTTCGCCGGGCTCATGGGGGAGAAGCCCTCGCAGGCCGTCCAGGAGATCCTGAAGACCGTCTCCTCTCAAAGGCACGGCTGGCTCGCCGAGCTCTTCGGGTTCGTCACCCTCGTCGTCGGCGCCACGGCCGCCTTCGTTCAGCTGCAGATCTCCTTGAACCTCGTCTGGGAGGTGGCGCCGAAGCCGGGACCGCTCATCAAGACGATGGTTCGCAAGCGGATCGTCTCCTTCGCGCTCGTCGTCGGGATCGGATTCCTGCTCGTAGTGTCGCTCGCGATCTCGGCCGCCCTCCAGGGCTTCCGAGACTTCGCCGCGACGCGGCTGTCGCTTCCCGCCGCCCTTCTCGAGTCGGTCCACGCCGTCGGGTCGTTCGTGGTGCTGGCCCTGCTCTTCGCGGCCATCTTTCGCATCCTCCCCGACGCGGAGATCGCCTGGCGCGACGTGTGGCTCGGCGCCGTCATCACGTCGTGCCTGTTCTCGATCGGCAAGTTCCTGATCGGCCTGTATCTGGGCCAGACCTCGGTGACCTCGCCGTTCGGATCGGCGGGCTCTCTCGTGCTGCTCGTTCTGTGGGTGTACTACGCGTCGCTGATCCTCCTCTTCGGCGCCGAGTTCACCCGCGTCTACACGCAGCGCGTCTCGGCGGTGCGTCGCCCGCCGTCGCCCGGCGGGGAGCGGGTCAAGAAGGTCGCCGTCGACAAGGTCCCGAAGGGGACTCCGTTGCCGAAGCGGTAAGCGGTAACAGGTAAGCGGTAACGCAAGCGGAAGCCCGCCCGGGCCCCTCGACGCGTTGGGTCTCCGGTCCGTACAGGAGAGGCCGGGCGCCCGGAGCGCAGGCGAACGTCGGGAGCGAGCGTGAACCGAAGGATCGAGCGCGGAGAGGTTGCCGGTCTCTGGCTCCTTCTGATGGTCTACGGGGGGATCGTGGTCTCGCATCCGGGGCGCGCGGTCGGCGGGTCCGATAGCTCCGGCTATTACAACGCCGCGCGCGCCCTGGCGGCGGGG
>JBBQNC010000011.1:0-31825 GCA_038329555.1 Thermoanaerobaculia bacterium
AACGGCGCCGTCGAGATGGAGACAGGAACCTTCCACGCTCCCGGGACGACGATCGCCGCTTCCGCCTGAACGCGCCACTTTGTGCCGGTTCGCGCGAGGAAGAAGAGTGCTCCCGCGTCCCATCCTCCCGATCCGTTGAAATCGCGGGCGCGACCCGTGGGCGCCTTGACGGAGACGTCGAGCCCGTAGGACCGCCTGGTGCCGGCAGGCGGCGGACGCCAGCCGAAGGTGGCGACGACGTCGCCCGGACCGGAAGCGGCCGAGCCCGACGAGAAGGCGAGCGGGCCCCCGGCGCGTTGTGTCATGACGACGAAGGAGCCCGCCGGAAAGTCGCCGCGACCCGCCTGCGAGAGCCCGAAGATGCGATGGAACTCGCCGACGAAGTGATCTCCCGTGAAAGCCTCGTGGGAGACGTAGGGGACCTCCAGGGAAACGAAGGTCGTCCCCGTCACGCCGACACGCGCCGCCAGAGCGCTGCGCAGGACGTCTCCGTCGATAAACCAGGCCCTTTCGCCCGGAAAATCGCGATGGATCCGCTCGGCCTCGTCGCGTCGGAACGGAGTCCCGTTGGGGCCGAGAAACTCATGGAAAAGCGGCGCGTGCCAGCTGTGCGAAAAGCTGTTGGCGTATCCGCTCTCGATCGACCATCGAAGATGGCCGGGCGCGGGAAGCTCCGGATCCGCCGGACCGAACGCGAGCAGTGGAACGTGGAGGACGTAGAGGCTGCGCTGCCCGAACGGGGGGCCCCAGCCCGGTGCTTCGACTCCCGTCTCGGCGAGCGAAGAGAGCACGCCGGAGAAGAGCGCCGTCAGGACGAGAGAGACTCTGACCGCTGCGTGTCCCAGTCGTCCTCCCGATCGGCGCGCGGTATCATATCGGCAACGCTCCAGGACGGACCCGGCCACCGCTCGAGCCCGCTCCCGGGAGGAAAATCGCTGATCCCCTTCGAGAGATGCTTTTCGAGGAAATTCGCGCTCGTCGATCGGCACCCGATTCGACGTGAAGCCGGATTCCTTTTTCTGCTCCTCTGCGCCGGCATGCTCCCCGCGCAGCCTCGTGCGGGCTCGATCGAGATCGGCGGAGGGCTCGGACGGCTCTATGGAGGCTCGTTTGCGCACGGAAACAACGACTTTTTCGATCGACGGGTCGCCGTCGACGACGACCAGCTGCAGGGATTCCGGGTCGGGGCTCAGCTCACCCGCGATTGGGGCCTCGAGGTGGACGTGCGCCGCACGGCGACGCACCTGATCGAGTCGGGCGGCGGGGTCTTCCCGACCAATCCGACGCTGGGCCGGTCTCGATTTCGCCACCATCGAGCTCGCCGGGACTCGCTCCTTCCGGCTCGGCATTTCGCACCCTACCTGGCATTCGGAGCCGGGGTCGCCAACATGGACATCAACGTTCCGGACCGCGCCGGGCGCGACATCAACCGCGCGACCCTTTCCGCGGCGGGCGGCGCGCGCTATTACGCGGCGCGTTGGGCCGGGGTGAGGATCGACGTCCGAGGTCGCGCGACGTATCTCGGGACGCGAGAACGCCAGGAGGATCGCGGCGCATTCGACTCGGGTCGCTGGCTCACGGGCGTCGAGATCGCGGGCGGCATCTTCGTCGCCTTCGGAGGGAAATGAGAAGTCGGGTTGGCGTCGCGCGCCGCACGATGCCCACACCCGCCACGAGAGCCGGTCACTCCTCGACGAGCCTCCGCAATCGGTCGAGCGCCGCGTCCCACCGCTTCGAGATCCCCTCCAGGTAGCGGCCCGCTTCGGTCAAGCGGTCGGTATCGAGCTCCCAGATGCGCTCGCGGCCCCGCCGGATGTCGCGGACGAGCCCCGCGCGGGCGAGCACGTCCAGATGCCTGGTGATGGCCTGGCGCGTGACGTCGAAGCCACACGTCAGCCGAACGATCGATTGCGGGCCGCCGGCGGACAGCCGGGCGACGAGCGCCAGGCGGGTCTCGTCCCCGAGAGCGGAGAAGACCGGCCCCGCCTCGGCGAGGCCGGCCGCTCCCGCTCTAAGAGGAGACATGCCGTTCGATGTTCTTCAACTGCCCCGCCCAACCCTCATCGTTCATGCGGAAGGCCTCGGCGCGCCGCGCCGCCGGGACGCGATCGAAGCCCGATTCGACCACGGTGAGCTCGATGCCGCCTCCCGCCGCTTCGTCGAGCGTGAACTCGACGAGCGTGGTCGGCTCGGACGAATAATCCACGCCCGGCTCGATGGCGTAGGGGTGCCAGCGGAACGAGAAAAGCCGCTCGGGCTCGATCCGTTCGATCGTGATGCTCATCACGACGTGCTCGTAACCCCGAGACGTGATGCGGCCGGTGACCTGCGCGCCCGGCGCGAAGGGCGCCTCGAGCTTCACCCCGAACCAGCTGCCGAACTCCGCCGCGTCGGCAATCGCGCGCCAGACCCGGGAACGAGGCGCCATCAGAACGATCTTCCTTTCGATGCGATCCGCGCTCATGTGCAACCTCCAGATTGCATGTTCTCCCGCCCTTACGAAAAAGGCAACCCCCGAGTTGCTTCTGTTATATTGGTACTCTGGTACCATCAAGAAGGAGGTCGTTCCGCCATGCGCTTTCTCCCGCTCGCGCTCGTCACGCTCGCCGTCCTCGCCGCGGCCCCGACCCCCGCCTCCGGGGCCGGCGCCCCTCCGCAGATCCACGGGCGCACCGGCACCGTCCGCATGCACGGGCCCGCCTCGCGGACGTTTCTCTTCTTCACGCCGGAAGGGGAGAGGGCGTGGGCCGGCGAGAGGTGGGATCCCCGGATCGTCTGCTCCCGGAGCGGCAAGGAGGAGGAAGAGATGCTCTTCCGCAACGGGGGCCACGGCCCTCTCTGGCTCGTGACGCGCCTCGACCCCGGAGCGCGCGTCGTCGAGTACGTCGTCGTTTCCGAGGACGTCCTCACCGTCCTCCACATCGAGGTGGCGGCGCTCGGAGAGAAAGAGTCCGCCGCGACGGACGCCTACGAGTGGATTCCCCGCACCGAGTCGGGAAACGCGAAGGCCTCCGAGCACGATCGTCGTTTCACGGCGACGCTCGAGAGCTGGCAGGGAGCGATGAACGCCGTTCTGGCCGGCAAGCCCGCGCCGGCGGATCGCTGAGGCCGCCGTGAGAAGGGCGAATACGGGAAGCGGAGCCATCGAGATCGAGCGGGTCCAGACGGGCGTCCGGATCGAGAAGCGAATCCTGAAGGTCCTGAAGGGCCTGGCGGAGTACCACGACATCTCCCTCGGGGACCTTCTCGAGGGCATTGTCCTCCACGGCTTCGAAGGAAAGCCTTCGTTCGGACCCGACAGCCGCCGCGTGATCGGCGATCTCCGAAAGGTCTACGGGCTCGACCTCGGGGCGACGGCGAGCCACCGGCTTCGCGAGAAGCCGGGGCCGGGGGTGGTCCGGGACGCGTGAGCGCCGACGGCGCGGAGCGCCCGGACACCCTAAGGGAATCGAAGCCTGCGCATCGCTACGCCATCCCGTTGCGGCGGCAGCGCCCTCGCGAGGTGACCTCGCCTACGGCACCCACTGCCACAAGACGTGCGGCGGAACGGCGCGGAAGTCGGCGTAGTTCTCGATGCTCCCGTTGGACCGGTACTGCTGGGCGACCAAAACGAGCTGGTTCATCATTTCCCAGTACCAGTCCTTCTTCGCCTTCGGAACCGCCGCGTGCTGCAGCACCAGGCCGAAGCGGCCATGCGTGTCGGGCGACCCGTCCGGGAGCGGAATCGAGGCGCCCGCAAAGCCGAACGCGTTGTTCCACTTGAGTCGAACGGGGACGGCCGGCCGGAAGCCGTATCCCATGACGGTGACGGACGACGAAACGGTCTGCGGCGGATGGGCTCCCGGCGCGGGCTGGTTCGCCAGGACGATCTGCGTGACGACGACCGTCGGAGGCCACGCGTCCCACTCGAGCGCGTAGATCCCGCTCGTGACGTCGATGAACTGGCCCGGGCTCTTCATGACGTTCGGCGCGAATACGGTGAACGCGCCGAGGAACTTCTCGGGGGTGACGTCGAACTTTTCGGCCTTCACTTCGATCGGGGGCTGATCCGGGCCGTACGGGGTGCCGCGGGATTCGTCCATTTGGGCTCCTTGTGTTCTCGCGAATCGCAGCCGTCATTTGACCAGATATCGGAAGCGACGCCAAGAGGCGGCGCTTCGCCTCGAGCGGGGACAAACGCGTGGGCCGGCGGAGCGAGCTTCCCGGCCGCACGACGGACTCGCGCGCACGTCCGTATCGACAGCATGGATCGGCGCGCCCGATGAAGGCATCCGGGCTTGATCATCGTGTAGGTGCCGGTCGGACCCATCTGGACGTCCTCGAGGTCCCATTCGAACAGCTCCCGGTAGAACGTCTTCGCCTTTTCGAGGTCCGTCGTGTTCAGCTCGACGTGCACGAACGGGTGTCCCATCGGCTCCTCCCTTGCGCATTGCCGCGACCCCGGGATCGAGGCCGGCGGGAGCCTCGTCGATTCACATCGCCTGACACGGGCCCCGGTCCGGCCGCCCATGGGCCGGCCGCTCGATCCGTAAGTCACCACGGACCATGCAGTTAGGAAATTCGACGGAAAAATTCGCGCGGCGCGTCGATTCTCCCTGCCTTCGTTCGACGTGTTAGTAGAGCGAGGGTCGAGCCGGTCGAGAGCGCCCGGAAGCCCGGCTCGGAACTCGAAACGGAAGGAGAGAGGACATGCGATTCATGGTGATCGTCAAGGCCGACAAGAGCTCGGAGGCGGGGGCTCTCCCGGACGAGAAGCTCCTGGCGGAGATGGGCAAGTACAACGAAGAGCTGGTGAAGGCCGGCGTGATGCTCGCGGGCGAAGGGCTTCACCCGAGCTCGAAGGGCGCGCGCGTCCGGTTTTCGGGATCGAAGCGGACCGTGATCGACGGGCCCTTCAGCGAGACGAAGGAGCTCATCGCTGGGTTCTGGCTGATCCAGGTGAAGTCGAAGGAAGAGGCGATCGAGTGGGTCAAGCGCTCGCCGAATCCGTTCCCCGGCACGGAATCCGAGATCGAGATTCGCCAGGTGTTCGAGGCGGAGGACTTCGGCGCCGAGTTCACCCCGGAGCTCCGGGAGCAGGAAGAGCGCCTCCGCGCACAGGTCGAAGAGCAGCAGAAGAAGAAGTAGTCGCCGGCTTCGTCGCGCCGGAAGGCGCTCGACGGCCGGGGACCTGCGAACGATCCGAATGATCCCGCCTCGTGCGGCATGACGGGAGAGCCGCGATCACCGAGCGCGCGCTCGCAACTCGAAACCGGAAGGAGACAGACGATGCGATTCATGGTGCTCTACAAATCCGGCAAGGAATCCGACGCTCCCCCGAGCGAGAGCGAGATGGCCGCCGTCGGCGGACTGATCGAAGAGATGGCGAAGTCCGGCGTGCTGATCGCGACCGACGGGCTCCAGCCGAGCTCGAAGGGCGCCCGCGTCCGATCTCCGGAGGGGAATTCACCGTGACCGACGGCCCCTTCACCGAGACGAAGGAGATCGTCGAGGGTTACGCGATCGTCCAGGTGAAGTCGAAGGCGGAGGCGATCGAGGTGGCCAAGAAGTTCCTCCAGGTGATGGGCGAGGGCGAGTCCGAGGTTCGGCAGATGCACGACATGCGGGCGTTCTGAGGCGAGCGGGGGGAACGGCGCGCACCGACCCGACAACAACAGAGAATAGGAGACACGACGATGCGATTCATGATGCTGATGATCCCGAAGGGTTACGAGACGGCCGCCCCCGGCACGATGCCGGACGCGAAGGGGGTCGCCGCGATGATGAAGTACAACGAGGCGCTGCAGAAGGCCGGCGTGCTGATCGCGCTCGACGGCCTCCATCCGCCTTCGATGGGCGCGCGCGTTTCTTTTCCCGGCGGCAAGCCCCGGGTGACGGATGGCCCCTTCGCCGAGGCGAAGGAAGTTTTGGGCGGCTACTGGATGATCGACGTGAGGTCGAAAGAGGAGGCCGTCGCGTGGGCCTCGCGCTGCCCCGCGTCGGAGAACGAGGTGATCGAGGTCCGCCAGGTGCAGGAGCTCTCCGAATTCCCCCCGGACGTTCAGAAGGCCGCGGCCGGGTTTTCCGACATGCAGACCCGGCCCGCGAGCCGCGGGAAGGCGTGAGGCGTCGGAGTCCTCCGTCGAAAAGGAAGAAGGAGATCCGTGAAGTACCTCTGCCTCTGCTACTACGACGAGGAGAAGTTCGAAGCGTTGACACCGTCCGATCTCGAGGCGCTCGGGAAGGAATGCCGGCCCCACGACGAGGAGCTCCATCGGAGCGGCCACCTGGTCGTCCTCGGCTCACTGGCCCTCCCCGGGTCTTCCCGCGTCGTGCGCCCGGCGGATGGCAAAGGCGGGTTCTCGGTCTCGGACGGCCCCTACGCCGGGACGAAGGAGCCGTTCGGGGCGTTCTTCATCATCGAAGCGAGCGACATCGACGAGGCGGTCGGGGTCGCCTCGAAGCATCCGGGCGCGCACGTCGGCCGGTATCTCGGCGGGGGCATCGAGGTGCGGCCGATCGACACGTTCCAGCCGGCCAGCGAGGGCTCGTCTCCCGGGACGCCCCGATCGGAGACCACGTAGCGACGGAGGAACGGCCGAGCCTTCGACCGGCGGAAGGGGTCGGCGATGCTCTAATCGGTGGCCGTGACGGCCACCGACGCCCATCGCGCGATCGACGCGGTCTGGAGGATCGAGTCGCCGAGGTTGATCGCCGGCCTCGCGCGAATCGTCCGTGACGTCGGGCTGGCGGAGGATCTCGCGCAGGACGCCCTCGTGACGGCGCTCGAGCGATGGCCGGAGTCGGGCGTTCCGGACAATCCGGGCGCGTGGCTCATGGCGACCGCGAAGCACCGGGCGATCGACCGGTTGCGGCGGAAGTCGCTCGTCGAGCGCAAGCACGAGGAGATCGGCCGCGAGATCGAGGGTCAGCAGGAGGCAGCCGTGACGGAGCTCGACGCCGCGATCGACGACGACATCGGCGATGACCTGCTCCGCCTGATCTTCACGGCGTGCCATCCCGTTCTCTCGACGGACGCGCGCGTGGCCCTCACGCTGCGCCTCCTCGGGGGATTGACGACGGACGAGATCGCCCGCGCGTTCCTCGTCCCGGAGCCCACCGTCGCCCAGCGGATCGTGCGCGCCAAGAGAACACTCGCCGATGCGAAAGTCCCGTTCGAAGTCCCCCGCCGCGAGGAGTTCGCCGCGCGCCTGTCTTCGGTGCTCCAGGTCATATACCTCGTTTTCAACGAGGGATATGCCGCGACCGCCGGCGACGACTGGATGAGGCCCGGGCTCTGCGAGGACGCCCTCAGGCTCGGCCGCGTCCTCGCAGAGCTCGCTCCCAGGGAGCCGGAGGTCCACGGCCTCGTCGCGCTGATGGAGATCCAGGCGTCGCGCTCCCGCGCCCGTGTCGGCCCCTCGGGGGAGCCCGTGCTCCTGCTCGAGCAGGATCGCGCACGATGGGACCGGATCCTGATCCGCCGCGGGCTCGCGGCGCTCGAGCGAGCCGGGAAGCTCGGCGGCGCGCTCGGCCCTTACGCGCTGCAGGCCGCAATCGCCGCCTGCCACGCGAGGGCGCGCACTCCGGCGGAGACGGACTGGGAGGGCATCGCCCCGCTCTACGACGAGCTCTCGCGTGTCGGACCGTCGCCCGTCGTGGAGTTGAACCGTGCGGTGGCTGTCTCGATGGCGTTCGGTCCCTCCGCGGGCCTTCGTCTGGTCGATGCGCTGACGTCCGAGCCGGCCCTGGCCGAGTACCATCTCCTGCCGAGCGTGCGTGGTGACCTTCTCGCCAAGCTCGGGCGCGCCGCCGAAGCCCGCGCGGAGTTCGAGCGCGCGGCCGCGCTCACCGGCAACGCGCGCGAACGGGGGCTGCTGCTGGACCGGGCGGCCGCCTGCGGGCGCTGATCCGAGCGGACGCCGCCGGCGTGACGAAGGCATGATCGTTCACCTCATCGACGGCACGTACGAGCTGTTTCGCCACTTTTACGGCATTCGGAGCTTCAAGAAGGGGGAGGACCCGCCGTTCGGAGCCGTGATCGGTGTGCTCCATACGGTCCTCGAGACGATCGAGAAGGGCGCGACGCACATCGGAGTCGCCACCGATCACGGGATCGAGTCGTTTCGCAACGGCCTCTGGCCCGGCTACAAGACGAGCGCGGGCATGGAGCGTGCGCTCCTCGCCCAATTCCATCCGCTCGAGGACGCGCTCGCGGCCATGGGAGTGGCGGTCTGGCCGATGACCGCGCTCGAGGCGGACGACGCCCTGGCCTCCGCGGCTCGGATCGCGTCGGAAGACGGGAACGTGCAGAAGGTCTGCATCTGGACCCCTGACAAGGACCTCGCCCAATGCGTGCGCGGCGAGCGGGTCGTGCAGATCGACCGCCGGGCTCAGACGATCCGCGACGCCGAAGGCGTTCGCGCGAAGTTCGGGGTGGTGCCCGCTCTGATCCCCGATTTCCTGGCCCTGGTCGGCGATGCCGCGGATGGATATCCCGGCATTCCGGGGATCGGGCCCGTCACCGCGGCCAGGCTTCTCAACCGGCACGGCGTCATCGAAGACTTCCCTCCCGCCGTCCTGGGAAATCGCCGCGATCTCGCTCTGCTCTTCAAGAACCTGGCGACGCTCAGGACCGACGCGCCGCTCTTCCGCGACGTCGAGGAGCTCTCTTGGCGCGGCCCGACCGCCGGGTTTGCCGCATGGACGCGCCGCTTCGGAGATTCCCGCCTGCAGGAGCGGGCCGTGAAGGCGCCCGTCGCCACGTGACCACGCGGCCGACTCCTGGAGGGTCGACGTCAAGAGGCGAACCGGTTTTTCTGATCTCTGATCTCCTCTCCACCCACGACAGCGGGGGAGAGGGAGCTCCCAAGCGCGGCGTCGCGCGGCCAGGGCCGGCGCCGGCTGATGTCGACTGTTCGAGTCTCTAGGCCGCGACCAGGACCTTGAAACCGCCGTAGATCATCCGCTTCGTGTCGAAGGGCATCGTCTGGGGGCTCATTTCCGTGATACGCGGGTCCTTCATGACCCGCTTGTTGACCGCATCGCGATGCGCGCGCGATTTGAAGACGACCCACGAAAAGACGACAGTCTCACCGGGCTTCACCTTCACGGCGCGCGGGAAGGGCACGCCCCACGCGTTCTTGAGGTCCTCGCCGACGCACTCCCGGTACTCCAGGGCGCCGTGATCCCGCCAGACCCGGCCGGCCTTCTGAGCCATGCGGCGATAGGCCGCCAGGTTCTTACTGGGTATGGGCAGGACGTATCCATCGACGTATTGCATGAGACCTCCTTCTGGATCGCCGCATTCTTACCCGGCGTGCACTCCCGACGACGTCCGCGACGATGCCGGTCGTCCGCTCCGTTCCATCGAGACGCTCGAATAGAACGCTACTGGCTGCTCAGCGCGTGGATGTTCCCGTCCGGATCCTTGAACCACGCGATCCGATGGGTTCCCTGCACGTGGACTTCGCCTTCGTGCTTCGTCCCGGGGAACTCGTACTTCTCGAAAGCGACTCCCTTCGCCTTGAGGGCCTTCACGATCTCGTCGACGTCCCCTCCGGCCAGCCATGTGACGGCGGTCGCCCTATTGGTTCCGGCGAATTGAGACTCGTAGACCATGATCGTGGAGCTCCCGCCCTTGTAGAGGGCCACTCCTCGTTGGTCCGCATGAATCCGAGTCAAGCCGAGCTTGCCCTCGTAGAAGCCGATTGCCGCGTCGAGGTTCTTGACGGCGATCGTCGGGTTGGCGTCCTTGTCTCCCAGCATTTGAACCTCCTCTGTCATCCGTCTCGAGACTCCGTCGGCTCCGGTCCCGGCCGTCCAAACCTCGACCGGGCGTGCCCGGAGACTCTGGCATATCGCGTCGCCTCGGGCGCGTCAGGCCTTCGCCACGTACCGCGCGAGGCGTTCGAAGGACTCGCTCCAGCCGCCCCAATGCGAATTGCGTTCCCGAACGGAGGGAAAGACGGCCTGGCGAATGGTCATCTTCGTCTTCGCGCCGTGCTCGGCGAAGTTCACCGTGACCAGCGTTTTGTGGCCGGGATGACCCTCGCGTTTCTCCCAGGCCCAGGTGAAGACGAGCCGCTCCGGCTCTACGACTTCCCGGTACACGCCTCGAACCCAGAAGTCGACGCCCTCGGGAGATCGCATGGCGATGCGGAACCTGCCTCCGGGCCGGACGTCCAGGCTTCGACGGGTCGTGGTGAAGCCCGTCGGCCCCCCACCACCGCGCGACGGCCGCGGGTTCCGTCCAGGCCTGGAAGACGACGTGAGCGGCGCGTCGAAGGGACCACCACCTTGCTGGCGGGAAGCATCCTCGCGCATCTCTGTTTCACGTCCTCGGTTCTCGCCTACGAGGAGCCGACGCTGACCCGGGCGTATCCGGACGAGTACGCGGTGTTTCGCGCGAACGTTCCGCGCTGGATCCCGCGACTTCGTCCGTGGGGTGAACGTGGACGGATCTCCGAGCCATCCGCCGGCAGAGAAGGGTGACGCCTCTCGAGAAGCGGGCGGGCTTCTAAAGGATCGGACAGCGGCCGAGCCGGCTCGGCTTTCCAAGAGTCAGCCGGAAGGGTCCGAGGGGCGGGAGTCCTTCGACCGAAACGCTCAGGATCATCGTCCGTCCATCGGTCCAGCCGATGTAGCGCGCCGGGACGCGAGATGGCGTGTCGTCGATCGGGGTTGGTCCCCCTTCCCGGACCAGCGTCCCGATGAGATCGAAGCGCCCGGTCTCGTCCGATCCGAGCGAATCTGTGACGTTGCCGTGCGCGCAGAAGAGCCTGACGGAGGCTCCGGCGGGCGTTACGACGAGCTCGGCCTGGTCGCCGCCCCAGACGCCGGCCGGCAGGGAGATGATGCTCCCGCGCGCACCGATCACTCTCGTCACCGGGCGGCGCGAGAGACCGGCCGTCGGGGCGCTCGCGGACGCCTGCGCCTTCTCGGAGACGCTCCGTGGCGCCGTCGGCGAGCGATCCGAGCAGGCGGCCTCGAGCGCAAGAGCGAGAGACGTCACGACGAGGAGCCTGGGCAAACGTTTCATGGGCGTGGTGCCTTTTTCCAATTCTACGTCCGGCGAGACCGAAAAAGTGGCTCTCTTCGGGGCAGGTGTCGGGGCCGCGAGGCTCTCCCGCCCGGCTTCGATAAGCTATGCACCATGAGCCTGCGGTATCCCGCCCATGAGTGAACGCGCCGCCTCTCCCGAGGAGGACGTCGCCTCGGTCGACGGCGTCGTCCGCGCGATCTACGAGGTGGTCTCCGGCCCCGCCGGACCGCGCGACTGGGACCGCGAGCGCAGGCTCTTCCTCCCGGGCGGCCGCCTGCTCCCCGCGAGGCCAGGCCCCGCCGGCGGGAGGATGGGGGACATCTTCGACATCGAAGGCTACATCGCTTCGCGCTCGGAGTACTTCGAGAAGAACAACTTCTACGAGACGGAATTCGCGCGCCGCACGTTCGTCTTCGGCGGTACCGCTCACGTGCTCTCCGCCTACGAAGGGGCGACGGCGCCCGGCGAGAAACCCTTCATGCGCGGGATCAACAGCATCCAGCTCTTTTTCGACGAGGTGCGCTGGTGGGTGCTGAGCATCGCGTGGGACAACGAGCGGCCGGACAATCCGTTTCCGGACCTGACGGGGTTCGAACGGTCCGGCGGGGCTAGAGACCGGGAAGTGACGTAGGCGACCGAGCCGGCTTTCGCGTGACTCGTTCTTTTCCGTGTCCTCCCCTCGACGAGAGGAGGACTCGGCAAACATCTGACCGTGGCGACGAATGCGGAGGTCCCGGGGTCATATGTCGCCACGAAGGCATGGCGCCCCATCCCTGCCGAAGCGGCTGGCCGACTGATTCGGACAGTATGACTCCGGGCCCTCATGGGGCCGCTTGCAGGGCTGCCTCAGTGCCGTTCATGGTCGGGAGTCGCCAGGAAAGCGGGCGCCTCGCCTGTCTTGGGATCGAAGGCGCCCCCCGCGATCTCACCGGAAGAATTGATGTCGTTGGCATAGACCAGATGGAGGGAGCCGAGCGGAACTCGGGTGTTGAGGTCTGTCATGACGCCGTCTTCCCAGAGGAACGCTCGGGAGCCGCTTGCACCGATCGACTGGCCCACCACCTGCCCTCGATCGTTAATGCCGAAGGCCAGGCTGAAAACGTCCCCTGGAAGCGTGCCGAGATCCTGGATGCCACCGCTTCTGGTCCAGAGGAAAGCGTGAAAATTGACCGCGCCACTCTCGTCGCCGGGCAAGTCAGAGAAACCGACGATTTGACCTCGATTATTGATGGCGGTGGGAGTGTTCCACGCCACGCCGCCCAGATTGCCAATGTCAGTCACGGTGCCGTCATGCCAGAGCACGGCGTGAGCGGCGCTGAATCTTCCGACAGCCCTATCGCAAATTCCGGAAATGCCGACAACCTGGCCCTTGTCGTTGATCGCCGTTGCTGCCGACGTCGTGTCGCCCGGGATCGGAGAGAGCTCTTGGATCGATCCGTCTTTCGACTCCCAGACCGCGGCCCTGAACTGGAGGACCTGTGGGGCTACGCAGGTTGAATCATGAACGGTGTTTTCTGCCCATCCGACGACCTGGCCCCGGCTGTTCATGCCGGCGGCATAGCCGTTATTACCCCCCAAGGTGGGGAGCGAGGTCATCACACCGTCCTGCCACACGAACCCGAGGCATGTATGGCCCGTTACCGTGGGGAAAAAAGCGGCACAACTCCATCTCTCCCCCAGAGGGTCTAACGTGGAAGTTTCGGCTATACCGGCAATCTGACCCCTCTCATTCTTATTTGGCCAGATCACGGCGCTGTTGGGTCCTCCGAGCGTGCCGAGGTCGATAGTCAATCCGTTTCGCCAGAGCGTTGCGTGAGCACGCGTATCCCCCGCAAGGTTGGAAAACCCCGTGACCCAGCTTCGGTTATTGATGCTACTGGCTCCGCTGGCCGTTCCGCCGAGCATACCGAGCTTGACAAGGGTGTAGTTGGGCACGTTGTTTTGTCCCGGCGGGTCTTGCTCAACGGGGTGAACCGGGGCCGCCAGCGCAGCAACCACAGCAAAACCGATCATCGTGGCGACGCACGTCAGGATCTTGGATTTCATGTTCCCTCCTCTTTCGGTTTGTTCTCGAAGCCCGGCACCCTTTCACTTTGTCCAACGCGACGCGTCCCGCTGACCTACTGACCCGACGAGTACGCGCGATGCAGACGGATCCTCCGATGCACAAAGCACGAGGGTCGAGTTCCTCGTAAGACACTTCCTTGACGTTTCCAGCACTGCAGTCGCAGAGAGCAATGCAGGTGCCACGGCGTCGATGCGAGGCGTCGGAACGAATTGACCGAAAAGAGGAACGACGATCACCGACGGGGGAACGAATGGAAGCCGCGCCGACTCTGAGAATCCGGCCCGTTCAGTCTTTTGAAGTGTCTGCAACTTTTTTGAATCGAACCCGCGGCCAAGGAGGCGTTTCACGCGGTGAAAAGGTCCTGTCCGAGAATGTTTACCCGCGCCTCTGCGAAGAGTCGAGGCTATGCTCTATCCCCTGCGATCTCGAAAACGCGGAGTCTGTGTGACCGGCTCATCGCGATACGGGTGCCGTCGTCTAGGATCACGCTCGGCGGGCCGGGCGAACAGACGACCTCGCTGACGTGATCGAGGTTGACGATGGCGGAGCGGTGAATGCGCGCGAAACGCGCCGGATCGAGGCGCCCTTCGACGCGGCTGATCGACTCGCGGAGCCGGTGCGTGGCGTCGCGCGTGTGCAGGCATGAGTACTTCGCGTCGGCCTCGACCCACTCGATCTCGCCGATTTTGAGGATCAGGACTTGTCCGCGAGAGCGGATCCAGAGGTGCTGGGGGTAAGTCCGGACGTCGCGAACTTCGGCGAGAAGAGCCCCCAACCGCTCGGAGAGCTCCCGGAAGTGGTCGCTGCGCAGATGTAGCCGGAGACGATCGAGCGTAGCGCGGAAGCGCAGGTCTGTGACCGGCTTCACGATGTAGTCGAAAGCGTTCACCTGGAAGGCCTCCGCGGCGAACCGGTCGTGGCTCGCGATGACGATAGTCACGGGGAATCGCTCGACGCCGATGTTTCGGACGACTTCATACCGGTTCATTTCCGGCGGGTCGACGTCGAGCAGCACCACATCGGGCGCGAGACGCCGCACGGAATCGATCGCCTCTCTCCCGCACGTCGCTTCGCCCACGATTTCCATGCCGGGTTCGGTCTCTATGAGACAACGGAAGGCCGAACTCACCCGGGGATCGTTCTCGACGATCAAGAAGCGGATCGGACCCGAGGCCGCGACGGCGACAGCTGCAACCATTGAAGAATCCATTGCGTCCGAGCTTTTTCCTCTATCGACGAGGGCCGTCATTGCGTCCACGCAGGCAGCCAACGCAGACGTGAGCGTCTCGTCGGGTCGAGAACAACCAGCTCGGGCGTTCCCCGCAGGAGATCCGTCCCGGAGAGCGACTGCGCGGCTCGCTCTGCCAACGGTTTGAATCGAGTCTCCAACGCCTGGTTGTCCTTGGCGACGCCGAGCCAGACGAGATACGGGCCATCCGTTCGGACCGGAAGCTGAGGAAAGTTGTTCGGCACGTCGAGCGTCACCAGAACCCCGGCTTCACGGACGCCCACGGTAGGATAACCGGCGAAAATCGGCTCCGCCTGTCGGGCGAAAGCCTCGACGCCGCCGGCCCGCACTGCGAATATCTGAGCGACCACAACGCCTTGCGCGCCCCTCTCCTCGGCGACGGGATCGACGGCCGGAAGGATCATGACCCCTCGCTCCGGGCTCAAGGGGTGCAGGAGCAGCACGTTGTCGCTGTCCGTCAGCCGCTCGTTGGCAGCCGACCGGTGTTCTCGCCAGAGCGGCCCTGAATAGGCTTTGCACACCGTCGCGCGGGCATCGATATCGCGGAAGCCTCTGATCCAAGTGAAGCCGTCATCATTCTCTCGTTCGAGGAATTGCCCGAACACGATCGCGCCCAGCTGCTCGAAGGCCTCGGGGAAGAAGCTTTCGAAGTACCGGCCGAAGTGGTCTCGCTCTCCCGTCTTGGTCTTGTAGCGACGAAGCTCGACGACCCGAAAATCCTTCAGATGCCTGATCTGTTCGATCGCCGCGCTCCCGGAGCGCTGATCGGGGTCAACCAGAGGCATCGACCGGATCACAATCAGAGACAGAACGCCCGCTGAAAGAGCAAGCATGACTCGCATCCTCGCTAGTGGGAGAAGAACGCCATGAGAACTTCCTCGGGCTTTCGGATGGTGCGCGCTCCATGCCGGACTCTTACCTCGAACGCCGCCGCATCGTGAGACTACCTTCCTTCATCTTTCTCGAGTCGCCACCTTCGGACGCGAATGTCGCCCGTTCAACAACTCGGTGCCGTCCGCAAACAGCGGCGCAGCGGCTCGCCGGCGAGTCGCAGCGGGTTCGAGAGTCCACGGCCCGAGAAGAGATCGTGCGCCCGTGCGTTCGGATCCCCTCCAGATCGAGCGCGATCGCCAAATCCAGCGAGACGAGCATGAGCTCCCGAGATCCTCTTCGCCACTCCTCCTCCGGCGGCGGTCTCATTTCGTCCGCAGGGGGCCGCTAACGGGTCTCGAGCCGCCAGAGCTTCACGGTTCGGTCCTCGCTGCTGCTCGCGAGCCAGCGGCGGTCGGGACTGAAGGCGACGGACCAGACGTCGTCGGCGTGCTCCGACAGGGCCTGCTCGAGGGCTCCGTCTCGGGCGCGCCAGAGCCGGATCGTCGGCGCGTGCCGGCCGCCTCTCCCGGCGATCTTCTTCCAGAGGGTGCCGAGCGCGCCGTCGGGGCTAAATGCGACGCCGTACACGCGGCTCGATCCGCCCGTCAGGACCCGAACGAGCGCCCCGTCGGCGGCCCTCCAGATCCGCACCGAGGAATCGTCGCCTCCGCTCGCCAACCAGCGGCCGTCCGGGCTGTAGTCGATGTGGACGACGGCTTCCCGGTGGCCCGACAGCGTGCGCATCGCCGCTCCCGTGTCGACGCGCCAGATCCGGACGGTCCTCTCGAAGCTTCCGCTCGCGACCTCGCGCCCGTCGGGGCTGAAGCGGACGGACCAGACGTTGCGCGCCTGCCCGTCCACTTGCGAAGGAGAGCGCCATCGTCCGCGCGCCAGAGCCTGACCGAGCGGTCCTCGCCGCCGCTCGCGAGGAGCTGCCCATCCGGGCTGAAGGCGACGGTCCAGACGGTTCCCGCGTGGCCCTCAACGTCCGCTCGATGACGCCGGCCGGAAGGCGCCAGATCCGCACGGTCCCGTCGTAGCTGCCGGTCGCGAGCGGCGAGCCGTCGGGGCCGAAGTCGATGGAGGTGACGCCCTCCGGATGGACGAGGTTGCGCAGCAGCCTGCGGTCGGCGAGCCGCCAGATTTTCACCGTCCCGCCGACGCAGCTCGTCGCGAGAGATCGCGAGTCGGGGCTGAACGCGACCTGCCGGAGCTCCCGGGGGAAGCCTGCGAACGTGTGCTCGAAGCGGGCGCGGAGAGCCGGCTCGGCGGAGGGCCCGGGTACGGGAAGGACCGCGAGGAGCGCCGCCCCGATCCAGACCCGGTCGCATCCTCCCTACACTACCGGCTCGGGGTCGTGACGATCCACCCGGCGTCGATCGGACCGGGATCGTCGTGAGGCGCGCCGCCGCCTCCGCGTCGATCAGCCCGGCGGCTTCGGCGCGTGACGCCGGAAGTGGATGTCGAAGAGAGGCCGCCACGTCCGGCCCCCGTCCGCGGAGGTCTCGGCGGTCTCCCGAACGCCGCCCTTTTCCGGTTTCCAGAGGGCCCGGACCGTCTCCTCGCGTCCTCCGGCGGAGCGCTGGACGCCCTGCAGCGTCAGGGCGCCGCCCTGGAATCGCCCGTCCAGCTGGAGGAGCCCGCCGCGGTTCGTGACCCAGGTCTGGTGCCAGAGATTTCGAGTCGCGTCGTAGATCGAGAAGCTCCGGCCGACCAGGCCGTCCGTCTGCTCGTAGAGCTCGTGGATCGCGCAGCCGCCCAGGATGAGCTCGATCCGCGCGCGGGCGACGGGCGCGGCGCCGCCGCCGGCTTCGTACGCGTCCCAGTCGCCCACCCAGAAATCGAGCCGGCGGTGCTCGGGGCCCGCGCACTTCGCGGATCGGGCCCCGGCAGGCGATTGCCCGCAGAGGTTCGTCGAGAGCAGGATGGCGAAGGCACCGATCGCGAGCCGCGCCGTCACGGCCTCTCTCCGCCCTCGGGCCCATAGAAGATGACCCACGCCTGGAGGCCGCGGGTGAAGTCCTCGAAGCGGTGCGTTTGGCCGGCCGGCACGAAGAGCAGATCGCCCTCCGCGAAGGGCGTTCGTGCGTCTCCGTGGACGAAGGTTCCCGAGCCCTTCAGGACGACGTAGATCTCGTCGCGCGAATGGGGCGTCTGCGGATCGGCGCCGATCGGGGCGTACAGCTCCACTTCCACCGACCCGCGCTCGAACGCAACCTCCCAGCGGCGCCCGCCGGGTCCCGGAATGCGCGCCATCACCTCGGCGGGTGTGATGCGGCCGCCATCCTTTTCCATGAAGCCTCAGGATCCGTGGAGGGCCGGGACGTTGCCACACTCCAGGGCGAGGAGGCGGCGCTTGATCGGGATCCCTCCGCCGAAGCCCGTCAGCGACCCGTCCGCGCCGACGACCCGATGGCAGGGGATGACGATCGGCAGGGGATTGCGGCCGTTGGCGGCGCCGACGGCTCGCTGCGCCCGGGGCCGGCCCAGTCGGTCGGCGATCTCGCCATACGTGACGGTCTCCCCGTAGGGGATGGTCTGGAGCGCGGTCCAGACCTCGAGCTGGAACGGCGTTCCCACCGGGTCGAGGGCCAGATCGAATCGCCGCCGCTCTCCGGCGAAGTATCCGGCAAGCTGGTCGACCGCGAGACGGAAGGGCTCCTCGGCGAGCCTCCAGCCCGCGGCGACCGGAGGAGCCGAGGAATCCATCAGAAAGGCGATCTCTCGCAGACCGCCCTCGTCGCCCGCGAGGCGGAGGCCGCCGACCGGAGTGGAGACGTCGCGGTAGAGCATCATCCTCTCCCCGCGGAGAGGGCCGGAGCGTCGCGGGCGTCGCCCTCGCCCCGTTCGTCCCTCTCGTCGGCCGCTGAGCGCCACAGGTAGAGCGCCGCGTACGCGCGCCACGGCCGCCATTCCTCGGCTCGCTCCTCGAGCGCGCGGACGGTCCACGGCCGGGCGCCGCCCGCGGACCGAAGGAGGACGAGGTCGCTCGCGGGGAACGCGTCGGGCTGCCGCAGCGCGCGCATCGCGATGTACTGCACCGTCCAGTCTCCGACGCCGCGGATCCGGGCGAGGTCCGACAGGATCTTTTCCTCCGAATCGTCCGGGCTCGACCGGCCGGAGACGAAGTTCCGTGCGAGGGACCGGATCGCACCCGCCCGAACCCGTGGCATGCCCGGCAATCTGGCCTTCGCGAGAGCCGCCGCAGTCGGAAAGACGACTGCCAGGCCGCCGGTGTCAGGCAGTGAGAGCGGCTCCCCGAGGCTCTGCGCGATCCGGCCGGCGAGCGTCGATGCGCCGGCCACCGTCACCTGCTGCCCGAGGATGGCGCGCACCGCGAGCTCGAGCGGATTCCAGGCTCCGGGCACCCGAAGTCCCGGGTACCTTCTCGCGAGCGGGCCGAGCAGCGGGTCGCGGCGAAAATGCCCGGCAATGGCCGAGGTGTCCGCGGCGAGATCGAACATGTCCCGGAGTCTCGTGACGATCGGAAGCATCGACTGAGGCTCGGGAAACCGGACCCGCGCCTCGAGCGCCCGGGCGCTTTCCTCGTGCCTCACCTCCAGGATCCCGTGCCGGCCCTGGAGCGCAAAGGACCGGCGGTAGGCGCCCGATACGACTTCTTCGACTCCGGGGATCGCGCGCGCTTTTAGAAAGGCGAGGAGCGACTCCCAGTCGTAGGGAGTCCGGTAGGGGAGCCGGAACACGTATTCGTCCTGCCGCGCCGGCCGAGCCCGCGCCGACGGCTTCAAAGAGACCGGGCGCAGGCGCCGCAGCTGCGACGGAGTCCGGCCGTAGAGCGACCGGATCGAGTCGTTGAAACGGCGGACGCTGCGGAAGCCCGATGCGAGCGCGACGCGCGACATGGGCAGGGACGTGTCGCTGATGAGCTGCTTCGCGAATTGCAGCCGCCGGGTCCGGGCGACCGCGATCGGCGAAGCGCCGAGATGCGTCACAAACAGCCGGTGGAGGTGGCGCGCGCTGACGCCGAGGCGCTCGGAGAGGACCGCGACGTTTTCTTCCTGGAGCGCGCCTTCCGTGATCAACCGGAGCGCCCGGGCGACCGTGGCGGACGTTCCTCTCCATGCCGGCGTTCCGGGAGCGGCCTCGGGGCGGCACCGAAGGCATGGGCGGAAACCGGCGGCCGCGGCTTCCTCGGCGGACCGGTAATACCGGACGTTTCGGCTCCTGGCCGGCGGCGACGGGCAGATCGGCCGGCAATAAATGCCCGTCGAGAGAACGGCGATGAAGAAGCGTCCGTCGAACCGGGCGTCGCGGGCGAGACGCGCCCGGTCGCAGATCCTCGTGTCCAGTTCCATCCTCTTCGAATCCATCGTCTTCGAATCCATCGTCGTGGAGCCTACTTCGCTTCGGTTTTGCCGCGTCGCCACTTTCGGACCTGAATGACGTCTGCGACACCCGCTTCGCTTCAAAGGGTGGTTTTCCGGCCTCGCGCGACTCCGCCGCCGGCCGAGAGCGTCAGTGCTCTAAACCGTATTCCTTTGACCTGGTTGTCCGAGCGAGTGGATTCCCCCCTCTTGGGAGACCGATGAAGTTCGTATGAACTTGAATCTCTTCGGGTTTTTCTGCGTAAGTCTTTCCAGGGGAATTCCAGATCCGGCCCGCCACGTTCGCCTTCTGAAGCCCGCGGACGTTGATAGGCTAGGCGGCCCCAGCGCCTGGATGCCCCCCGACGACCGCTTTTCCGGAGACGAGCTTCCGCAACGCAGGTCGTAAGAGTCGGCCCGAGGGGAACGGAGGATTCGACCCACATGAAAAAGCGGATGATTCTGATGCTCGTCGCGGCGGGGATATTCATCGCGACGATCGCCGCCGTCAAGACGCGGCAGATCCAGTCGGCGATCAAGCAGAATTCCAACTACCAGCCGCCTCCGGAGGCGGTCACGACCGTAGTCGCCCGCCAGGAGCCGTGGCCGGCCACCTGGAGCGCGATCGGCTCCGTCGCCGCGGTCCGGGGCGTCACGGTCAGCGCCGACCTGCCGGGGATCGTGGCGGCCATCGGCTTCGAGTCGGGTCAGTCGGTCCCGGCGGGCGCCGTCCTCGTGCGCCTGGACACGCGCCAGGAGCAGGCGCAGCTCGCGGCGGCGGTGGCCGCGCGGGGGCTCACCGACCTGAACCTGAAGCGCGCGAAGGACCTCGTCGCGCAGGGCATCTCCGCGCAGGCCGACCTCGATCGCCTCGCCGCCGAGCAGAAGCAGGCGGAGGCCCGCGCGGGCGAGATCCGCGCGACGATCGAGCGCAAGACGATCCGGGCGCCCTTCGCCGGCGTCCTGGGAATCCGGCAGGTCAACCTCGGCCAGTACCTGGAGGGCGGGGCCGCCGTGGTGCCGCTCCAGGCCGTCCGGCCCGTCTACGTCAACTTCTCCGTGCCGCAGCAGGAGGTCGCCGCACTGAAGGTCGGCTCGCTGATCCACGTCACCGCTGAAGGCACAACGGCGATTGCGGCGGACGGGAAGGTGACGGCCGTCGACTCGGTCGTGAACGAGGCGACGCGGAACATCCAGATTCAGGCGACCCTCGCGAACGCGAACGGACAGCTGCGACCCGGCATGTTCGTGAAGACGAACGTCTCGCTCGGTGCGGGAACCGCGGCGGTCACGGTGCCGACGTCGGCGATCAAGTACGCGCCCTACGGCGACTCCGTCTTCATCGTCGAAGACGTGACCAGCCCGAAGGGCCAGAAGTATCTGGGCGTGCGGCAGCAGTTCGTCAAGCTCGGCCCGTCCCGCGGCGACCAGGTCGCCGTCGTCTCCGGGTTGAAAGACGGGGAGCAGATCGTCACGTCCGGTGTCTTCAAGCTTCGGACGGGCGCTGCCGTCAAGGTCAACAACAAGGTTCAGCCCGGCAACAACGCGGCCCCGAAGCCGGAGGACAGCTGATGAAGTCCTTCACCGATCTGTTCGTCAAGCGGCCCGTTCTCGCGATCGTCGTCAACCTCGTTATCCTCATCGCGGGCCTGCAGTCGATCCGCTCGCTGTCCATCCGTCAGTATCCGCGCAGCGACAGCGCCGTCGTCCAGATCTCGACGGTGTACGTGGGCGCCAACGCGGACCTCGTCCGCGGGTTCCTGACGACGCCGCTCGAGCGCGTGATCGCCAGCGCGGACGGCATCGACTACATGGAGTCCTCGAGCTCTCAGGGCGTGAGCACCATCACGGTCCACCTGAAGCTGAACTACGACGCCAACGACGCGCTCACCCAGCTCCAGGCGAAGGTCGCGCAGGTCCGCAACGACCTGCCGCCCGAGGCGCAGGCGCCCGTCATCGAGCTGCAGACGGCGGACTCGCAGTTCGCTTCGATGTACCTGGGATTCGCCTCGAAGGAGCTGGATCAGAACCAGATCACCGACTATCTGACCCGCGTCGTCCAGCCGAAGCTGTCCGCGGTGTCGGGCGTGCAGCGGGCCGACATCCTCGGCGCCCGCGTGTTCGCGATGCGAATCTGGTTGAAGCCCGAGAAGATGGCGGCGCTCGGAATCTCCCCCTCCCAGGTTCGGGATCTGCTGGGCGCCAACAATTACCTGTCCGCGCTCGGAAATACGAAGGGCTCGATGGTTTCGGTGAACCTCGTGGCGAACACGAGCCTCCAGACGCCCGAGGACTTCAAGAACCTCGTGGTCAAGGAGGAGAAGGGCGTCGTTGTCCGGTTGAGCGAGATCGCCGACGTCGTGCTGGGAGCCGAGAGCTACGACGAGGACGTCCGGTTCGACGGACAGACCGCGACGTTCATGGGAATCTGGGTCCTCCCGACGGCCAACTCGCTCGACGTCATCCGCCGCGTCCGCGAGGAGATGAAGCAGGTCCAGGCGCAGCTGCCCGCCGGGATGACGTCGGGCGTCCCGTACGACTCGACGCGCTACATCGACAAGGCGATCAGCGAGGTTCTGAAGACCCTCACCGAGACGCTCGTGATCGTCATCATCGTCATCTTTCTGTTCCTGGGCTCGTTCCGGTCGGTGCTCATTCCGATCGTGGCCATCCCGATCTCGCTGGTCGGCGCGGTCTTCCTGATGCTGATCGCGGGGTTCACGATCAACCTGCTGACCCTGTTGGCGATCGTGCTCTCGGTCGGCCTCGTCGTCGACGACGCGATCGTCATGGTCGAGAACGTCGAACGACACCTCCACATGGGCGAGAAGCCGTTCGAGGCCGCGCTCAAGGCGGCCCGGGAGCTGCGCGGCCCGATCATCGCCATGACCATCACGCTCGCCGCCGTGTACGCACCGATCGGTTTGCAGGGGGGCCTGACCGGCGCTCTCTTCCGCGAGTTCGCCTTCACACTCGCCGGCGCCGTCATCGTCTCGGGAATCGTGGCGCTCACGCTCTCGCCGATGATGAGCTCGAGACTGCTTCGAGCGGGCGACACGGAGAAGGGATTCGCGGGATTCGTCAACCGCACGTTCGACCGGGTTCGCAACCGCTACACGAAGCTTCTCACCGGGACTCTCAACTATCGGGCCGTGGTCTTCGTTCTGTGGGGGATCGTCACGGCGCTGATCGTGCCCTTCTACCTGTTCTCCCAGAAGGAGCTCGCTCCGACCGAGGACCAGAGCGTCGTCTTCGGCATCATCCAGGCGGCGCCGAACTCGACCATCGATCAGACGAAGCTCTTCACCAAGCAGGTCAACGACGTCTTCCAGTCGTTTCCGGAGACGCAGTCGACTTTCCAGATCACGTTTCCGACGGGCGGCTTCTCCGGAATGATCACGAAGCCCTGGGACGAGCGGAAGCGAAGCACCCAGCAGCTTCAACTCATGGTCGCCGGCGGGGTCTCACAGATCCCCGGCATCCGCGTCATCCCGCTCGTTCCGCCCGCGTTGCCCGGCAGCGGAAGCTTTCCGGTCGACTTCGTTATCTCGTCGACCGCCGATCCGCAGCAGCTCGCCGAGTTCGCGACCACGCTCGTCGGAAAGGCGTTCGCGAGCGGCAAGTTCATCTACGCGGACTCCGACTTGAAGTACGACCAGCCGCAAGCCGAGGTGGTCTTCGACCGCGACAAGCTGCGGTCGCAGGGCGTCGATCTCGCGCAGGCGGGCAAAGACCTCTCGACGCTTCTAGGCGGCAACTACGTGAACCGTTTCAGCGTGCAGGGCCGCAGCTACAAGGTCATCCCGCAGGTCAAGCGGTCCGAGCGGCTGACGCCCGACCAGCTCGCACAGATCTACGTCCGGGGCTCGAACGACAAGCTCGTTCCGCTCTCGACGTTCGCGACCCTGAAGACGACGACCGAGCCGCGGGAGCTGAAGCGTTTTCAGCAGCTGAACGCTGTGCGGATCCAGGGGGTCATTCCGCCGGGCGTGTCGCTCGTCACCGCCCTCACCTACCTCGAGGACGAGGCGAAGAAGATCCTTCCCGCGGGTTTCACGATCGACTACGCGGGTGAGTCCCGCCAGGTCCGCGCCGAAGGAGGCAAGTTTCTCGGGACGTTTCTGCTCTCCGCGATCCTGATCTACCTCGTTCTGGCCGCCCAGTTCGAGAGCTTCCGCGACCCGTTCATCATCCTCGCCGGATCCGTTCCGCTCGCGCTCTCCGGGTCGCTGCTCTTCTCGTTTCTCGGATTCACCACGCTGAACATCTACAGTCAGGTCGGGTTGATCACGCTCGTCGGGCTGATCGCCAAGAACGGGATCCTGATCGTCGAGTTCGCCAACCACCTCCAGGAACAGGGCCGGGACAAGGTCCGCGCGGTCATCGAGGCGGCCGCCACCCGGCTGCGCCCCGTCCTCATGACGACCGCCGCCACGGTGATGGGGCACATGCCGCTCGTCTTCGCGCGCGGGCCCGGAGCGGGCGCTCGCAACAGCATCGGCATCATGCTCGTGACGGGCATGATCATCGGCACCGCATTCACGCTGTTCGTCGTCCCGTCGATCTACGTGCTCGTCGCGAAGACGCGCGCGAAGGTCGCACCGGAGGAGGAGGCGGAGAACGAGGTCGGCGGGCTCGCGGAGGCGGCCGGCTGAGACAGACGTAATTTCGGGGGGGCCGCGGACGCGGACTCGTGTCTGTCCGCGGCCTCAGCGCTTCGAGCGGATCCAGGCCTCGATGCGGGCTTCGAGGATCGGCATCGTGACGGTGGCGCCCGCGAGGATGCGGTCGTGGAACTCGCGAACGTCGAACCGGGCGCCGAGCGCCTCCTCGGCCCGGCGCCGCAGCGACCGCAGCGTCAGCTCTCCCATCTTGTAAGCCAGCGCCTGTCCGGGCCAGGAAATGTACCGGTCCGTCTCCGTCGTGCACTCGTGGAGCGAGAGCGCGGTGTTCGAGGCGAGGTAGTCGATCGCCTGCTGCCTTGTCCAGCCCTTCGCGTGCAGTCCGGTGTCCACGACCAGACGGCACGCGCGCCACATCTCGTACGTGAGCCGTCCGAAGTCGCTGTACGGGTCCGTGTAGAGGCCGAGCTCGAGCCCCAGCCGCTCCGAGTACAGCCCCCAGCCCTCCCCGAAGGCGTCCACGTAGAGGAACCGCCGGAAAGCGGGCAGGTCGGTGAGCTCCGCCGCGAGCGAGATCTGGAGGTGATGGCCGGGCACGGCCTCGTGGAGCGTCAACGACTCGAGCACGTAGAGAGGGCGCGTCTCGAGCGCGTACGTGTTGACCCAGTAGGTGCCGGCCTTCTTTCCCCCGGGCGGCCCCGCCACGTAACGGCCCCCCGTGTACTTCGGCGCGATCTCCGCGGGCACGGGCTCGACGCCGTAGGGCTGGCGCGGAAGTCGGCCGAAGAGCGACGGGAGCCTTCCGTCGATGCGCTTGGCGATCCACGCCGCGTGCTTCAGGAGCTCTTCGGGCGTCTTCGCGTAGAAGCGGGGATCGGTGCGCAGGAACTTCAGGAAGTCGGCGAAGCTGCCGGAGAAGCCCGTCTTCCGGACAACCTGCTCCATCTCGCCCCGGATCCGCCGGACCTCGTCGAGCCCGAGGGAGTGGATCTGGTCCGGCGTGCGATCGAGCGTCGTGAAATGCCGGACGAGGTAGGCGTAGAA
Source organism: Thermoanaerobaculia bacterium (assembly GCA_038329555.1). GTDB lineage: Bacteria > Acidobacteriota > Thermoanaerobaculia > UBA5066 > Gp7-AA6 > JALYUA01. The sequence goes on from JBBQNC010000011.1 coordinate 25,205, forward strand.
CTCCTTCCCGCCTTCCATGTCGCCCGCTCCGACCGTCGCACGGGCGCGTGGGATGTACTCCTTCGTCATGAACTCGAGGAAACTCCGGTAGGCGGGAACGACCTCCTCGCGAATCGCGGCTTCCCCGGCCGCCTTCAGCCGGGCGCGATCGGCCTCGGGTAGGCCGGGAGGGAACGCCGCGAACGGCGCGAAGAAGCGGCTGCGCGACGGCTCCGCCACGACGTGGGCCTCGATCGTTTTCTCGTAGCCGTTCAAGACAGCCCGAGGCGCCGTCCATCCGGTCCGGATCCCCTCGCGCAAAAGGTCGACGTTCTGCCGCGCGTACTCGGGAAAAGCGCGCAGGCGTGCGACGTAATTCTCGTAGTCCTTCGCGGTGTCGAAGGTGGTCTGGGCCGGCAATTGCGCGAACTCCATGTGAAAACCGCTGTCGGCGTTGATCGGGAAGCGGTATCGATGAAGCTCGAAATCTCGGATCGAGTCCTCGAGCTGAAAACGGAGCAGACCGTAGCTGTCGCGGTCGGTGTCGTCGAGACCGGCGAGATCGACCGCCCGAAGGCGTTCGAGGAACCGGCGCCGCGCCTCCGTCCGGCGCGACAGGTCGGCGACCCGGACCGACGGAAGCCGATCGTCGAATCGGTGGTCGCCGACGGACGTGGCGAACAGGGGATCCTCGCGCAACTCGAACTCCCAGGCCTCGTCGAAGAGCGCGTGAAGCGTCATTTTCGCCTCCGAGCCCGGTCGGGCCCCCGCATGAGGAGCGACGGCCGCAAGCGTCAGGATGCTGGCGGCGAATGCGCGTCGGAGTCCGACGTGGCGGGCAGGGGACCCCGCTCGCGCGCCCGTCGAGTCGACTCCATCCCGCCGAGGCGCGGGTCCGAAGGTCTTCACGCTCTCCTCAATGCTGCCGCCTGCCGCCTGCCGCCAGAAATTCTCCGAGCGACTCCGGAGCGCATCGTAATGCCTGGCGTCGATGGCGAAAAGGAGAACCCGGAGGTCAAAAAGTCGTTTCCGCGCCTCCCGCACCTGTCGCACGAGCTCCTCGGCCGTGTAGGGCTTCTGGACGAACGGGAGGCCGCGACCGATTCCCGTGATCTCTACGACGATGGATCGCTGAAGCCGGACATGTACAGCACTCTCAGGGCGGGAGCCTTGACGTGGAGCCGGCTGAGCAGCTCGGGACCGCCGCACCCCGGCATGATCATGTCCGTCACGACCAGATCGATCGCGTCGGCATGGTTTGCGAAGACTCTCTCCGCGTGGTCCCCGTTCGCCGCTCGGCTGCCACGGCGGCGGGTCCCTCGTTGCCGTCGGAGGCTACCAGCAGCCGGTGGTCGTGATGGCGCAGCAGCGCCACGAGGAACGACCGGCTGGCGGCGAGGTCGTCAACGACCAGGATGGTGGCGATGGCCGGCCTCCCTGGAAAGTCTCCGGATCATGGTCCGCCCGCCGCGGCCTGCACCGCGGGCAGCAGCGTCGTCAGGCCGAAGGAGCTTTCGTGCCGCAGGGAGTTTATGAAGAGCGCGGGCGTTCGAACGATGCCGTGCCGAAGGCCCGCCTCCCGGCCGGCGCGGACCCTCGCCAGGTGGACGCGTTGGCCCATCTCCCGCCGGAACCGGACGACGTCCAGGCCCGCCTCCTCCGCACATCTCGCGACGTGAAAATCGTTCGACTTCGGGGAGGTCTCGAACATGCGATCGTGCATCTCCCAGAACTTGCCCTGAGACGCCGCGCACTCGGCCGCCTCGGCGGACTCCTCGGCATTCGCGAACTTCAGGGGCTCGGGAAAGCAGCGAAACACGTAGCGGAGCCGACTGCCCATCCTCTTCTCGATCTCCAGGACGGTCCGATAGGCTCGTGCGCAGTCGGGATTGGAGAAGTCTCCGTAGCCGACCAGGGTGACCTTCGCCAGCGGCGAGCCGCGGACGTGGTCCGTCGAGGAAATCCGAGCTTCGAGACTCCGCGCTCGAGCGGCTGTCTCCATGTGTGTCCTTTCCGGGTCGGTTTGGGGTATCCAGGCGCGGGAGCCTCGACGCTCCGGGCCTGTGAGGCCTTGAACGATGAGCATGGGCGCGTCGCGGACGCACGTCCAATCGTTTGTTTCGATAGGATTGAGACCACTCAACGATCAAAGGGGACCCGGTGGAGCTTCGCCATCTTCGGTATTACGTCGCGGTCGCGGAAGAGCTCCACTTCGGCCGGGCCGCGAAGCGGCTCAACACCTCCCAGCCTTCCCTGAGCCAGCAGATCCGAAATCTCGAACGCGAGATCAAGGTGGAGCTCCTCCTTCGAACCCGGCGCCATGTTGCGCTGACGCCGGCGGGCGAGCGCTTCCTCCAGGAAGCCCGCGGCATTCTCGCGGCGGCCGAGCGCGCCGCCGGCCTCGCGAGGGAGGCGTCGCGGGGCGAGTCTCGGAGGGTCGTCCTCGGCATTTCCCCGGACACCGACTGGCTTTTCCTGGGGAGGGTCCTCCGCCTCTTCGCCGAGCACGTTCCGTTCGTCGATGTCGTTTTTCAGAATCTGACCCCGGAGGCCCAGGTCGCCGCGCTTCAAGAAGGCCAGATCGACGCCGGGTTCGTCGGCCTTCCCCTGGAGGCGGAGGGCCTCGTCACAGAGACGACCGGCCGCGTGCGCCTCATGGTCGCGCTTCCCGAGAAACACCCCATGGCCCGCCACGTTCTCGTGAAGCTCGAGGAGCTGGCGAACGAGGCGTACATGATCGGGCCGAGGCATCTCTCTCCCGGAAGCTACGACGCCCTGCTCACCGTCTTCGGCGGGCCGGTTTCGGCCCTCCGATCGCCATGGAGGGGGGAATCCCCTCGACGCGAACGGTGCTGGGCATGATTGCGGCCGGCCTCGCGATCGCCCTCGTCGATCCGGAATTGCAGCAGGTGGCCGCCCCCGGAGTCGTCTTCCGCCCGATCGCGGGCCGCGGCGTTTTCACCGAGACCGGGATCGTCTACCGGCGCGATGAACCGTCCGCGATCCTCCCGTCGTTCCTTCAGGAGTTGAGGGCCACGCCGCGGCAACGGCCCGGCCGAGCGGTTCCCGCTCCCGTCCCGAAGACGAAGTCCCGGACTCGGCGTACTCCGGGCCGGCGGGCGAAAAGGGCCTAGGACTCGTCGCGCCGCGTGGTCCCGACGTGGGCGCGGGGACGGCCGGCGGGGAAGGCGTAACCGTCGGCGTCGGAGTCGGCGGCGTCGTCGTCGGGCCCGGCGTGGGCAGCAGCGAGACTCCGCGCAGATGGAACACCTTCGCGTCGACCACGGGCTCCGCACTGCGCTGCCGGGCGAGGACCGGCGCGACGAGACCGAAATGGAATCCGTGTCCCCATCGGATGCTGGCGCCCTGGAGCAGCCCGCTCGCGGCCGGATCGGTCAGCGCGGAGGGGCCGATCGGCGGCGTCGCGCAGGAGGGCGACGCGTGGCAGCCGAAGATCGGCTGCTGTTGCGCGAGCAGAACGGTGCCCCCGGACGCCGCGGCCGCGGCGAGGCCGAGCGAAACGGGAAGGAGGCGGACGCGAAGCCGCATGCGCATGCAGGTCTACTCCTCCGGCCGCCCCTTATCCAGCGCCGGCGCTCGGACCGGCGAGCCTCGGGCCTTCGGGATTCGACCCGACCGACGATCATGGCACCTGGATTGCTGACGCAGCCCGTATGAACACCCCAAGGCTTCTTCGCGTCTCGCTCTCGCTCGCTCTCCTCCTCGCCGCGCTGGCGTGCAAGAACGGCGATTCCACGACGGCTCCGGGAGCGGTCGCCAACGTCACCATCGACGCGCCGTCCTCGGCCCGTTCGGGACAGATCTTCACGATCGACGTCGCCGCCTTGAACATCGGGATCAATAGCGTCAAGAACGGGCGCGTAGAGATTACGCTGCCGTCGCCCCTGGTCGTCAACTCCGTCGAGCCTTCGTCCGGAACTTCCGCCACGTTTCTGAACGGCATAGGCGGGGGCGGGATCGTCACCTGGGCCCTCAATTCGCTCGATTCCAACTCCCAGTCGAGGCTGCACATCCATGCGACGGGGGTCCTCCCGGCGGGTTCGGCCGCGCAGACCCTCAACCTTCGCGCGTCTTTGACCGCCGACGGCATCCGGCCGGGTGACGCCGTCGCGGACCGCAACCTTCAGCTGACGCCCTGAGCCGTCGAGCGGGCCCGCCTCCGCGCGCCCGGACCTTCTAGGGAGCGGACGTCAGGCTGGCGACCAGCCGATCGGTCGCCGCGACGGCCGCGCCGGCATCCGGGCGCGCCGGGTCCCACGTGCAGGCGACGGTCACGCTCATCACGCGACCCGACTTCTTCAGGGCTAGAAGGGAAGCCTCCACTCGCGCGAGCGAAGGCCCGCCCGCCGCGGGGAAGCGGAGCGCCGGCATCTCGTCCGGCGCGACGATGTCCACATCCAGGTGGACGTGGACCGGCGATCCGTCGTCCGGTAACGCACCGAAGACCCCTTCGACGGCGACCACGCGAACGCCGGATCGCGCGAGGGCGACGCCTTCTTCGGGGTCGACGTCGCGCGCATCCGCGATGACGATCCGCTCCGGCTCGATCGTCTCGAGGCCGATCCCCTGGATGATCGTCTGCTCGCCGCGGCCGACGATCATCGCGAGCGGCATTCCGCCGATGTATCCCGACGGTGTCGTCTCCCAGGTGTTGAAGTCGCCGTGCGCGTCGAACCAGACGATCGAGGGGCCGACCCCGCGGCGCTGGAGGCCCGCGAGCGCGCCGAGCGGCGCCATGCAGTTGCCCGCGTAGACGAGAGGGTGTTTCTCCGCCGCGACGCGACTCGCCAGCTCCCGGAAGAGCGCGATCATCCGGACCTGGGCCGTGCCGGCCGGAAGGTCGGGCTCCAGAACCGCCGCCCCGGGCGGCCCGACGAAGCCGTCGACGCGGTCTCCGCAGTGGAATGGCACGAGAAGCGCTCGCGGCGTGCCGCTCATGCCGGCATTCTAGGGCCGCCGCCAACCCACTCTCGAACCTCGGCCGCGCGCTGAAACCTTTTCCCGACTCGCGGCTCTCTGCCAGGGAAAGCCCGACTCGCCGGCCATTTGCGGCCGGGATGGCGGCGCTTCAAGGAGCGAATATGAGCGGGGGAGCCATCAGGCGTTTCTCTCCTTCGGTTCGGCTTCACGGTCGCGCCGATCTTCGCCGGCCTCGACAAGTTCACGCATCTGTTGACCGACTGGTAGAAATACCTGGCCCCCGGGGTCCGCAACGGCCTGGGAGTCGCTCCGCACACGTTCATGATGGCGGTCGGCGTGGTCGAGATCGTCGCGGGACTCCTCGTCGCCGTGCGGCCGAGGTTCGGAGGTTATCTCGTGGCCGCGTGGCTCCTCGGGATCATCGGAAGCCTCCTTCTCACGGGCGGCTACCTCGACGTGGCCCTGCGGGATCTTGGATTGTGCCTCGGGGCGCTCTCCCTCGCGCGCCTGGCGGAAGCGGAAGAGCGCGTCGGGGTTCCGGCGAGGGCGTAATATCGAATGGCGGATCGACGATGACGCGCCGTCCGCGCCGCACGGCGGGGCGTGCCGCCCTCTTGGAGGTTTCGCCGATTCCGATGATCGAACTCCGGCCGGCTCCCGCGGACAGCCGCCTCTCGGACGCCGAAGTCGTTCGCCGCGTGCTCGACGGCGACGTCGGCTCCTTCGAGATTTTGATGCGGCGCCACGACCAGCGGGTCTACCGCGTCGCCCGCGCCGTGCTCGCCGACGACGCGCGCGCGGAAGATGTCGCCCAGGAGGTGTGGGTCCGGGTCTACGAGCGCCTCGCGCAGTTCGCCGGCGAGTCGAGCTTTTCGACCTGGCTCGCCCGGATCGTCGTTCGCGAGGCGGGGGCGCGTTCGCGAAAGGACCGCAGGATGCAGCCGATCACGGAAGCGATGGCGGAGACATCGGAGGACTTCATGACCACGGCCCCCGACCCCGAAAGGCAGGCGCTGGGCACGGAGATGCGGGGCTATCTCGAAGCGGCGATGGAGTCGCTGCCAGAGCCTTACCGGATCGTCCTGATGCTGCGAGACGTCGAAGGGATGTCGACCGCCGAGACCGCCGAAGCCCTGGCGCTCACGGGCAACGCGGTCAAGATCCGCCTGCACCGGGCCCGGGCGATGGTCCGCCGCGATCTCACCGCACGGGTCGGGGCCGGGATCCGCGAGGCCTTTTCATTCCTGGGCGCCCGCTGCGACCGCATGGTGGAGTCGGTCCTCGCGCGTCTCGGCGGCGGGCCCGCCGCGTAGACCATGCCGGCTCGGCGACCGAATCGTCCGGCCGCGTCAGGATCCCCGGGTCCGGAAAGGGGGTCACTCCCGGCGGTAACGGCCGTCCACGGCGCGATCCCACCGCTTCCCGTCTTCGCTCATCTCGACCCGAAAATTCAGGGCGTTCTCGCCGTCGAGCTTGAAGATGGTTCGGCCCCGGGTCGGGCCCATGTCGTGCTCGAATGAGAGGGTCTCGCCCTCCCACGGCCGCGGCCGGGCTCCGCCGGCGGGTTCCCGAAGTTTTCGAACCAGTGCATCGTGTAGGACTTCTTCTTCGCGTCCCAACCGAAAACGCGCCTGTCCGCGTATTGCCTGGCTGACCGCCCTCGACGCGCTCGTCGTAGTCGGCGAGGAGAAAAAGCCGTCG
>JBBQNC010000012.1:0-31756 GCA_038329555.1 Thermoanaerobaculia bacterium
CTCCTCGTTCACGAACTTCAACTTCACCTACATCGACCTCTCGCGCCGGCTGCAGAAGGGGATCGAGCTCTTCGACGACCGGACGTATTTCCTCGCGTTCGACCAGACACGGGGCGACACTCGGATCGTGCGCGATCGGCGCGCCTACCGCGTCACGGGCGGTTTCTTTCTCGGCCAGTACCCGCTCTCCCGTTACCACCGGCTCGAGGGCCAGCTCGGCTACATCTCGCGGTCCTACGACTTTCCCTTCGTGATTCAGAACAACGACGGAACCCAGAACTTCTTCGTCAATCCGCGAACCGACAACTACCCGCAGATCGGCCTCGCCTTCGTCGGCGACACGGTGCTCTATCGCGAGTGGGGTCCCCTCTCCGGACGGCGCTACCGGTTCGCATACAGCTGGGCTCCGGCCTTGAGCCGCAAGGACGAGATCAACCCCGTCACGGGCGCGATCGAGAAGGCGGGCGGCACCCTGACGGCGGACGTTTCGGTCGATCTGCGGCACTACTTCAAGATCACCGAGCGCTCGCTGATCGCCGTCCGGCTCTTCGGGGCGCGGTCGACGGGAAATTTCCCGAACGTCTACTACTTCGGCGGACTGGACACCCTGCGCGGCCTGGACTTCCGCGAACAGATCGGAAACACGCTCGCCTACGCGAACTTCGAATACCGGTTCCCCTTGATCGACCTGCTCGCCTTCCCGTTCGGCGCGTTCGGAAACATCCGCGGCCGCTTCTTCATCGACATCGGAGGCGCGGCCCTCAAGGACCAGACGTTCCGCTTCTGGGACTCGGGAAACCACCAGCTGATCGACGGCCGCGGCTCTTACGGGTACGGGATCCAGTTCGACATCTTCGGCCTGACCCTGCACTGGGACTTCGCCCACCTGACGGATTTCCGGAAGACGTACTCCGGCCTGAAGACGTCGTTCTACATCGGGACGGAGTTCTAGGGGACGACGCCTCGGGGCGACGACGAGGGAACCTCCTCTCCCCGCGCACGGGGGAGAGGGCGGGCTGAGGGGCGCTCCCCGCGCGGACGCGGGGATGCAACGTCGCCACTCCGCCCGCCCGCCCACGAGACGACCTCTTCTCCCCCGCGCTCGGGGGAGAGGGCGGGGTGAGGGGGCCTCTGTTGCGTTTAGGCGGGTGCGACTTCTTCGCTCTCGGCGCGCCCCCCTCACCCGTCCTCTCCCCCCGCTGTCGCGGGTGGAGAGGGGACAAGCGCGCCGGCTCGCCTCTCCAGCCCGGCAACTGGGATCGTCTGATTGGAGGCGAGCCGGAACGTTACTTGGATGGTTCGTCCAGGTACTCCTCGGGCACGTCGTCTTCCGGGACCTCGCGCGTCCGAATCGGGCCGCGATCTGCGTCCGGCGCATTCTCGACGCCGTCGATGACCCCGGCTTCGAACGCCTGGCCCTCCTCGACGAGCTCTTCGACACTCTCCGAATCCGCCAGCTCGTCGCGCGACAGGCCTTCCGTGTCGCCGGACTGACCACCCGCCTCGCTCCCGACTCCGCGCGCATCGATCGGCTCGGACAGGCTCCAGTCCTCCTCACCGACCGGGCGGCGCCTCGAGGCAGAGCCTCCCGGCAAGCCCCTGCGCCCCGCAGGGCGGCGCAGAGCCGGCACGGCGGCCCCGCGCGAGGACGCGGACTCCGGACGAGCGCTTCTCGCCGTCCTCTTCGCGGCGACGGGACGGGACGCGGGTCTCTTCGTCGTTCCCGCTCGCGCCGCCGACGCCGCCTTCCCGCGACGCCTTGCGGTCATCCTCTTCTCGGCTCCGGAGGCGGACTTCGTTCTGGAAATCGCCTGCGTCCTCGCCTTGGGCTTGCGCGGACGCGATGCGACCTTCGTCCGGGACGCGGCGGACGCCGCCGTGCTCTTCTTCTTCAACGCGCGCTTCTTCCCGGAAGCGGTCTTCCTCTTCATCCCGGACAACTTCTTCTTCTTCCTCTTCACCGGCCGGCGGGCCCTAACGCCTTCGCGCGAATGTCGCATGATCGATTTCCGACTCGACTTTGCGGCCGCCGGCCGCCGGCTCTTCCTCTTCATTCGGCCCCCTTCCCCTCGAGACGCGCATCGTAGCCCCTTTGCCCGCTCGCCGTGAGACGGCCGTGCAGCGGATGAGGGGAATCCCGGCGCCACCTCCCTTCCGGGTCACGCGTTTCGGCCCGCCCGAGCGACGGCGGACGAAGAACGGCGGCGGGTTTCCCGGCTATCATTCCGGGCACCGTGTCTACAGGATCATCGCTCGCCATCCGGGCGCTCGGCCCCTACGGGGGATCCGCGCCCGGTTATCGCCTCACGACGTTCCTGGTCGACGGCGAGTCGGCGCTCGACGCAGGCGCCCTGACAGACGCCCTTCCTCTTTCCGCGCAGCGCCGGATCCGGCGCGTCTTCCTGACGCACGCGCATTTCGACCACATCGCGTCGCTGCCCCTGCTCATGGAGAACCTCTACGGGCAGGCCTCCCCTCTCGAGATCCTCGCGCCCGAGCCGGTGCTCGCGACGATCGCGCGCGATCTCTTGAACGACCGGATCTGGCCCGACTTCACGAAGCTGCCGTCGCGGGCGCGGCCGACCGTCCGGCTCCGGCCCCTCGCGGAGGGCCGTCCGTTTCGCGCCGGGGCCGTGACGTTCCTGCCGATCCGCGTCAGCCACGTCGTGCCGGCCTACGGCTACCTGGTCTCGAAGCCCGGGCGCAGCGTGCTCTTTTCCGGAGACACCGAGCCCACCGAAGAGCTGTGGCGGGTGGCCGGGCGCGCGCGCAACCTGAAGGCGATCTTCCTGGAGCTCTCCTTCTCGGACTCCCAGCTCGAGGTCGCGCGGGCGTCACGCCACCTGACGCCCGCTCTCGTCCGGGTGGAGCTCGCGAAGGCGCCGCCGGTCGTGCCCGTCTTCCTGTACCACATGAAGCCGCCGTCGCTCGGGCGGATCCGTCGGGAGGTCGCCGCGTCCGGAGAGCCCCGGCTCAAGCTTCTCGATTCGGAGCGGGGCTTCCGGTTCTAGCCGTCCGGAAAAAGCGGGTGCGGCAGCGGAGCCGTCACACCCAGACGCGCTCAACCCGCTAGAGCTCGCTCCCCGACCCGAGGCGGCGCGCCCACGCGAGGAGGTCGAGCGCCAGCGATCCGGAGAGCCGGCCGCGCAGCGAGTCGTTTCGCAGGAGATCGAGCCGGGGACCGTCGAGCTTCGCCCGGCGCACGAGCCAGGAAATCCCCTCCCTCTCCTCCGCGGTCCAGGAGGATTCGCGCCCCTCCCGCATGACCGTGAGCGTTCTCGCGGGAGCGTCGATCCGGACGCTCTCCTCGAGCGATGCGGAGCCAGACGCCGGATCGGTGCGATCGTCCGCGGGCGCGAGCCGCACGCGGAAGGTATCCGGCCCCGTGACGTCCGTCGCCACGCGCGCGAATCCGGCCTGGAGCGCCGCGTAACCGGACGGCGTCGCGATCGCGGCGAAGGCCGCCTCCGGAGAGACGGGCGACTCGAGAAAAACCTCGACGGCCGCGTCGGGGCTCTCCGGCTCGGCGTCTCCCGCCAACGCGAAGGCCTCCTCGAGAAACGAGGCATCCACTCCGAACGCGGTTTCGAGCGCCTCCGACCGCGGCGGCGCGAGTGGCACGCGCGTGCGCGAATGGAGGTCGTCGATCCGCATCGTTCCCCGTGCGTAGACGATCCGCCGGTTCGCGAGCAGCCGGTGGAGCACGACTTCCGAGAGGAACTTCGAGTCGGAACGGAACGTGGCCTGCCAGCGGGCGTCGTACTCGCCGGCATCGACGGCGGCTTCGAAGATCTCGAGACGCCGCGGCCCATCGGGGACTCCCCCGTCGAAATCCACGCGGAACCCCCGGTCGGTCCGCGCGATCTCGAACGCGCCCACGGGCGTTTCGACCCGCGAGGGGCTCGCCGGGAGAAGGGCGGGAAGCGGAAAGCCGGCGTCGCAGATCCATTCCGTATCCCCGACCGTGACCAGGAGGGCCGCGTGGTCAAAGTCCGATCGCACGCGTCCCAAGGCCCGCCGCGTCCGGAATCCCAGCCCCTGGAGCAGCGCGTCGAAGGCGGCGACCCGCGCGAAGCAGGTCCCCCCCGCTCCCCGCTCCAGATGCTCCTGCCAGAAGATCTCGGGCCGGCGCGGCTTCTCGGCGGGATCGTCGACCGCGGCATGGCGCCGGATCTTCGAGGCGGTCTCGAACGGGACCCGGTCGTTGAACCGGAGAAAGAGGCGCTCGAGGAAGCCCGGCCCCGGATCGGCCCGGGAGACCTCCAGGGCTTCCAGGATGTCGTCGACCTCGATCGTCAACGTTTCGTCGTCAGCTTTTCGACGAGGGCGGCGATGCGGGAGCGCCCCTCGGGGGCGAACCAGGCGTCCAGGAACGGGTCGCCGTCTCCCGCGGCGTCGAAGCGCGCGAGGGCCTCCTCGCGGGCGCGCCTCTTGATTTCGGCGTGTGCGGCCCGCGGCCGCTCGCCCAGGGTTCGGGCGCGCTCCAGGGCGCGGTCGAGGAGGTCCGCAGCGGGAACGATCTCATCGACGAGTCCGAGGGCCGCGGCCCGGTCCACGGGCAGGTTCTCGCCCGCGGCGGCGAGCCGTTCGGCGCCGCGGTCGCCCAGCAGCCACCGGAAGAAATCGAAGAGAGGACGCGGGAGCGGAACTCCCAGGACGACTTCGGAGAGTCCGAGCGTCGCCTCCCCGTCCGCGGCGATCCGCTCGTCGGCAGCGGCCGCCAGAATGAGTCCGCCCGCGATCGCGTGACCGCCGAGCGCGGCGATGACCGGAGCCCCGTGGGCGAAAATCTGACGGATCAGACCCGTGTAGCTCGACAGGAAGCGCGTCATTTCCGGGCGGTCGAAGTGGACGATCGTGGGAAGGTCCCATCCCCCGCTGAACATCTTCTGCGACGACGCCAGGACGATGGCCCGGGCGTCGCCGTGATCGCGGATGGCGGCGGACAGGTCGCCGACGAGCTCCGGGGAAAAAGCATTCGCCCGCGGCCGGTCGAGGGTCAGGAGCGCGACGCCCCCGTCGCGCCGCTCGGCGAGCACGAGGCTCATCGGGCTCGCTCCCCCGCCGGCACCGGCTGCTCTTCAGTCTCCACTCTGTCCACGGTTTCTACAGCGCCGAAGCGGCCGCTCGGATCGAACGCGAGCCGGTGGACCCGGTCGTCTTTCGTGAGCTCCGGGTGGAAGGTGGCGGCAACGACGCGGCCCTGCCGGACGAGAACGGGCTCGCCGCCCCGGGTGCCCAGCACTTCGACGTCCGATCCGACGGAGCGGATCTTCGGGGCCCGGATGAAGACCGCGGGCAGAGAACCTCCGAGGCCTGGAGCGTCGACCGTTCCTACGAACGAGTCCACCTGGCGGCCGTAGCCGTTGCGCTCGACCGACAGGTCCAGCACTCCGAGCGCCTTCTGGGGGGGATTCGTGACCTCCCGGGCGAGAACGATCGCTCCGGCGCACGTCCCGAGCACGGGACGCCCGCTCGCGGCGAATCGCTTCAACGCCTCTTCCCACGGAGCGAGCTCGAAGAATTTCCAGAGCGTCGTCGACTCGCCTCCTGGAATCACCAGGCCCGCGGCGCGCTCGAGATCCTGCGGGCGCCGGACCTCGTAGGAGGAGATCCCGATCCGCGACAGCGCGGCCCGGTGGGCCTCGAAATCCCCCTGGAGAGCGAGAACGGCGACGCCGGGCGGGGCGCCGGGCGAGGACGGCGTCGGCCCGACGGCCCGCGGCTCGACATCCATCAGGATCCGCATATCAGTATCCGCATCACCATCCGCGCGTCTGGAGCTGGGCTTCCTCGGGAAGGCTCGCGGCGTCGATCCCCTTCATGCCCGCGCCGAGCGACTCCTCGGCCTCGACGAGCGCATCCGCGTCCCGCCAGTGCGTGGTCGCCTTGACGATCGCGCGCGCGCGGTTCTCGGGATCCGCCGATTTGAAGATCCCGGAGCCGACGAAGACGGCCTCGGCTCCCAGGCCCATGCAGAGCGCGGCGTCCGCCGGAGTCGCGATGCCTCCTGCGGCGAAGTTCGGCACTGGAAGCCGGCCCGTCTCGGCAACACCGACGACGAGCTCGAAGGGCGCCTGGAGGCGTTTTGCCTCGCGCATCAGCTCGTCCTTGGTCATCAGGGTCAGGTTGCGCATCTCGCGGCCGATCTCGCGCAGGTGCTTGACGGCGTGGACGACGTCCCCGGTTCCCGCCTCCCCTTTCGTGCGGATCATCGCGGCGCCTTCGCCGATCCGGCGCAGGGCTTCACCGAGGTTGCGGCAGCCGCACACGAACGGGACCCGGAAATCGCGCTTGTAGACATGGTTCTCCTCGTCGGCCGGAGTCAGAACCTCCGACTCGTCGATGAAGTCGACCTTCAGCGCCTCGAGGATCCGGGCTTCGGCGATGTGACCGATCCGGCACTTGGCCATCACGGGAATCGAGACGGCCGCCTGGATCTCGCGGATCTTCGAGACCGGCGACATCCGCGCGACTCCCCCATCCCGGCGGATGTCCGCGGGCACCCGTTCCAGGGCCATGACCGCCGCCGCGCCGGCCTGCTCGGCGATCTTCGCCTGCTCCGCGTTGACGACGTCCATGATGACGCCGCCCTTCAGCATTTCCGCCAACCCGACCTTGACCCGGAAGCTGTCCGTCTCGTTCATGGCTGCCCCCTCCTGTGAGGCCCTGTGAGGTGTCGTCCTGGAGACCGTAAATCCCGCGATCCCTCGCCGTGATCTTCCATGTCGTCCTCGAGGTCCCCTTCAGACCACCGGCGCCGAATAGACTCCCTGACCTTCGACCGCGCGGACGGCCTCCGCGAGGAGGGCGATTCCGCGATCCACGTCCCTCTTGTCCACCCGGGAGATCGAGAGCCGAAGCTCGGGCCGGTCCTGGCCCTTCGGGTCGAAGTCGGCCCCGGGCGCCACTCCGATCCCCCGCCCTGCGGCTGCGGCGGCGACGGCACGGCCGGAAGTTCCCGGCGCGAGTTGCAGCCAGAAGAGCGCGCTGCCGATCTCTCCCCCCCACCACGAGAGATGCGGCAGATGCGCATTCAACGCGCGGACCGCGGAGAGGCGCCGGGCCTCGACTTCGAGCGCGCGGCGCTTGCGGGCGATGCGATCCGCGCCGGCCCGCAGGAAATCGGCGACGGCCGCCTGGATCGGGAGCGGGGTCTGGAAATCGGCCGTCTTCTTGACGCGTGCGAGCCGCTCGATCACCGGCTCGGGGCCGGCGATCCATCCGATCCGCAGGCCCGGCACGAGGTCCTTCGAGAGGGTTCCCAGCCAGACCACCCGGTCCGGCCGGCGCACGGCGAGGGGCGCCTCGCCCGACTCGGGCTCCTCGTACCCGTCCTCGATCACGAGCGCGCCGCACGCCGCGGACGCCTCCAGGATCGCGTCGCGCCGCTCGCCTCCGGTCGTGATCCCGGTCGGGTTCTGCCGCTCGGGCATGACGTAGACGAGCTTCGCCCGGCGTCCGAACAGGGGAGAGACGTCCGGGCCATCGGGCGTCATCGGCAGCGGGATCATCTCGACGCCTGCGAACCGGGCGAGGGCCAGGGCGCCCGAGTAGCTCGGCGACTCGACGGCGATCGCGTCTCCCGGATCGGTGAACGTTCGGAAGAGCAGATCGAGACCCTGCTGCGCGCCGCTCGTCACGAGGATCTCGTCGGGGGAGCGTTCGATCCCGGAGGCGGAGAGGCGGCGCGAGATCTCCGTGCGGAGCTCCGAGAGGCCCAGTGGAGGCGCGTATTGCCACAGGTCCCGCCGCCGGCTCCAGGCGGCGGTCAACGTCCTCGTGAACTCTTCGATCGGGAAGAACCGCTCGTCGGGAGTCAGCCGCGAAAAATCCGCGAGCAGGGGAGTCGCGACTGCGGGAGACGGCTCGGCGGCGATCGCGGCCGCGCGTTTCGAGAGAAGCGCAGCCGGATCGAAGGCAGGCGCGCTGCCGGCGGCTGCGCTCCGGGCGACCGTCCCGCTGCCGACGCGCCCGGCGACGAGACCCCGATCGGCCAAGCGCCGGTACGCCGTCTGGATTGTTCCGCGATTGATCTGCAGCAGCGCGGCGAGATCTCGCGTGGTCGGCAGTCGCTCGCCCGAGGCGATCAACCCGGTCGCGATGCGCGCCTCAATCGCCGCCGCGAGCTGCTCGCTCAGCGGTTCGCGCGACCCCCGATCCAGCACGATCGAGTTGGCCCAATCCAATTGGCTCATAGCTACACCAATTGTACGTCCCAAGGAGGAAAACAAGAAGCTCCATGTTCCTGCATCATGCCCAAGATAAGACTACGGTAGTTTTTTTGTAATCACTGTAAAGAATGGTGATTTATCAGAAAAACTGCGGTGATATCGCCTACCGGAAAGCGGCTCTGGCAAGACGCCCGGGGCCGGGCGCACTCTCTGCGGAGACACGGCGCGACTCGTGGAGCGGAAGACGGGGACGTGGCAGTCGCGCCTCCGCGAAATCGGCGCAGGGTCGGAGAGGCGAATCGCCGGATCGGTGTGCGCCGATTTCGCGGGTCTCCTCCGGGAGCGCACCCGGCCCCGGGCTCCATTTGGCATCAACGTCGATGAGTGCGGCGGCGTCTTCACACTTTCTTGTCCAGAATTTCTTCGGTGAACTGTTCTACGCCGTCGTCTGGTCGGGGAGCGAACGCGCTCGCCGAAAGGGGCCTCGATGCTGTCTTCAGCGAGAGGCCGATTCTTGCCTCCGCGGGGGTAAAGCTGGCGCCGCAATCATCAGCGCGACGATCGACTCTCCTCGCAGCCCAAGTCAGCTCCAAGGGTGGGTGGAACGACCCCGCATAGATGGTTCGGTCGGCGTCTGTTCTAAGCGAAGCGCTCTCAGGGCCGCCCGTTCGCGAAGCGAATGCCCGCGGCCCTAGGCGCCGTGCTTGCGGAGCTCTTCTTCGAGGCCGCGCGCGAACTGGTATTCCTGATCCCGGAGGTCGACGTTCTTGCGCTTGGCGAGGTTCGCCTGGACCTTCGCCTCGATCGCGTCGAGCTCCTTGTACGTCTCGGTCAGGACCCGCGTGACGGCGCGACGGATGGTCTCGTCGTCGCTCCTCTGGATCAGGTTCATGTTGTCCTTCAGCTTCCGGGTGATGACCCGGGAGAGGTACAGGACCCGATCCGCGGAAACCTTCACGGCGCCTCCCGGCGCCCCGCGAGCAGCTGGTCGGTCAGTGGATGGCGGTAGAGCTGCTCGAGGACGGTGGCGGGCATCGTGGCGGCATCCGCCCCCATCAGGGCGGCGTCGAGGACGTGGACGGGGTTGCGGACGTCCGACACCAGGATCTGAGTCTGGAACCCGTAGTTGTCGTAAATGCGGATGATCTGCTCGACCAGGTCCATGCCGATCGATCCGAGCTCGTCCAGGGGGCCCACGGCCGGCGCGACGTAGCTGACGTTGGCCTTCGCCGCCAGAAGGGCCTGGGCGGCGGAGTGGCAGCCGGAGGCGCAGATGGCGACCTGGTCGTCGGCGAGCAGGCGCGCCACACGCATTCCGGACGGAGCGACGGGGAGCCGGATGACGATGTCCTTGCCGAGCTTCGCGAGCTCCCGGGCATCCTTGTACATTCCCTTGGCGTCGCCCGATCCGGGCTCGACGCAGACGGGTCCGTCGGTCAGCGCAGCCAGCTCCCGTACAGCCCGGCGGTAGTCAAGGCCGGCGGCCTCGGCCGCGGCGGCCGAGGCCCAAACGCCGTCCAGGAGGCCCCAGTCGCGGACCTTCTTGGCATCTTCGCCGCTCGCGCTGTCGAGAAAGAAACGCATGAGCGGGAGATTCTATACGGCGGCAGCGCCTGCCGGTCCCGGACAACCAGACGGCCAGCCAGCGGCCCGGGGAGGCCGGGGAAGCCGGGCTCGCCCGATGTCGGCTCCGAGTGGCTTTACTCGCGGGCGGGGACCCCGGAAGCGGTCTCAGACCCGGGGAACGGAGCGGCCGGCCCCGGGGCTCCTACTCCTCGTCGTCGTCTTCGTCCTCGTCTTCGCCGAGAAAGGTGTCTCCCGCGTCGTCGTCCTCGTCCGCGTTCTTCGCCTTGCCCTTGCGCGCGCCCGGCTCGAGAGCCTCCTTCGCGGGCGGGGCGACGGGCAGCTCCGGCTGAACTTCGTCCTCGACCTCTTCGGGCTCCGCGAGCTTGGCGACCGCGACGACGCAGTCCCCTTCGTCCAGGTTGATGAGACGCACGCCCTGCGCGGCCCGGCCCGTCTCGCGGATGTCCTTCACCTTGATGCGGATCAGCATCCCGCTCTGCGTGATCAGGAGCAGCTGGTCGGCGTCGGACACCGACTTGATGCCGCTCACCGGTCCGTTCTTGTCGGTCACCTTGATGTTGATGACGCCGGACCCGCCGCGGCCCTGGAACCGGTACTCGGACGCCTCGGATCGCTTGCCGTAGCCCTTCTCGGTCACGGTCAGAAGGTGCCCGGTCTCCTCGACGACGTCCATCTCGACGACGTAGTCCGTGTCTTTGCGAAGGGAGATGCCCCAGACGCCCGTCGTGTCGCGGCCCATCGGGCGCACGTCCTTCTCCGAGAAGCGGATGCCCTGGCCGAGCCTCGTGCCGATGAAGATCTGCCGGTTTCCATCCGTGATGCGCACCGACAGCAGCTCGTCGTCATCTTCGATGTTGATCGCGATGATTCCGCCCGAGCGCACGTTCGAATAAGCCGAAAGCGCGGTCTTCTTGATGAGCCCGCGCTTCGTCGCGAAGACGAGAAAGCGGTCCTCGGGGAAGTCTTTCGTCGAAGCGAGCGCGACGATCCGCTCGTTCGGCTCGAGGTTCAGCAGGTTCACGATCGCCTTGCCGCGCGTCGCGGGGCCGAGCGACGGGAGGTCGTACACCTTGATCCAGTGCATCCGGCCCTTGTTGGAGAACGCCAGGATGAAGGCGTGGGTCGACGCGACGAACAGGTGCTCGACGACGTCCTCTTCCTTGGTCGTGGCGCCGATGCGCCCCTTGCCGCCACGGCGCTGCGCCCGGTAGAGCGACAGGGGAGAGCGCTTGATGTAGCCGCCACGCGACACGGTGATGACCATGTCCTCTTCGACGATCAGGTCCTCGATGTCGATGTCCGAGGCCTCGGCCACGATCTGGGTTCGGCGCTCGTCCCCGAACTGCTTCTTGGCGTCCTGGAGCTCGCCGACGATGATGTCGAGGACGAGCTTCTCCGATCCCAGGATCTCGCGCAGCTTCGAGATCAGGGCGAGCACTTCCTTGAACTCCGCGACGATCTTCTCGCGCTCCAGGCCCGTCAGGCGCTGGAGCCGCATGTCCAGGATGGCCTGCGCCTGCAGGTCGTCCAGGCGGATGACGTCCTTGTCGGCCTTCTTCGAGGAGGCCGAGCTGTCGCCGAGCGGTTCGCCGATGAACTTCTCGAGCGCGGCGCGCGTCATCGAGATCTCCGCGACGAGGCGGTCCTTGGCTTCCTTCGGGTCCTTCGAGGCGCGGATGATCGCGATGACCTTGTCGATGCTCGCGAGGGCCAGGGCGAGGCCGCGCAGGAGGTGGGCGCGTTCCTCCGCCTTCTTCAAGTCGAACTGGGTCCGGCGGATGACGACCGTCTTGCGGTGGTCGATGAAGTGCCGAAGCAGGTCGACGAGCGGAAGGACCCGCGGCTGGTTGTCGACGATCGCGAGGAAGATGATCCCGAAGGTCGACTGCATCGGCGTCATCGAGTAGAGCTGGTTCAGGATGACCTGGGCGTTCTCGCCGCGCTTCAACTCGACGACGATGCGGATCCCGTCGCGATCCGACTCGTCGCGCAGATCCGAGATGCCCTCGATCTTCTTGTCGTTGACGAGCTCCGCGATCCTCTCGACGAGCTTCGCCTTGTTGACCTGGTAGGGGATCTCCGTGACGACGATCGACTCCTTGTCGCCGCGCGCCATCTTCTCGATCATGGCCTTGGCCCGCACCTGAACGATGCCGCGGCCCGTCGTATAGGCGTCGCGGATGCCCGTGGAGCCGTGGATGAAGGCCGCGGTGGGGAAGTCGGGGCCCTGGATCCTCTTCATGAGCTGTCCGACGGTCGCGTCCGGACGGCGGATGAGCTCGACGGTCGCGTCGACGACCTCGGAGAGGTTGTGGGGAGGGATGTTGGTCGCCATGCCGACGGCGATCCCGGACGAGCCGTTGACGAGCAGGTTCGGGAACTTCGCGGGAAGCACCATCGGCTCGACAAGCGAGCCGTCGTAGTTCGGCGTCCAGTCGACCGTTTCCTTTTCGATGTCGTCGCCGATCAGCTCCGCGGCAAGCTTCGTCAGCCGCACTTCGGTGTAGCGCATAGCCGCGGCGTTGTCGCCGTCGACCGACCCGAAGTTGCCCTGCCCGTCCACGAGCGGGTACCGCATCGAGAAGTCCTGCGCCATCCGGACGATCGAGTCGTAGACGGAGCCTTCGCCGTGGGGGTGGTACTTGCCGAGCACGTCTCCCACGATGCGGGCGGACTTCTTGTAGGGCCGGTTGTGGAAGTTGCTCTGCTCCCACATCCCAAAGAGGCAGCGGCGGTGGACCGGCTTCAGCCCGTCGCGGACGTCGGGCAAAGCCCGGCCGATGATGACGGACATCGCGTAGTCGAGGTACGAGCGGCGGACCTCGTCCTCGATCGTGACCGGGAACTTTTCTTCGGCGTTGAGGAGGCTCATAGATCAGTTGTCAGTTATGAGTTGTGAGTCATGAGTTATGAGTTATGAGTTGTGAGTTGTCGGTTTCTTCTGCTCGAAACTGAAAACTGAAGACTGAAAACCGACAACCAAAAACTAAATATCCAGATTCCTCACGTTCAGGGCGTTCTTCTCGATGAACTCGCGGCGCGGCTCGACCGCGTCGCCCATCAGGATCGAAAACACTTCGTTCGCCTCGACGCCGTCCTCGATGGCCACCTGGAGGAGCCGGCGCGTGTCCGGGTTCATCGTCGTCTGCCAGAGCTGTTCCGGATTCATCTCGCCCAGTCCCTTGTAACGGTTGATGACGAGGCCCTTCTTGGCGGACTCGTAGATGGCGTCGACCACGGCGGGAAGGGTCTGGTGCCGCTCCGTCTCGCCGTTGCGCGTGACCACGTACGGCCCGTCGAGAAAGGCTCCGATCGATTTGGCCGCCTCGCGGATCCGCTTCATCTCGTAGCTCGCCACGAAATCCGCGTCGATCCGGGCGGAGCGGGGAACACCGTTGACGCGGCGGGTGAGCTCGAGCGCCCAACCGGAGTGCTCCTCGTCGGTGACGACTTCCGCTCTTTCGAAGTCGAAGACGCGAACGGCCTTCGCGAGGTCCTCGACCTTCTTCTGGTCGCCGAAGTCGCTCTTCGCGAGCATTCCTCGATCGAGCAGCGCCCGCACGACGCCCTCGGGGATGCCGCGGTTGGCGAGCTTCCCGACGTGGCCGCGGTACTCCTCCATCTTCTCGAGGAGGGCCACGAGCTTCGCGCCGGCGGCCGAGGCGCCCGTCATCTCGGAGGAGAGCGAGCGGTCGTCCCCGATGCGCGCGAGGAGAAACTTCGACATCTCCTTCTCGTCCTTCAGGTACGTCTCCTTCTTTCCCTCCGCAACTTTGAAGAGCGGGGGCTGGGCGATGTACAGGAAGCCCTTGTCGATGACGGCCTGCATGTGGCGGTAGAAGAACGTCAGGAGCAGGGTCCGGATGTGGGAGCCGTCCACGTCGGCGTCCGTCATCACGATGACCTTGTGGTACCGGACCTTGCCCGAGTCGAAGTCCTGGGCGATGCCCGTTCCGAGCGCCGTGATCAACGTGCGGATCTCGGCGGAGGCGAGCATCTTGTCGAGGCGCGCCTTCTCGACGTTCAGGATCTTTCCGCGCAGCGGGAGGATCGCCTGGAACTTGCGGTTGCGCCCCTGCTTCGCGCTCCCGCCGGCGCTGTCCCCCTCGACGATGAACAGCTCGGAGAACGCGGGATCCTTTTCCTGGCAGTCGGCGAGCTTTCCGGGCAGCGACGACGAGTCGAGGGCCCCCTTGCGGCGGACGAGCTCGCGGGCCTTGCGCGCGGCCTCCCGGGCGCGGGCGGACTCTACGATCTTCTCGACGATCTTTCGCGCGACCTTCGGGTTCTCTTCGAGGTACGACCCGAGCTTCTCGTAGACGATCTGCTGGACCCAGGTCTTGACCTCGGAAGAGACGAGCTTGTCCTTGGTCTGCGAGGAGAACTTTGGGTCGCGGACCTTCACGGAGACGACCGCCGTCAGGCCTTCACGGCAGTCGTCTCCGGAGAGGCTCGTCTCCTTCAGCGCCTTCGTGAGAGCGTTCTGGTCGGCGTACTTCTGGATCGCCCGGGTCAACGCCGTCTTGAACCCCTCGAGATGGGTTCCGCCGTCGCGGTTGTTGATCGTGTTCGTGAAGGTGTAGAGCGTTTCGGAATATCCGTCGTTCCACTGCAGCGCGACTTCGACACGCTCTTTTTCGGCGTCCTTCTTGACGTCTCCGACTCCCCCCTTGATGTCCTGGAAGAAGATGACCTTGTCGTGGACGGGCTGCTTCGTCTTGTTGAGATGCTCGACGAAGGTCCGGATCCCGCCCTCGTAAGCGAAGTCGTGGCGCTTGTCGGTGCGGTCGTCCTGGATGGAGATCGCGACTCCCGGATTCAGGAACGAGAGCTCTCTCAGCCGCTGCGAGAGGCTGTCGAAGTGGAACTCGTTGACGGAG
Source organism: Thermoanaerobaculia bacterium (assembly GCA_038329555.1). GTDB lineage: Bacteria > Acidobacteriota > Thermoanaerobaculia > UBA5066 > Gp7-AA6 > JALYUA01. The sequence goes on from JBBQNC010000012.1 coordinate 14,642, forward strand.
AAGATCTCGGGGTCGGGCCAAAACGTGACCTTCGTGCCCGTCTTCTTCGACGTGCCGGTCGACTTGATCGGCGCGACCGGGAACCCCTTTTCGTACGCCTGGACCCAGACCTTGCCCTCGCGGCGGACTTCCACCTCGAGGCGCTTCGACAGCGCGTTGACGACGGAGACGCCGACGCCGTGAAGCCCGCCCGAGACCTTGTAGGAGTTGTCGTCGAACTTTCCGCCCGAGTGCAGGTCCGTCATGATGATCTCGAGCGTCTCCCGCTTGTGCTCCTTGTGCATGCCGACGGGAATGCCGCGGCCGTTGTCCTCGACCGTGACGGAGTTGTCGGCGTGGATCACGACGGAGACGTGGTCGGCGTGCCCCACCTGGGCCTCGTCGATCGAGTTGTCGACCAGCTCGAACACCATGTGGTGCAGGCCCGAGATGTCGTCGGTGTCCCCGATGTACATGCCCGGGCGCTTCCGGACGGCCTCGAGGCCCTTCAGAAGCTTGATCGACTCGGTGTTGTAGGCGGTGCTCATGTTTGGTTGTCCGTTATGCCTCGTTGACGGCTCTCGGCCGGTCCACGACTCGGCCCGCTCGCATTTCGAGAACTCCCCCGACGAACCGGCGCCAGCGCGCGGGATCGGTTGCGCTCGTCAGGAGAACCGTTCCCTCCTGGGGAAGAGACCGCACGAAGGCCTCCGCCCATGCGGACGAGAGGCCGGCATCGAACTCGTCGACGCCGAGCAGGGGAGCCTCCCCGGTCGCCTCCTTCACCGCCTGCCACTCGGCCAGCTTGACGAGCGCGACGGTGCGGTGCAGCTCGCCCGCGGACGCCTGCGCGGCGAGCGGCCGGCCCTTGCGGGAAAAGAGAACGTCGTCGCGATGGGGTCCGGCGAGCGAGTGGCCGCGGCGGCGCTCGACGGCGAGAATCCGCTCGCACTCGGCTCGCAATTCCTCTTCCGTCTCCCCATTCGATCGATAATCGACTCGCACTTCGGCGTATTCCGGTCCGGCCTCGGCGGCGAGCGGCTCGAATCGCGCGCGCCAATCCGCGAGCGCCGCGACTCGATGACGCCGCACGGCGGCGCCGGCGCGCACCAGCTCCTCCGTCCACGTCTCGATCTCCCCGTCGGCGGCGCGCGTTCGCTGCGAGCGCAGGAGAAGCGCGTTGCGCTCCGAGAGAGCGCGCTCGAAGCGGACGAGATCCTCTCCGGCGGCGGGCCGGGAAAGCAGGGCGAGTCGGTCGACGAAGCGCCGTCGGATCGCCGGCGATCCGACGACGATCTCGCGCTGCTCCGGCGCGAGGAAGACCGCCGGCGCGAGCCGGGCGACGTCTCGAAACGAGACCGCCTTCTCGCCGCGCGCGAAGGCCCGGCCCTCGGCGCGCGACCACGTCACGCGCAGCGCCTCGTCTTCGATTCCGTGCCGGAGGCGCCCCGAAACGGAGAACCGGTCCCCCTCCGCCGCGATCTCGAACGGTCGCACCCTGCGGAAGGACCGCTGGCCGCACAGGAGCGCGACCGCCTCGAGGAGGTTCGTCTTTCCCTGCGCGTTTTCGCCCGTGATGAGGGTCAAGCCGGCGCCGAAGAAAACGGGGTCCGGAGAGAGGTTTCGAAAGGCCTGGGCGGAGATCTCGATGAGGCGCAATGGATCCTTTTCGACGGGTCAGAGGCGCATCGGCATCACCACGTACACGTAACGCGATGACCCTTCAATGCCCCCCTCCGGCTGGCAGAGGCACTGCGTGTTCTCGTCCTTCAGCTCCAGCTTGACTTTCTCGGTCTCCGCCTCGTCCAGAAAGTCGAGCAGGTACTGCGCATTGAGTCCGATCGAAAGGGGCTCGGCGTCGTAGGCGATGTCGAGCGTCTCGGTGCCCTCTCCGAGCTCCTGGCTCGCGGAAGCCACCGTCAGCAGGTTCTTCTCGAACGAGAGCTTCACTCCGCGCGCCCGGTCCGAGGAAAAGAGCGCGACGCGCCGGATCGCCGCCTGGCAACCGATCCGCGGGACGATCGCCACCTTGTCGTTTCCCTTCGAAAGGATCTTCTCGTAGTCGGGAAAGTTCACGTCCAGGAGCCGCGCAATGAGCTGCCGGTTTCCGACCGAAAAGAGAAGGTGGTTTTCCGAGTGGCGAATCGAGAGCTCGGTCGCCCCGTCCATCTTCAGGATCTCCGCGAGCGCCTTCTTCGGAATCAGGACGTTCGGCAGGCCGCTCTTCGCGCCCTCCTTCGGAAAGTCGATCAGCGCGAGCCGGTGGCCGTCGGTCGCGACGAGCTCGAACTCCTTGCCCTTGTCCTTCAGGAGCGCGCCCATCAGCTGAAAACGCGTTTCCTCCGCGGACACCGCGTAGAGAACCTTGCGGCTCATTTTCTTCCAGAGCTCCAGGGGAAAAGTCACCTCGCCCTTGCCTTCCACCTTCGGGACGGTCGGAAAATCCTCAGCCGGCTGGGCCACGAGGCGGAAGCTGGAACGCTCGCACGTGACGCCGAGATAGTGGTTGTCCATCAGCTTCAGGACGACGTCCGCGTCGGGCAGATTGCGGATCAAATCGAAGAGCTTTCGCGCGGGAACGGTCACGCTGCCGGGGCGGGAGACCTTCGCCGAAGCCGCCGACAGCAGCGTCAGATCGAGGTCCGTCGACGTGAAGTTCAGGCTCCCGTCGGACGCTTTCAGGAGGATGTTGGAGAGGATCGGAATCGTGTTTTTTCTCTCCACGACCCCTTGCATGAGCGTGAGCTCATTCAAGAAATCTCCCCGACGCAGCGTCAATTCCATGGGATTCCCCAACCTCCGAAAAGAGTGAAAAGTCTATCACATTTGATCGCATTCGTAGGTGTGTGGAGAAAGCGATCGGGAATCAGAAAAGGCCCATGAACACGGCTCGAAATGCGGATTCGCTCTGTGCGGCGCGACGACGGCGGCGAAGAATTTTCGTTCCGTCTCCGCGTCCCTCCCGGCGTGTGGAAAACGAGGGAGCGGAAAACGCGCGCGAAGCGGCACGCGTCACTTGTAGGGTTGAAGAAATCCGTCGACAACCTTGCGGAAATTCGCGTCGTCTTCGATCAGGCGCTCGATTTTCTCGACCGAGTGCATCACCGTCGAATGATGCTTGTCGTTGAAGAGCCGGCCGATCTCCGGATAGGAGAGGCGGGTCAGTTTGCGGCAGAGATACATCGCGACCTGGCGCGGAAATGCGATCGGTTTCGCGTTCGATTTTGCCTTCATGTCGGAGACCCGGAGCCCGTAGTGTGCCGCGACCCCCTTGATGATTTCCGACGGGACGGCGCGATTTTCCTCCGCGCCCACGATGTCCTTCAAGGTCTCGCGCGCGAGCTCGACGGTGAGCGGCTTTCCGGTCAGAGAGGAAAAAGCCACGACGCGGTTCAAGCGCCCCTCGAGCTCCCGGATGTTCGATTTGACGGTGCCCGCGATGAAGAGCGCAACGTCGTTCGGAATCTCCATCTTCTCGGCCGAGCCCTTCTTGCGGATGATCGCCACCTTCATCTCCAGATCGGGAGGCTGGATGTCGGCGATCAAGCCCCACTCGAACCGGGACCGGAGACGCTCCTCGAGCGTGGGAATCTCCTTCGGCAGCGCGTCGGACGTGACCACGATCTGCTTCTGGGCGTCGTGCAGGGCGTTGAAGGTGTGGAAGAACTCCTCCTGGGTCGAGTCCTTGCCGGCGATGAACTGGATGTCGTCCATCAGGAGCACGTCGAGCTCCCGGTAACGCCGCTTGAACTCGTGCATCTTCTCGAAGCGGAGCGCGTTGATGAGCTCGTTTAAGAACCGCTCCGCGGAGAGATAGAGAACCTTCGTGTCCGGCGAGCGCCGAAGCACCTCATGGGCGATCGCGTGCATCAGATGCGTCTTGCCGAGGCCGACACCGCCGTAGAGGAAGAGCGGGTTGTAGGAGCGCGAGGGCGTCTCGGCGACCGCCCGCGCCGCGGCGTGGGCAAATTGGTTGGAAGACCCGACGACGAAGGCGTCGAAGGTGAAGCGGGGGTTCAGGACGATTCCCCGGCTCGCAGGCGCGGGCAGCGCGGCGGCGGACTCCCGGGGGTCCGGACGGGGCATCGCGACGGCGACGGGGGGCTCGAATCGGATCGCCAGGGCCGGATAGCCCGCCTCGGTGGCCGCCTTCTCGAGCGCCTCACCGTGCCGCGCCTCGATCCAGTCGACGAAGACCCGGTTGGGCACCTCCACCTTGAGCCGGGGGGACCCGGCGGATTCCTCGAAGGCGACCTGACGGGTGGGAGAGAACCAAGTCTTCAGTTCTTTCCCGTCGATCTTTCCTTCGAGGTTCTTGAGGATCGCGTCCCAAAGGTCATTCATCGCGCCCGCCGGTTTTCCGCAGATTTTTCCACACCTGTGGAAAGCTTTCCTTCTGAGGGGGTGGGCGAGTATATCGGACGGGAGGGCGCCGGCGGACGGGCGATTCGGCCATCGTTTCCCCGGGAATCGGCTCCGGCGGCCTGTGGCGGTTTTGAAGCTCCGAGTCTTCGCGCCGTCGCCCCGCCTCGGCGCGACGGCCGACGTTCTCCTTGACTTCCTCCCCCTCAATCCCTAGAGTTCCGCGTTCGTTATGAAACGGACCTTTCAGCCCAACAACCGCCGCCGCAAGCGCACCCACGGCTTCCTCGTGCGGATGCGGACCCGTTCCGGGCGCGCCGTCCTCTCGGCCCGCCGCCGCAAAGGGCGTAAAAGACTCTCGGTGTGAACTCGGGCAGGGCCGTCGGGGAGAAGTTCTCCCGGGACGACCGCCTCCGCAAACGAACGGAATTCGAAGCGTGCTACGCCTCCGGGGTCCGCGTGTCCGGACGCCACCTTCTTCTCTTTCTCCTCTTGCGGCCCGAGTCTTCGGGGCCGCGAATCGGGATCTCCGTCTCGCGCCGCGTCGGAGGGGCGGTGACGCGAAACCGCGTGAAGCGGCGGATCCGGCAGCTCTTCCGGCGCAACCGCGACCTATTCGGCGGCCGGGGGCCCGAGCTCGTCGTCAACGCGCGTCCTTCGGCCGCGGAGGCTCCCTTTTCGGAGCTCGAACGGGACTATCTCTCGGGACTGGCTCGCGCGCTCTCGGGACTGGCGCGTACGCTCTCGCGACTCGAACCCCCGGCGTGAGCGCGGCCTCCCGACTCTCGGTGGCCCTCCTCGGTTTCTACAAGAGCGCCATCTCACCCTGGCTCCCCCGCGCGTGCCGCTTCGAGCCGACTTGTTCCGTCTACGCCCGCGAGGCGATCGAGCGACACGGGTTCGTCCGCGGCGCGGGGCTGGCGATTCGCCGTCTCCTGCGCTGCCACCCGTTCCGTCGGGGCGGCTTCGACCCGGTGCCTTAAATTACTGATGGAGAAGCGCTTATTTTTGGCAGCCGCCCTTTCCCTGGGGGTCCTGTTCCTCTGGGAAGGGTTCGTCGCCAAGACCGCTCCGCGGCGGCCGCCGGCGGCCGCCGCGACTCCCGCCGCCGCCGGAGCCGCGCCGTCACCGGCCAACGCGGCGAACGCCCCACCGGCCGGCGCCGCCGCGGCACCCGTCCCGGCTGCGGCCGTCCCGCCGGTCGCCGGCGCCGCCGAAGAAACGATCGTGCTGGAAAACGACGTCGTGCGCGCGACGTTCACGAACCGGGGAGCGGCGCTCGCCTCCTATGTGCTCTTGCACCACACCGACGAGCAGAAGCGCCCGCTCGAGCTCGTCCGGCAGCTCCCGGCGCCCGCCCCCCGTCCGCTGGCTCTCGATTTCGTGGGCCGTCCGGAGCTCACCGCGCGAGCCGCGACCGCGCTCTACGCCGCGGAGCGTCTTCCGGACCGCGGCGTGCGCTTCCGCTACGCGGACGCGTCCCTGGCGGTCACGAAGGAAGTGCGTCTTTCGTCGGGATATCTCTTCGACGTCGAAACCACCGTAGCCGGCCTGAACTTCGTGGTGCTTGTCGGAACGGGACTGCGGGACGCCTCCGAGCGGGAAGGGGTCTCCCGCTACGCGCCCCCGGCCGCTGCGCTCGCCGCGAGCGGGGGCGGCTTCAAGCGCGCCGCCCCGGAGAAGCTCGACAAGGTCCAGACGTGGCCTCTCGATCCGAAAGGGTTCGCGGGCCTCGAAGACAATTACTTCCTCGCCGTTCTCCTTCCGAAACAGCCGTCGTCAGCCGTGGCGATGCCGGTCCCGATCCCGGGCCCCGACGGGAAGCCGAAGCCCTCGATCACGGCGGGCGTCGTGGGCACCGGCACGCTCCAGGCGAAGGCGTATTTCGGGCCGAAAGACGTCGAGGTTCTCGAAGCCACGCACCTCGGCCTCGAGCGCACCGTCGACTTCGGCTGGTACGGCATCCTCGCGCGGCCGCTGCTCTGGCTCCTGAAGCGCACCTACGGCTACGTCGGAAATTTCGGGATCGCCATCCTGATCGTGACGCTCGCGATCCGGATCCTTCTCTTCCCCCTGATGCACAAGAGCTACTCGTCGATGAAGAAGATGCAGAAGCTCGCGCCCCGGATGAACGCGATCCGCGACCGGTACAAGAAGGCGAAGACGGACGCCGCCCAGCGCGCGAAAATGAACGAAGAGATCATGAAGCTCTACCAGAGCGAGGGATACAACCCGATGAGCGGGTGCTTCCCGGTTCTTCTCCAGCTGCCGATCCTCGTCGCGTTCTATAACGTGCTCTCGCGCTCGATCGAGCTCCGCCATGCGCCTTTCGTGCTCTGGATCCGCGACCTGTCGGCCGTCGACCACACCTACGTGCTGCTCATCCTGATGATCGTTTCCATGTACGTCCAGCAGGCGATGACGCCCACGACCGCGGACCCGACGCAGAAGAAGATCTTCATGGCGATGCCCCTCCTGTGGGGCTTCTTCCTGAAGGACATGCCCTCGGGACTCGTGCTTTACTGGTTGTTCAGCAACGTGCTCACGATTTTCCAGCAGATGATCATCAACAAAATGGCGAGCGGCGGCGATCCCGCCCCCGAGCCGAAGAAACTCAGGCAGGCGCGCGCCTAGCGCGTCCGAGGTCATGATGCGATTCGAAGGAAAGTCCGAGCAGGACGCGATCGAAACGGCTCTCAAGGAATTGAAGCGCCCCGCCTCCCAGCTGCGCTACCACGTGGTTCGGGACGAGAAGTCCTTCTGGGGCGGCCGGGTCGTCGAGATCGAGGTCGAAGCCGAGGGCGACCATCCCGCCGTCACGAGCGGGGCCGAAGTCGAGGCGCCGGCCCCCGCGGCGTCGACGCCTTTGCCTTCCAGGCCGTCCGTGCCGTCTATACCGTCCCTGTCCTCCCCGGGGGCTCCGGCCGAGCCGCCGGCGCAGCCCCGCCCGCCCGCCCCCCGGACCGAGGCGCCCGCCCCGCGTCGGGCTTCCGCCGGTTCCGCCGCGACGGCTTCTCCGCGCAGCCCCGCGGAGCCGGGCGCGATGGACGAGGAGGCCTTCACGGCGGTCGAAGCGACCCTGAACGAGCTTCTCGCCGCCGCGGGGTTTCTCGTGGAGACGCGCCGCCGTGAATCCGATGGCGAGATGCTCTTCGAGCTGATCGGCGACGACGTCGAGCCCCTTCTCGCCAACCGGGGCGACGGGTTGAACGGCCTCGAAGTTCTGACGGGCCGCATTGCGTCGAAGCGGATCGGCCGGCCCGTCTATCCGCGGGTCGACGCCGAAGGATTCCGCGCGCACCAGAAGGAGTCCCTCGAGGAGCTCGCGCTCAGATCCGCCAACGAAGCGAAGCGGACGAGAAGCCCTCAGCTTCTGCCGCCGCTCTCTCCCGGAGAGCGCCGGCTGGTGCATCTCGCCCTCGCCGAGGATCCCGAGGTCGAGACCGAGAGCGAGGGCGACGGCTTCCTGAAGAGAGTCGCGGTGCGTCCGAAGGCGAGCTGATCCGGGGAGGTCGAGCGCCGGCGTCGTCGAAGACTCCGGCCCCGATCACCCGATTCCTCGTGCGTCCCGCCTTCGCCGTTTTCGACGACACCATCGCGGCGCTCGCGACGCCCCCGGGGCGTTCGGCGCTCGCGATCCTGAGGATCTCGGGCCGCGGGGCCCGCGACATCGTCCTCCGCATCGCTCCGGATCTTCCGCGTCCCCTTCCCGCCCGCGCCCCGCTCCTGTCCGCGATCGTCGACCTCCGCGGCGAGACGATCGACCGCGGCCTCGTCACGCTCTTCGCGGAGCCCGCTTCGGCGACGGGGGAGGACCTCGTGGAGATCTCCCTGCACGGCGGCCTCGCGGTCATCGCCCGAACGCTCGAAGCGATCCTGGCGACGGGCGCACGGGCCGCGCGCCCCGGGGAATTCACCGAGCGCGCCTTTCTCCTCGGCAAGCTCGACCTCGTCGAGGCGGAGGCGGTCCGCGAGCTCATCGAGGCGCGGACCCCGGAGGCCGCTCGGGCGTCGGCGCGCCGGCTCTCGGGCCGCCTCTCCCGGCGTCTCGAGCGGGTGCGCGAGGACCTCGTCCGCGTCGCGGCGGAGCTCGCCGCGACGATCGACTTCGCCGAAGACGTCGGCGAAAGCGTTCCGCCCGAGACGCCGCGGCGACTCGGGGCCGCCGTCGAAGAGCTCGCACGGCTCGGTGCGACGGCCGAGCGCGGGAGACTCCTGAACGAGGGCGCGCGGGTCGTTCTTCTCGGACCGCCAAACGCCGGAAAGTCCACGCTCTTCAACGCGCTCGTGGGAAGCGAGCGCGCGATCGTCACCGAGATACCCGGAACGACGCGCGACACCCTGGACGCGACGATCGACGTGGAGGGCGTGCCGGTCTCCGTCATCGACACCGCGGGCCTGCGGGACGCGGTCGAGCCCGTCGAACGGATCGGCGTCGAGCGCGCGCGAGCCGCCGCCGCCGAAGCCGACGCCGTTCTCTTCGTCTTCGACGCGGCAGGCGGGTGGCCGGCGGGCGCCGAGGGGGCGCTCGAGAGCGTCGGCGCGCCGCGGCGCCTCGCGGTCGCCAATAAAATCGACACGGCGTCCGGCGCGGCGCTGCCGCCGGGCGCGCTGCCGCTGTGCGGCCTCGCCCCGAATGCGGGCGACACGCTCCGCGCCGCGCTGGCGAACCTCCTCGGGGCGGGGCCGCCCGGAGAGGCGCTCTCCGAATGCATCGGCTCCGTGCGCCAGCGGGATCTCGTCGCCCGCGCCCACCGCTCCGCCGCGGAGGCCCTGGCGGCGCTCGAGCGGGGCGAGTCCCCCGAGTACCCGGCCGCTCACCTGGACGAAGCCCTGTCGGCTCTCGCGGACCTCTTCGGAGAGACGACGCCGGAGGATGTGCTGCACCGGATCTTCTCGACGTTCTGCATCGGGAAGTAGTCGCGCAGGCGGGGATTGTGGCGACACGAGGAATCGGGTGATCGGGTGATCGGGTGAGCAATCCGGTAATCGGGCGATCTGGGGGTCGGCCTGGTGATTATGAGTTCTGAGTTGCGAGTTTTCGGTTATCGGTTCTCAGTGATCGCTCCCGAGCTGTCGGTCGTCCCACACTGTTCGGGGAATGACCCGGAACCGAGAACTAAAAACCGATAACTGAAAACCAAAAGGGACGGGAGCCCTTTCGCTGTTTCCGTTCTAGGCTACCTTCGTGCGTTACGAAGTTCTGGTCGTCGGCGGCGGGCACGCGGGGATTGAAGCGGCGCACGCGTCCGCGAAGATGGGGCGCTCGACCGCGCTCCTGACCCTGTCGGCGGAGTCGATCGGACGGATGTCCTGCAACCCGGCGATCGGCGGGCTCGCCAAGGGACAGCTCGTCCGCGAGGTGGACGCGCTCGGCGGGCTGATGGGAGGCCTCGCGGATGCCGCGGGAATCCAGTTCAAGGTCCTGAACCGTTCTCGGGGGCCCGCCGTCTGGGGCCCGCGCGCGCAGTGCGACAAGGCTCTCTACGCGCGTCGCGCGGCGCAGGCCCTGCGTGCGACGGAAAACCTCCACATCCTCGAAGGGATGGCGGAAGACTTTCTGGAAGAGGGCGGGCGCGCCGCCGGAATCCTCGCGGCCGACGGGACTCGCATCGAGTCGGATGTCGTGGTCGTGACGACCGGCACGTTTCTCCGCGGCCTCATGCACACCGGCGCCACGCAGACCGAGGGCGGCCGCGTCGGAGAGCCGGCCTCTAAGGGCCTCTCCGCGGCGCTCGCGCGCGCCGGCGTCGCGCTCGGCCGGTTCAAGACGGGGACGCCGCCGCGCGTCGACCACGACACCGTCGACTACGCGGCGTGCCGGCCGCAGAGCGGCGACGACCCGCCCGTCCCCTTTTCCTTTCGGACGCGCGCGATCGAAACGCCCCAGGTCCTCTGCTGGCTGACGAATACGAACGAGGAAGTCCATCGCATCATCCGCGACAACCTCGAGCGGAGCCCGATGTACTCGGGCACGATCGTCGGGATCGGGCCGCGATACTGCCCCTCGGTCGAAGACAAGATCGTGCGCTTCGCCGACAAGCCGTCGCACCGGATCTTCCTCGAGCCCGAAGGCGCCGGAGCGCGCGAGATCTACTTGAACGGCCTGTCGACGTCGCTGCCGGAGGAGATCCAGAGAGAAATCCTCGCTCGAATCCCCGGGCTGTCCGGGGCGCGCATGCTTCGCGCGGGATACGCGGTCGAGTACGACTTCGCCTTTCCCGATCAGCTCGGCATGACGCTCGAGTCGCGGCGCGTGCCCGGGCTCTTCCTCGCGGGGCAGATCAACGGGACTTCGGGATACGAGGAGGCCGCGGCCCAGGGGCTGTGGGCCGGCGTCAACGCCGCGCTCGCCGCGAGGCGGCAGGAGCCGTTCGTCCTCGATCGATCCGAGTCGTATGCGGCCGTGATGATCGACGACCTGACGACCCGGGGGCTCGACGAGCCTTACCGGCTCTTCACATCGCGCGCCGAGCATCGGTTGCTCCTCGGGGTCGACTCCGTTCTGCCCCGGCTCATCCCTCACGCGCTCGCCCTCGGGCTCGTCTCGCAGGAGGAGCACGACCTTGCTCTGCGCTCGGAGGAACGGCTCGCGCGGGCGGATCGCCGCCTCGCCGGGAGCGCCGTGCACCCGGATCGGGCCACCCGGCAGGCCATGCGGGAAACACTGGGGTTCGAAGTCGACGGGCCGACAACTCTACGTAAACTATTGAAGCGGAATGACTTATCTGTAGAAAGCCTCGCCCGGTTCGCCGCCGAGCCGTTCGCGGAGCTCGACCGGGAAGAGCGAGCGGTGCTCGAATCCCGGGTTCGCTACGAGGGCTACATCCGCCGCGAGCGCGAGCAACTCGAGCGCGTCCGGCCCTTCGACGCCCGGGAGATTCCGCGCGAGTTCGAGTATCGCGGGATTCCCGGCCTGACGCGCGAGGTGGTCGAGAAATGTCGGAGCCGGCGTCCGAGGACGATCGGAGAGGCCTCCCGCATCCCGGGGCTGACGCCCGCGGCCGTCGCGATAATCTCTGCGCATGTTGCCCGCCGGAGGCGAGTTTCCGCCTGAGATCTTCCACGCGCTGCTGGAAGAGCGGGCTCCTGCCTTCGGCCTGAGGCTCCCCTCCCGCGCCGCCGAGCGCCTCTCCCGGTACCTCGCGCTTCTCGACGTCTGGAGGCGGCGGACCAATCTGACGGGCCCCATGGCATCGCCCGAGCTCGTCGAGCACGTGCTCGAGTCCGCCCTGGGAGCGGATCTTCTGCCGCCGGGCGCCGCCGTCGACGTCGGCTCCGGCTCCGGCCTGCCGGGGATCCCGCTGGCGATTCTCCGCTTGGACGTGCGCGTCACCCCGGTCGAGCCACGCCGCCGGCGTCGCGATTTCCTGGATCTCGCGACGCGGGAGCTCGCCCTGGACAACTTCGCGGCCGCGGGCTCGTCCGTGGGCGGGCTTCCGGCCGGCGCGTTTTCCGCCGCGATGGGGCGGGCCGTCGGCCGGATCGCCGACATCCTGGGGGATGCCGATTTTCTGGAACCGAACGGGCTCTTTCTGGCTTGGACGACGGATACCGAGGCGCTGGCGCGCGACCTGGTCCCGCGCTTCCGCCGGATCGAGGTTCGGGAGGTCCCCGGCACGCGGCGCAAGGAGATCGCGTCCTTCCGCAAGTCCTAGGAGGGCACGTCGGGGTCCATGTTCCACGTGGAACATGCCGCCGCGAAAGTTGGTGCTGCCTCGCAGCCCCGTCAGTGCGATCGAACCATCGTCGCGCGGCATTCCCAGAACACCCGATATCCGCGGCCGATCACCCGATTCCCGATTGATCCCGATCACCGGATCCCCCGATCACCCGATTCTGGCCCGGAGCCAGGAGCTGATACTTTCGCCCAGTGTCCCGCGTCGTCGCGATCTCCAATCAGAAGGGGGGCGTCGGAAAGACGACCACCGCCATAAACCTCGCCGCGTCGCTGGCCGCCCTGGACCGCCGCGTGCTGCTCCTGGACCTGGATCCGCAGTCCAACGCGACGTCCGGGATGGGCTTTTCGCGGGCCAAGGATGGCGCCAACGCCTACGACGTGCTGTCGGGGACCCCGGCCGACGACGCGATCCGTGAGACGGCGTTTCCGAACCTCTGGCTGCTCCCGTCCGGCCGCGACCTGGTCGGCGCGGAGATCGAGCTGGTGGGTCAGCCGGACCGCGAGCAGCGACTCCGCTTCGCGCTCGAGCCGGCGCGGGACCGGTTCGACTTCGTGCTGATCGATTGCCCGCCGTCGCTTTCCCTGCTGACGGTCAACGCGCTCTCCGCCGCCGACTCGGTCCTGATCCCCATCCAGACCGAATACTTCGCGCTCGAGGGCGTGAGCGAGCTCCTGGAGACCGTCGACCGCGTCCGGGACAACTTCAACCCGCTTCTCTCCGTCGAGGGACTCGTCTTGACGATGTACGACGAGCGCACTAACCTCGGGCGACAGGTCACCGAGGACATCCGCAAACACCTGGGGGACAAGGTGTACGACACGATCATTCCGCGCAACGTCCGGCTCGGGGAGGCGCCCTCCTTCGGCAAGCCGGTCCTGGCCTACGACATCAAGTCGCGGGGCGCGGAGGCCTACCTGGCGCTCGCCCGCGAGTTCCTGCGTAAACGCGGCGCGGCATGAAGGGAAAGCCCGCCCTGGGCCGCGGCCTGTCGGCCCTGCTCCCCGGCCGCGAGGATGTTCCACGTGGAACACTGCGGGAAGCCCCCATCGACCGCCTGGTCGCCGGGCGTTTCCAGCCCCGGCAGGAGTTCCCCGCGGAGTCGCTCGGCGAGCTCGCCGCGTCGATCCGCGAGCAGGGCGTCGTGCAGCCGATCGTCGTCATCCCGCGCGGGGACAAGTTCGAGATCGTCGCCGGCGAGCGCCGCTGGAGGGCCGCGCGGCTGGCCGGGCTGGATCGGGTGCCGATCGTCGTCCGGGAGCGCGCAACAGACCGGGAGCTCCTCGAGATCGCGCTCGTCGAGAATCTCCAGCGGGAGGACCTGGCGCCACTGGAAGCGGCGGCGGCCTATGCGCGGCTTCGCGAGGAATTCCACCTGACCCAGGAAGACGTCGCGCGGAGGGTCGGCAAGGACCGCGCCTCCATTGCCAACTCCCTGCGGCTGCTGAAGCTGCCCCTGGCCGTCAAGGAGAGGCTGCGCGACGGCTCGATCTCCGCCGGGCACGCGCGCGCGCTCCTGGCGCTCGCGACGCCGGACGATCAGCTGGCGTTGGCCGAGGAGATCGTGCGGAGGGCCCTCTCGGTTCGGCAGACCGAGAAGCGCATCGCCTCGCTCTCCGCCGGAGCGAAGTTGAAGCGCGAGTATCGCCGGGACCCGTTCACGCGCGACGCGGAAGAGAAGCTGACGAGGCGCCTCGGCACGCGGGTCCGGATCGTCCGGCGCCGCCGCGGGGGCAAAGTCGAAATCGCCTTCGGCTCGGAGGACGAGTTGATCGGCCTCTTCGAGCGCCTGGCGGGGAAGTCCTGAGGCACGCATGAGAACGCGCAACGACGGGGCGACGCTGAACGGTTTCCTCGATCGAGGCAGCCACTTCAAGGGCGAGCTGACGTTCGAGGAAACGTTTCGCATCGATGGCCGCTTCGAAGGGAAGATCCGATCGGGAAGCGAGCTCATCCTGGGCGACACGGCGGACGTCCACGCCGACATCGAGGTCGGCCGGCTCTCGGTCAACGGGAAGCTTCAGGGCAGTGTCCAGGCGAGAGAGCGGATCGAGCTGCTCGCGAAGGCGCGCGTCTTCGCGAGCCTCGCGACCCCGGTGTTGAAAGTCGAAGAGGGAGCGTTTCTCCAGGGCAGCTGCCAGATGGCGGAGAAGCCGGCGAAGGTCGTCGGACTGGTCGTGAAAGAATAAGTCATTATATATCAATAGTTTGCGAGGAACAACCCGGAACCCAGTCGCGGGAGGAGCCGCAGAAACCCGATCGGCTCCCTCCCGCGCCGGCCCGGACCGTGCCGCTCGCGGGGGATCCGCTCGACTCTCTCCGCCGCGTTATGTTATTCATCCGCGGTTTGTCTCGTCGTCGATGAACCCGCCGCTCCGACACGGATCCGGCGAAATCCCGGAAAAGCATGATCAAAGCTCCTGACGTCACATTTCTCTACGTCGTCGTCGCGTTCTTCGCGTCGCTCGCGATCCTCCGGCGCTATCTGTTCGTCCCCCTCGTGGCGATCCTGGACGAGCGCGAGCGCGAAGCGGCGAGCGCCGAAAAGGTGCGCGCCGAGAGCCTCGCGGAGCTCGAGAAGACGATCGCGCGCGCCGAGGCGGAGCTCGCCCGCGCGCGCAGCGAGGCTCTCGCGATCCGCGAGAAGCTTCGGGGCGAGGGACGGGCCCAGTGGGAGCGAAAGCTCGCGGAAGCGCGGCGGTCCGCGGAGGCGACGCTCTCGCGCGCGACCGAAGAGATCGCGGAGTCCGCCTCCCGCGCCGCCGCCGAGCTGCCCCGCTCGGCGCGGGATCTCGCCCGAATCCTCGCCGAAAAGATCCTCGGTCGAAAGCTCGCCGCGTGACGCCGCTCCGGGCCCTCGCTCTGCCGCTCGCCCTGGCGGCGGAACACGCGACGTCCGGGCCTCTGGGAATCCCGATGTGGATCTGGCAGCTCGCCAACCTCGTCGGCTTCTTCGCGCTTCTCCTCTACTTCGTGGCGCGCCCGCTGACGAGCATGTTCCGCCGCCGGCAGCTCGACGTGGAAGAACGGGCCCGGGAAGCGAAGGAGCGGCGGGCGGAGGCCGCCCGTCTCGAGTCGGAGATTCACGAACGCATGGCGCGCCTCGACCGGGACCTCGAGGAAGTGCGCGCGCGGGGAGCGGCGGAAGGGGAGGCGGCCCGCGCGGAGCTCATGGCGCGCGCCGACCAGGATTCCGAGCGCGTGCGCCGGGACGCGGAAGAGGAGATCGGGCGCCGCCTCGCCGCGGCGAAAGAAGAGCTCCGGCAGGCGGCCGCGGACCTGACGGCGTCGGCGGCGCGCGAGCTCGTCGCCGCCCAGATCACTCCGGAGGACCGCCGCCGGCTGCTCGACGAAGGCGTGACGCGGCTGCAGTCGGAGATCGACTCGTGAGCGCGTTCGCCCGCAGCTACGCCCGGGCGTCCATCGAAGCGGCCCCCGCGGGATACGACTTCGGGTCGCTCCTCGAGAAGGCGGCCGCCTTGGCGAGGGCCCTCTCGGCGGACGGGCGGTTGAAGGAGTTCTTCGCTTCGCCCGCGATCCCGAAGCCGCCCAAGGAGCGGGCCCTCGAAGCGCTCGCCGCGAAAGCCGGGCTCGACGACTTCGGCCGTCGCTTCCTGCGCGTGATCCTCCGGCACGGGCGCCTGACCAGGCTGGACGAGATCGTCGCCGCGCTCCGCGACGCGTATGACCGCTCGCGCGGGCTGCGCGAGGCCCACGTCACGGTCGCGGCGCCGATCGGCGCGGACGAGGAGCGAAAGATCGCCGAGGCGCTCGGCCGGTCGTTCGGCGGTTCGGTCAGCGTCAACGTGACCGTCGATGGAAAGATCCTCGGGGGCTTCATCGCCCGCGTCGGAAGCCGCATCATCGACGCGTCGGTCGCGAGCGCGATCGGCCGGTTCCAGGAAAAACGGAAGGAGACCGCAAGGGCGTAATCATGGACATCAAATCCGACGAAATTACCGAGATCCTCAAGCAGGAGCTCGCGGGGTACGAAAAGACGATCGACGTCGCCGAGGTGGGCACCGTGCTCTCGGTGGGAGACGGAATCGCCCGGATCCACGGCCTCGACAAGGTCATGGCCGGGGAGCTCGTCGACTTCGGACACGACCTTTTCGGTCTCGCGCTGAACCTGGAAGAAGACAACGTGGGCGTCGTGCTCCTCGGCGAGACCGCCGAGGTCCACGAGGGCCAGGAGGTCCGCCGCACGGGCCGCATCGTGGAAGTTCCCGTCGGCCCGGCGCTGATCGGCCGCGTCGTCGACGGCATCGGCCGGCCGATCGACGGCAAGGGGCCGATCGCGACGAAGGAGTTCTATCCGCTCGAGCGGATCGCTCCGGGCGTCATCGACCGGCAGCCCGTGCGGGAGCCCGTCCAGACGGGACTCAAGGCGATCGACGCCATGATCCCGATCGGCCGGGGCCAGCGCGAGCTCATCATCGGCGACCGCCAGACCGGCAAGACGGCCGTGGCCCTCGACGCGGTCATCAACCAGAAGGGGAAGGGCGTCGTCTGCATCTACGTCGTCATCGGGCAGAAGAAGTCGACGGTCGCCCAGGTCGTGAAGACGCTCGACGAGTACGGCGCGATGGAGCACACGATCGTCGTGTCCGCGACGGCTTCCGATCCGGCCCCGATGCAGTACGTCGCCCCGTACACCGGCTGCGCGATGGGCGAGTACTTCATGTTCAACAAGCAGCACGCGCTGACGATCTACGACGACCTCTCGAAGCACGCCGCGGCGTATCGCGAGATCTCCCTCCTTCTTCGCCGCCCGCCGGGGCGGGAGGCGTATCCCGGCGACGTCTTCTACCTCCATTCGCGGCTTCTCGAGCGCGCCGCGAAGCTCTCCGACAACAACGGCGGCGGCTCGCTGACCTCCCTTCCCATTATCGAGACGCAGGCCGGCGACGTCTCCGCCTACATCCCGACGAACGTCATCTCGATCACCGACGGTCAGATCTATCTCGAGACGGACCTCTTCTACTCGGGCGTGCGTCCCGCCGTGAACGTCGGCATCTCGGTCTCGCGCGTCGGCGGAAACGCGCAGATCAAGGCGATGAAGCAGGTGGCCGGCACGCTGCGGCTCGACCTCGCG
>JBBQNC010000013.1:0-31572 GCA_038329555.1 Thermoanaerobaculia bacterium
CGTCGACCAGATTCGAGGAACGAATCTGGTCGAGTTGAGCTTCGTCTCGAATTCTCCGACACGGAGTGCGGAGATCGCGAACGCCGTCGCGGAGGCTTACGTCGAATGGACGCTGGACGCGAAGTTCGGTTTCCTCAAGCAAACATCGCAGTTCCTCGGCAACCAGATACGTCAGCTCAAGGGCGAGCTCGACGGCCGCGAGCAAGAGCTCGGGGCGTACGGTCGGCAGAAGGACATCGTCTCGTCAGACCCGCGCTCAAACCCCGCCATGCAGAATCTCGATACGTTGAACGTCGATTACTCGACGGCTCTCGCCGACCGCGTGGCTAAGGAAGCCCGGTACCACCAGCTCGCTACCGCCACGGCGGATTCGACGGCCGAAGTCTCGAACAATGCCGTCGTCTCTCAACTTCGCGGCGACCAAGCGCGTCTCGAACGCGAGTACGCGGAAAAGCTCAATCTCTTCAAGCCGGAGTGGCCGGCGATGCAGCAGTTGAAGGCGCAGATCGAGAAAGGCCGCCAGCATCTGGAAGCGACGGTCCAGGACACCCTCAGGAAGAATCGCGAGGCCGCGCGAGCGGAATACGAGACGGCCCTTCGGCGTGAGGGGAGCCTGAAGGGCGTTCTGCGCAGCCAGAGGTCTGAGGCCATAACGGCGAACACGAACGCGGCAGAGTTCGGCAACCTCCGTCTCGAGGTCGACACGAAGAGAGCGCTGATGGACAACCTCCTGAAGCGACAAGCGGAGACCGAAGTGCTCTCTCGCCTGCGCGGCGAGCGGGTGTCGGGAATCCGCGTCGTCGATCGGGCGCTCGCTCCGCGCAACAAGTTTCTTCCCTCATATCGAAAGAACGCGCTCATCGGGCTTCTGATCGGACTCGCCGTCGGTGTCGGCCTGGCCTTCCTTTTGTCCTATCTCGACCGAAGTCTGAGAACTCCGGAGCAGGTCGAGCAGTACCTCCACGTTCCAGCCCTCGGCGTCATCCCGGCGGTCGCCTCGTCCGGAAAAGGCGCCGCTTCCCCCGGCAAGGGGCCGGGCCGCGGAAAGCGAGACGCCGGCGACAGCGGAAACATCGAGCTTCTCCCGCACCATCACTCCCGATCGCGGATCGCGGAGCGCTATCGAGCCTTCCGCACCGCGCTCCTTCTCTCCTGGGCGGGTGGCATAAAGTCGATCGTCATTACGTCCGCCGTTTCCCGGGAGGGCAAGACTTCGACCGCGGCGAATCTGGCCGTCGTCCTCGGGCAGCTCGGCAAGCGGGTGCTTCTGGTAGATGCGGACCTTCACCGACCGCGCCTCCATGAGGTCTTGCGGGTTTCGAACCGGTTCGGCCTCGTGTCGATTCTGGCGGAGAGTCTGGACCCGGAACGAGCCGTTCAGGCAACGACGATTCCGGACGTTTACATCGTGACCTCCGGACCGATGTCGCCGAACCCGTCCGGACTGCTTTCCTCTGAGGCGATGGGTAAGTTCCTCGAGTTTGCCAGGATGAATTACGACTACGTCATACTCGACGGACCTCCCGTCATCGCGGTCGCGGACGCGATCGTCCTGGGCCACCAAACGGACGGGGTCGTCCTCTGCGTCAAGGGCGGATCGACTTCTCGCGACGCGGTCATCCGCTCCCGGGACAAGTTATTGCGAAGCGGCGTGCGGGTTCTGGGAGTCGTGATCAACAGCCTGCCGGAGGACGCCTCGGGGTACGGCAAGCGGTACGGGTACGAGGAAAGCTACTACGCCGGTGAGATCGAACCGGCCGCCGAAACGGCGGGCGGCGCTGCAGCGGCCACGCGCCTGGGTTGAAAGATTCCTTCCTTCGTCCCTTCCCCGTCGCCCACGCAGCGACCGCGATGGCACCGGTGATCGACCTGCACTTCCACTGTCTTCCGGGTATCGATGACGGCCCGGATGACTGGGAGAGCTCGGTCGCCCTCTGTCGGGCCGCCGCGGCCCAGGGGACGACCACGATCGTCGCGACCCCTCACGTGCTTCGCGGCCCGTGGATCAACGAGGACCCGGAATTGCGGGACGCGCTTGTCCTCGAGTTGAACGCCCTGCTCGACGGCAGGCCGGAGATCCTGCCCGGGTGCGAGTACTTTCTTTCAGCCGAAGCGGTCGAGCTGGTCGAAAGGGGACGCTGGAGCCCGCTGACCGGGTTGAACCGGACGGGCTATCTCCTTGTCGAGCTGCCGTCGGGAGAGATCCCCTCGTATACGGGGGCGCTCTTTCACGAGCTCACGCTTCTCGGGGTGACTCCCGTTCTCGCTCACCCTGAGCGCAACCGCGCCCTTTCCGACGATTCGGACGAGCTCGAGGAGCTCATCGAGCGAGGAGCGCGAGTCCAATTGACGGCCGGCAGCCTCCTCGGCGACTTCGGGCCCCCCGCGGCCGAGGCCTCCCAGGAGTTCCTCCGGCGAGGGCTCGTTCACCTCGTGGCCTCGGACGCACACTCTCTCGACCGTCGTCCGCCGCGGCTCGCCGCGGCGCGCCGTCACATCCGGGACGCCTGGGGCGCGGACGCCGAAGTCGGACTGTTCGAAGAGAACCCGCGGGCGGTCCTGCTTTCCGAGCGCCTGCCCTGGGCCGGCCCGAGAGAATAGGCGTCCCATGGCCGCGGAAGGCATGACCCCCCCGGGTAATCCGGAGGCGCGCACCACGGAGATGACGAGAGTCGGGCTCCGCCGGACCGTCGCCGGTGTGATGCTGGCGCTCGCCGCGGTGTCGGTCGTACACGACCGGTTCGACGTGGGCATGCGCAACCAGGCGGAGGACTTCATGCGGCGCTTCGGCCTCGACGCCCGGCGCCCCCTCGATCTGCAGAGTATGCAGCTCGAGCCCGCCGGAGACCTCGCGGCCGACGTGGCCGTCGACGGGGCGCTTCGCGATCTGGATGCCGCCATTCGCTCCGGGGCTACGCCCTCCAATACTCGCGCGACCGGTCAGCTCGCCGCGGCCCAGGAATTGATGCTCGACGCCATCAGCAAGCGGCCGGGGTCGGTCCACCACCTCCTGCTGCTCGGCGAGGCGGCGCATGCCGAGCAGGCGCTCGCAGGAGGAGGGGAGCCCGCATCTCCCGAAACGTCCCTCGTCCGGATCGCGCTTTGGGCTCGGCCGCTGCGGGTGGCGGCCTCCGCGGCTCCCGGGGCCGACGCAACCTGGGAAGCCCTGGCGACGAGCTACCTGGCGAGCTGGAACGACCTGGCTTCCGAGAACCGCTTCGAGACGACCTCTGCTTTGCGGCGAGCCTTCCGCAACCCTGACTTCGCGGGCCGCGAGTTTCCCCGCGCGGTTTCCCTCCTGGGATCCGAAGGAGCGATACGCCTCCTACCCGACGCCGCGAAGCCTCTGAGGGCCGCGCTTCGTTCGACGCTGGCCGCGGGCGACGTCGCGACGGCGGGCCTTCTCACAGAGCGTGCAGACCGGGCGGAAAGGAAAAAGCGCTCCGCGGACCTTCTCGAAATCGAGGCCCAGGCCTCGCTGGGAGACGTCGACGGAGTGCGACACCTGTGTCAGATCTGGTCCGTAGAACACGGGATTCAGGATTTCGACGACTCGCCGGGGCGTACGCAGGTTGCGCGCCTGCTCGACCTTTGGCCCGCGGAGCTCGTCGGCGACTGGAATACCGACCGCCGGGGAGAGCTCGTGACGTTTTTCCTCGAGAAGAACGCTCCGGAGGCGAAGCCCGAGGCGATCGCCCGTTCCGTCGCCGCCCTGAGCGGCGCTCCGGCGACGACCCGAGCCCGCGCCAAGCTTCTCGTCGGGCAGCTCGAGGACGCGGAAACGATCGCCGCGGAGTCGAGCGCCGGTTCTCTCGAATGGACGCCTTACTTCGTCGCACTGGCGCGATTTCAGCGGCTCAGGGGCCACGCTCTCGAAGCGCGTGAGGTTCTGGATCGCGCGAACCCGCTGTCAAGGGATGACTGCGACGTCATCCTCGAGCGCCGGGAGATCGTCCGGGCACTCGGGGATACCGAGGCGGTCGAAGCGGTTCGCCGCAGCGTTGCCTTGCGTTTGCCCTCAGATCTCGGGGCGGGGTGGTCTGCCGATTCCACGATCTCCCTGTGCGTCGATCCGGAAGCCACCGTGGGCGGACGTCTCGAGGTCGAGCTCGCCGCCAGCCTGCCCGCCTTTGTCATTTTCGGGTGGGACGGCGGACGCTTGGGGAGCCTCGTCGTCGCGACCGGCCGGACTCTTTCGGTCCCCCTGTCCGGCGTGGCGGGCCGCCGCACTTTCTGGATCCGTGCGCTCGCCGGCGGCCCGGTGCGCCCGGTCGCCACTCGCCTCAAACCCCTTTCCTGACGGGCCGATCGGCCGCTCTGGCATAGCCTCTGCACGCCGCGAGGCGGATCGTTCGGATGGGCTTCCACGACGTCGGGGGATCCGGCGACCAGGAATCGGAAGGGGTCCCTCATGCTATGATGCGATTCCCGAAACAGGACGCATTTGCCGGTCCCGGGGACGCCTTCCGGTGTCGACAAAATGAGCAGAGTTCCCGGGAACGATGGCTGGGAGAGAGATATCGATGCCGGCCCTGAAATGTGCGACAGACCTCTTTCCCCCCACCCTCTTCGACCTCGACGAGAGGGAGTTTCCGTGGTGGGTCGCTCACACGAAGAGCCGCCAGGACAAGGCTCTGGGTCGCCATCTTCTGGGACTTTCCGTCCCACACTTTCTCCCGCAGCGCGAGAAGCGCTATCGGAGGGGCGGACGGATGTTCGTCTCCTATCTTCCCCTCTTTCCGGGGTATGTCTTCTTCAGGGGGACGGAACTGGAGCGGCACCACGCGCTGCGGAGTCATCTCATCGTCCGGACGCTTCCGGTCCAGGAGCAGACTGTCCTGACGCGGGAGCTACGACAGCTGCGCCAGCTGCAGCAGTCCGGCGCCTCGCTCGTCCCCTACCCGGACCTCTTGGCGGGTGACTCGGTGCGGGTCGTCGAGGGTCCGTTCAAGGGATACACGGGTGTCGTCGTGCGCGAAGCCTCGCGGCTTCGCTTGATCGTATCGGTGTCGATGCTGAGGAGCGCGGTCGCGGTGGAGTTCGAGAGACAGGTGCTCGCACCCCTGACTGCCTTCGTTCGCAGCGATTCTCGAAGCGCCGTCGCCTCGGGCTTCTAGGCGGCGGCGCTTCCAAAACGTGGGGGATCTCCCTTTCGGTATGTCTACCGAAGGGGGCGGAGCCTGCCGAACGCCGTTGGAAAACGGGATTCAAGGAAGTGTATGGGGCGTACAAGCGGCATCGATGCGACGGCGGCGATAAGAGGGCGGATGCAGCCAACGAGAGGGGATTCAGCATGATGACTCCCGAGGCCGCCGTGCGCGAGACGAGTCCCGCCGGATCGGGGCTCGCCGCGGAGCTGCGGCGGAAAATCGACGCTCGAACCGCGCTCGTCGGGATCGTGGGAATGGGTTACGTGGGGCTGCCTCTCGCTCTCACTTTTGTCGAGAAAGGATTCCCGGTGCTCGGGTTCGACGTGGATCCGGCCAAGGTGAATGCGATCGGCGCGGGCCTGAGCTACCTCAAGCACATGGACGGCGGGCGCCTCGCGACCGCCACGAAGTCGGGTCGGCTGCGCGCGACCGCCGAATTTCCCCAGCTCGCCGCTCCGGATGCCGTCCTGATCTGTGTCCCGACGCCCCTCACCGCTCAGCGGGAACCGGACATGAGCTACGTGGTCGGCACGGCCCGTCATGTACGGGATCACCTGCGGCGGGGCCAGCTCGTCGTTCTCGAGTCGACGACGTACCCGGGCACCACCGACGAGCTGGTGCGTGGGATTCTCGAAGAGAGCGGTTTGAAATGCGGCGTCGACTTCTTTCTGGCCTTTTCCCCGGAGCGCGAGGATCCCGGCAACACGAGCTTCGCGACAGCGACGATCCCGAAAGTCGTGGGAGGTGTCGACGCCGTGTCGGGCGATCTCGCCGAAGCGCTTTACGGGCTCGCGGTCACGCGCACGGTGCGGGTCTCCTCGTGCCGGACGGCCGAGGCGACGAAGCTCACGGAGAATATCTTCCGCGCGGTGAACATCGCTCTCGTCAACGAGCTCAAGATGGTGTTCGACCGGATGGGGATCGACATCTGGGAAGTGCTCGATGCCGCCGCGACCAAGCCCTTCGGCTTCATGCGATTCAATCCGGGTCCCGGATGGGGAGGGCATTGCATTCCTCTCGATCCCTTCTACCTCGCGTGGAAGGCCCGGGAGTACGGGATCACACCCAAGTTCATCGAGCTCGCCGGCGAAGTCAACGAGCAGATGCCTCGATACGTCATCGAGAAGCTTCAGCTCGCCTTGAACGACCGATCCAAGGCCGTCAGGGGGAGCCGGATCCTCGTGCTCGGGCTCGCCTACAAGAAGAACATCGACGATCCGAGGGAGAGCCCGGCCTTCGAGATCATCGAGTCTATTCTGCGGCTGGGCGCCCTGGTCACATACCACGATCCGCACGTGCCGAACGCTCCCGCGATGCGATCCTGGCCGGATCTTCCGCCGATGAGCTCGGTCGAGCTCACCCCGGAAATGCTCCGCTCCGTCGACGCCGTGGTCGTCGTGACGGATCACTCTCAGGTCGACTATGGACTGGTGGCGCGACACGCTTCGCTCGTCGTCGATACTCGGGGCGTGTATCGCACCGTCATGCCGAACGTGGTGAAGGCATGAGCGGCTTTCACTCAGCCGAGACCACGATCTCGTGAGCGGGAGTCCCATTTTCACCTCGACACCTGCCTTCGCCGGTCTTCAGGGTTCGCGAGCGCTCGTCACGGGGGCAGCGGGCTTCATCGGCTCGCACCTCGTGGACGCTCTTCTGGAGCAGGGCGTCGCCGTGCGAGCGCTCGACAATTACGCCACGGGAAGCCGCGAGAATCTCGCCCACTGTCTCGGCCGGATCGAACTGATGGAGGCCGACATCCGGGATTTGCCGGCATGCCGCCGCGCCTGTGAAGGCGTCGACCTGGTTTTCCACGAGGCGGCGCTCGGATCGGTGCCGCGCTCCCTCGTAGATCCGGCGACGACGATCGAGGTCAACGTGTCTGGAACGGCGAACATATTCGCAGCCGCTCGGGACGAGAAGGTTCGCCGTGTCGTGTACGCATCCTCGTCCAGTGTCTATGGCGACAGCGAGCGACTCCCCAAGAGGGAGGGTGAGGAGGGGCGCCCGCTCTCTCCATACGCGTTGTCGAAGAAACTCGACGAGGAGATTGCAGAAAACTTTCATCGGTGCTTCGGAATGGAGGTCATCGGATTGCGCTACTTCAACGTTTTCGGTCCCCGCCAGAGCCCGGAAGGCGCCTACGCTGCGGTCATTCCACGGTTCTTCGCGGCCTGCCTCGCCGGTCACGCGCCGGTGATCTATGGCGATGGACGGCAGAGCCGCGACTTCACGTATGTCGCCGATGCGGTTTCTGCCAACCTCCTGGCGGCCGTCGCTCTCACCTCCGCATGCGGCGCTGCGTACAACGTGGCGGGGGGCAATCGTGCGAGCGTCATTGATCTTGCCGCCTTGATTCGAGAGGTCGCGGGCGGCGGTTCGGAGCCTCGTTTCGAGCCGCCAAGGCCAGGCGATGTGCGGCATTCTCACGCCGACCTTTCGCGTTCGCGCGACCAACTGCGGTACCAGGCGGCGTGGACTCTAGCGCGCGGGCTCGCAGTCGCTCAGGCTCACTACGCCGGCTCCGCGAGCGCGGCGACCACGAGAACATCGTGAGCTCGATCACGCATCCCGCCCAGCCAACGCAGTCCCTCATCATCCGTCCAAGCCGCGGATGGACGGCGCTTCAGCTGAAAGACGTCTGGCAGTACAGGGAGCTGCTGTACTTCCTGATCTGGAGCGAGGTCAAGGTCCGCTACAAGCAAACGCTTCTCGGCGCGGCCTGGGCCGTTCTGCAGCCGCTCACATCGATGATCGTCTTCACCATTTTTTTCAGCCGGATCGCGGGGATCAGCTCCGATGGCCTTCCGTATCCCTTGTTTTCCTACGCGGGACTTCTCGCGTGGACGTTCACGTCCGACGCCGTCTCCAAGGCGTCCGGAAGCCTGGTCGGCTCTTCGGGTCTCCTGACCAAGGTCTACTTTCCGCGGCTCATCCTCCCAGGCGCTTCCATACTATCCGGTCTCGTCGATTTCGGCATCGCGTTCCTGCTTCTGATCGTCCTTATGGCGTATTACGGCATCTGGCCGACCCTGGCCATCCTTTGTTTGCCTCTCTTTCTTCTCATGGCCATTGGAGTGTCTCTCGGGTTCGGCCTTTGGTTATCGGCTCTCAACGTCAAATACCGCGACGTGCGTTACGTCGTTCCATTCTTCATCCAGCTCTGGCTCTTCGTGACTCCCGTCATCTATCCGACGGCCAGGGCAACGGCCAAGCTGCGCGAGCTCGGAATTCCCACGTGGGTCTACGGTCTGAATCCCATGGCGGGTGTCGTCGAGGGATTCCGCTGGTCACTTCTGGGGTCCGGGCAGCCCGGCTCCTTGGTGCTCACGTCCTCGATCGTTACGGTCGTCCTGCTTCTCGGTGGCGCCTTTTACTTTCGCGGCATGGAGAAGACCTTCGCTGATGTCATCTAGAACCACACATCCAGAGCGCTCGCACCATCGGAGACGGTCGTGCCAACGGTTCTTCGGGAGATTCCGATGACCAGCCCCGTCATTCGCTCGGAAGCCCTCGGGAAGGAGTATCAAATCGGCGCCACGCTGCCGGGCTATCGGTCGCTCCGCGAATCCATCGTGGACACGATGAAAGCCCCCTTTCGCGGGCGCACGGACGGACGCGAACGGAGGAGTTCGCAGCGAAAGACGATCTGGGCGCTTCGAGACGTGAACTTCGAAGTGTTGCAGGGAGAAGTCGTGGGGCTCATCGGGCGCAACGGCGCGGGGAAGAGCACTCTCCTGAAGATCCTGTCCCGGATCACGGAACCGACCGAGGGTTTCGCCGAGATCCACGGGCGAGTGGGCTCCCTTCTGGAGGTCGGCATGGGATTTCACGGCGAGCTCACGGGCCGGGAGAACATCTTCTTGAATGGCGCCATTATTGGAATGAAGCGGGCCGAGACTCTGCGTAACTTCGCCGAAATCGTCGCTTTCGCCGAGCTCGAAAAGTTCGTCGATACTCCAGTCAAGCGCTATTCCACCGGAATGTATCTTCGGCTCGCCTTCGGCGTTGCCGCCTATCTCGAATCGGAGATCCTTCTCGTGGACGAGGTCCTTGCAGTCGGCGACGTCAACTTTCAGAAGAAGTGCCTCGGAAAGATCGGAGACGTCGCCCGGAGCGGAAGGACGGTCTTCTTCGTGAGCCACAACATGGCTGCCGTGCAGAGCTTGTGCACGCGAGCCATCTGCCTGAAACCGGGAGGCATTCTGGCGGACGGGTCGGTGTCGACGGCCGTGAATGCTTACCTGAGCACTATGACCGACGCCGACCTTGCGAACCGGGACTTGCACGCGCTGCCTCGGGACGATGGATTCGGCGAGAAGTTCCGATTCGAGAGCGCCCAATTCGAGGGGGTTGAGAACTCTCAGATACCTCTCTGGTCTCCACTGCGTCTCCGGCTGCAGTTCCAAGCTCCGCACGCGCTTTCGGAGGTCTCTGTGGGGTTCAGCGTTTATTCGATGGACCGGGAGCATCTCTTTAGTTGCGAGGCTGCGGATTCCGACAGCACATTCGATGTGAAGGCGGGCGGGAAAGGGACGGCGATCGGTGTCGTGCCTCAAGCGAATCTGGCGCCGGCTCGCTACGTTGTCGACCTCTGGGCCCGCAGCGGCAATTCCGTCGTCGACAAGCTCGATTCGGCTGTGACTTTCGAGATCAGTCCTTTTGGTGTCGCTCCGTGGTCGACGGACAAACGATTTCGCCCGGAGTCCGAGTGGAGCTACCATCTTTGAAACCGACCGGGCGGCCGAGGAAAGTCGGCGGCCCTGATAATCGATGAAACCCGCACCGCGGGAAATGGCGCCGGCTCCTCGCACGGAGGTAGCCGTGCAACTCTCTTTTCGCAACGCGAATTCGTCGAAATCTGTGCGCGCTCCCTCGGGCCTCGCCATCGAGTCCTGGAAATTCCCGTGGTCGGTTCTGGGCCGCCGCGCACGCTCCACGGCATCGCGACTCCGGAGCCGCTGCACCTTCGAACATTGGGCCTAGCGCCGTGCGGCCTGTACGCCAGTCCCGGATGGGAAGGTCGCCTGGACCGCCAAACCCTTGTCGGCATCGTCGAGGCCATGAAAGGCTTTCGTATCCGTAAGTTCGGCTGGAAGGTGCTCTTCGATCACGAGGAGTTGGCGCAAGGCCTCGCCTCCGTCGGGCTGGCGAACCGTCGGGAATCCACTCACGTCGTTCCCCTCGCACGCGACTACGAGGAGGTCTTCCGAAAATTCAGCGCAACGATCCGCAATCAAATCCGGAAGGGGCGTGCCCGCGGTGTCACGGTTCGGGAGGCGTCGGACGGCGACACGGTGGAGGCTTACTACCTCTTGCACAGAAAGCTGGCACGTGAAAAGGGCACCTACGACTTCATCTACCCGCTCGAGCTGTTCCTCGGGTTCCTTTCGATGCGTTCTGCGGCCCGATTACTGGTGGCGGAGTACGAGGGAAAGGTTGTGGCAGGAGGCCTCTTCTTTCGAGACGGGGATTCCGTCGTGTACTGGCATGGAGCCGCCGATCGCGAGTACTCGAGTTTCTTCCCGGCGCGCCTCGTGTTCGACGAAGCGATTCGGGATGCCTGTGAGAGCGATGCGAAGCTGTTCAACATGGGTGGCTCCGCCGGAATCTCTTCGCTCGAGAAGTACAAGGAAAGCTGGGGCGCCGAACGCCAGCTCAATTGGCTCTTCGAATGGAAGAATCCTTTCTGGAAGGCGGTCTCCGGACTTCGCCAGGTCGTCCGGCCGCGTCGGCCGCGCGCCGACCTTGCGACCGCGGCGGCATAAGAAAAGCGAATGAGGATCTGTTTCGTTTGTGACGAATATCCGCCGGGTCCCCACGGCGGCATCGGAACGCTCGTTCAGACTCTGGCTCGCGCTCTGGCCGCTCACGGATGCGAAGTGCGCGTTGTCGGCGTGTATCCCCGTTCCTATCCGGGCGATCCGGAAGAGCAGGACCTCGGTGTCGACGTACGCCGGTTGAGGGCGGAGGGCGGGAGGGGAGGCTGGCTTCGATCGCGCGTGACGCTCTACCGTCTGATCGCGGGTTGGGCTCGTCGAGGTGAGATCGATCTGATCGAGGTTCCCGATTGGCAGGGAGCGGCGGCGAAATGGCCTCGCCTGCCCGTGCCCGTCGTCGCCCGGCTCTCCGGCTCGGTCAGCTACTTTGCGGCGGAGCTCGGCGAGAGGGTGCGCCGCGGTACGTTCTGGCTCGAGAGGGAATCGCTGCGCCGGGCCGACGCCTGGATCGCCGAGAGCCACTATGCCGCTCGTAGAACGCGGGACGTCTTCCGTTTCGAGCCCCCGATGGAGAGAGTGATCTATAACCCGGTCGAGCTGCCTGCCGGGGCGGCGGGAGAGAGACGGAGCCGTACTCGAATCGTTTTTGGAGGAACGTTGACCGAAAAGAAGGGCATCCGCGCTCTGATCCGCGCGTGGCCTGCCGTCCGCCGCAGCCGTCCCGATTCGGAGCTCCTCGTCTTCGGAAAGGACGGGAGAAGCGCAGCGGGGAAGCCGATGCGTCAGGAGCTCGAATCGGAGCTCCGGGCTTCCGGCGCAGAAGGAGTTTCGTTCGCCGGCCATGTCGGCCTCGAAAAACTTCTCGAAGCCTTCCGCACCGCCCGGGCCGTGGTCCTTCCTTCCGCGGCCGAGGGATTCGCGCTGACGCCTCTTCATGCGATGGCTTGCCGTTGTGCGACCGTTTACACGAAGCGAGGGAGCGGGCCCGAAGTGATCGACGACGGGAGGACCGGACTTCTCGTGGAACCGGACGATCCGAAAGAGATCGCGGCCGCGATCGTGCGGCTCCTTTCGGACGACGAGCTCGCGCGGCAACTGGGGGAGAACGGTTTCGAAGAGGTGCGCCGGCGGTTCTCGCTGGATGCCGTCATGCCGGAGAACGAGGCGTTCTATTCCGAATGCGTCGATCGGTTCTCGCGCCAGAGAGGGGCCGCGTGAGCGGTTCCGGCGTGCCGTCGCGCTTTTCGTTCCTCGCGAGGTCCTTCTCGCGCCGAAATGGCTGGTAGGAGACGATGACCAAGACGTTCTCTTCGCCCCTTTCCGTGCGGGCGCGTCGGCAGAACTTCCTCGTTTTCGGGCAACCCTTGATCGAACCGGCCGAGATGGAGGAAGTGCTCGACTCGATGCGCAAGGGCTGGCTCGGCACGGGTCCCAAGGTCGCCCGGTTCGAAAAAGACTTCGCGGCCTACAAGGGGGTCAGGTCGGCCGCTGCCCTCAACTCGTGCACGGCGGCCCTCCACCTCGCATGTCTGGCGCTCGATCTCAAGCCGGGCGACGAAGTGATCACGACGCCGATGACGTTCTGCGCGTCCGTAAACGCCATCATTCACGCTGGCGGACGTCCGGTTCTCGCGGACGTGGACGCGAAGACGATGAACATCGATCCCGCCGCCGTGGAGCGGGCCCTGAGCCCCCGAACACGCGCCATTCTCCCCGTTCACTTTGCGGGGCGTGCCTGCGAGATGGACGCCTTGATGGAAATCGCCGACCGCGCGCGCGTCCCGGTCATCGAGGATTGCGCCCACGCCATCGAGACCGAATACAAGGGACGGAAGGCCGGCACCTTTGGGGAGTTCGGTTGCTTCAGCTTTTATTCAACCAAGAACGTCGCCACCGGCGAGGGAGGCATCGTCCTCGCCCGCGACGACGAACGGCTGGACCGTATTCGCGTGCTGGGCCTGCACGGAATGAGCAAGGACGCTTGGAAGCGCTTCAGCGACCAGGGGTTCAAACACTACGAGGTGGTGGCCGCCGGATTCAAGTACAACATGATGGATTTGCAGGCGGCAATCGGAATCCATCAGTTGGCCCGTGTCGAAGAAGCTTCGAAGCGGCGGGGGCAAATATGGAATCGTTACAACGAGGCCCTTGGCGACGCGCCGATCGGTCTTCCCGCCGAGGTCGAAGCGAACACCCGGCATGCCTACCATCTGTACACGATCATGGTTGAGGAGAGCCGAAGTGGGATCGCCCGCGACGCTTTCCTGGACGCCATGACCCAGCTCAATATCGGGGTGGGCGTCCACTATCGCAGCGTGCCCGAGCACCCGTATTACCAGCGGGAGTTCGGCTGGAATCCGCAGGACTATCCCAACAGCCACCGCATCGGTCGTGAAACCGTCAGCCTGCCCATCTCGCCGAAGCTCTCCGATGAAGACGTGGAAGACGTCATCCACGCGGTGAGGACGCTCGTTCGGTGACTCCTCCCTCGCAAAGTCTCGTGCGCCTCGGTGGGTGGCGGAGGGCGGCGGTTGGCAAGGAGGCGCTCCCAGATTGCGCACTCGTCGTCGCAACATACAAGCGACCGAAGCAGGTGGTCGCATTGCTCGAGAGACTGGCAATGGTTCCTGACCCGCCGGCGGAGGTTGTGATCGTCGACGGATCGCCGGACGACTCCTCGGGGAGGGAAGTGGCCCGATGGGCGCAGGCCGGTTCGGCTCCGTTCGATCTCTGTTACGTCAAGAGCGCGTCGGGCCTCACCCGTCAGCGAAATGTCGGCGTCGATGCGAGCACGAGAGAGTTCGTGTTTTTTCTCGATGATGATTGTCTGCCCGAACCGGGCTACTTTCGAAGCATTCGCGACGTTTTCCTGTCGGATAGGGCGGCGGAGGTCGCCGCAGTGTGCGGATCGATCTTGAATGAAATGGGACTGCCGCTCACGCTCCGATGGCGGCTGCGTTTCTTGCTCGGGATCGTCCCCCGCGACGGGGAATCGGGGAGGTACTACCCGACGGCCACTTCGGTTCCACGCAGCCTGGTGCACCCGTTCTCGGGAACGCGAAGAGTCGATATGGTTCCCGGCGGCGCGTCCGCTTACCGTCGATCCGTCTTTCAGGAGCACCGCTTTTCCGAGTTCTTCACGGGTTACGCCCAGGGGGAAGATCTCGAAATGTCGATGCGAGTTGGAAGAAACCGGAAGCTTCTCTGGTGCGGGGACGCTCACGTCAACCACTTGCACGTGGCCGCGGGGAGACCTTCTTCCTTCCAGAAAGGCAGGATGGAGGTCCGGAATCGTTACTTCATCTGGAAACGCTACTCTTCGGACGCAAGGTGGGCGGACCGCGCGCGGTTCTGGCTCGATATCGCGTACATCTTGTCGTTCGATCTGATCACCTTCGTCTGCCGGCCGCGCGAGCCCTGGAACGTCTCTCACGCCGCCGGGGTCGCCGTCGCGTCTGTGGAGTGCCTCCTCCGGCCTCCCCGGTACGAGGAGAGGCCGGCGAGTCGGGAATACGAGTTCTCGCTCGCGCCTCTCGAAGGCGCATGAGAGCCGAAACCCGAGAGCACCGCAAGGGCACGCGTTGAGCGTCGTGTCACGGTCCGGTGTCGCGTCCTTCGCTGCGTTGAGCGCAGCCCCTGCGGCGATGCGCGAGGGCCTCCATCTTCGGCGATCCGTATTGCGGAGCGTGCTCCTCATCGCGTTGCCGACGGCGCTGTTGTTTTTCATGGGACGAGCCAAAGTCGGTGGATCCGTTTTCTGGCTTTTGTTTCTCGCGTGTGCGATCCGTTACGTCTTCCGCAGAAAAGCAGACGAGCTCCTCGCCCTGCTCATCGGGGTCGCACCGTTCATGAACCTGTTGCGAGATTTCGCCTTTTACAATGTTGTCGCCGTCGTGTTCTTTCTGGGCGTAGCGTATTTCCATCGACAGTCCCCCGAAACGCTGCCGGAAGTCGCCCGTCGTTTCCCCATCGTCGTGCCTTTCCTCGGGTTCATCTCGTTGTATTACGCGATCAGCTTGCTTTTGACGCGCGACTACTCGATCAACTTCCGATTCTTCGAGCTCGCGTTCGGTGTCCTCGCGATGCTCGTCGTGGCGAGGGATCGAGCGGCTCTCGGGGCCGCTCTGACCGGCCTGCTCGTTTCCGCCACGCTGGTCGGCACCTCGATGCTTCCGCACCTCAATTCTGTGGACGCTCAGAGGCTTGGAATCGTGGAGGTCGAGGGGCTGTCGCTGGGCAACCCCGTGCAGCTCGGTCTCCCTCTCGCACTGTCCTTCCTCGCCCTGACGGTGGACCGCGGAACCTGGCTGCGGCTCGGCGGTCGTTGGGTCCGCGCGTTCGCTCAGGCTTTGACGTTTGGCCTGCTGGTTCTGACCACCTCCCGCGCGGCGTGGCTCATCGTTGCCCTCGCGGCCGTCGTGGTTCTTCTTCTCGGGCGCGGCCAGCGCCTCTTGATGGTGGCATTCATCACCGGCGGGCTGATCGCCGTGCAGCTGCTCCGGATGACGCCATACCGGGAGGGCCTCGAGAAGGGTCTCGAGCGCACCTTCTCCGAGGAACGGTCGGCCGTGAACAGGACGAGCGGTCGTTCGGATCAGTGGATCGTGACCTCGCGGGCACTCACCGCCTCGACATCCGGACTGATTCACGGTTCTGGTCCCGGCCTCGGCGCGGAGGCCTACGCCCGGTTCTCGAAAGAGCTGTCGCAGGTGACGTTCGCCGTCGGTGAGGAAATCGCCTTGCACTCGCTTTACATGCAGGTAGCGGTAGAGACCGGGCTCCTCGGTCTGTGTCCCCTGATGGCGGGGCTCCTCTATACGCTTTTCAAGGGGCTGGCGTGGGCGGTTCGACGGCGACTGCTGCTTCCACTCGTCGCTTTTCTTGGCTATGTCTCGGTCGCGCTCACCGTCTCCGGAAACGACACGATCTCCGCCGCCTTCCTGGGGCTCGGTTTCCTGGCCACGATGCGGCAGCGAAACTCGGCGGCGAAGGCGAATGCCGCGCCGCCGGACCAGGGCGCCGACTTGGTTCTGTTGGGCCGACGCCGGGTCATGGGTTGACCTCGATCGAGGTACTGAGCGGCGACCGACTGCGGGATCGGATGGGCGAGTTCCTGCGCCTCGATCAAGAGACCGACGGAGATCGGTGGGATGAGACGCATTTCCTTCAGGAGTTGCCCGGCAAGTGGGAATGCTCCCGGATCGCACTCGGGGACCAGGGTGTGGAGGGTTTCGCCATCGCCTCCGTCAAGGGGAACGCGGTTCACGTTCACCGTTTGGTGATTCACGCGGCACACCGTCGCGGCGGCATCGGCAAGCGGCTCCTGGCCGACGTGGCCGCCGCCGCCGAGAGGCTCGGGCTGGACCACATGACCCTCAAAGTCGCGCGTTCGAATGCCGACGCGATCGCGTTCTATCGGCGTCTGGGGTTCGAGGAGGCGGGGACTACGGATCGGTCGCTGATGCTCAGGAGCCCGTGTGACCGCCTCCGGGAAACGCCCCGAGCAGACCCGCTCAACGGTCTCCGATCCGCGTGAGTTGGTGGTCCGCGTTCCGGCAGGACGTTTCGAAGTACCAGACTCGAAATGGGGGAGGGGCTCTGAAACAAGTACTCACCGAGCAGGGTCTGTGGGCGCTGCTCCAATACCGGATGGACGCCTCCGTGTACCGCAGCGGCCTCGCGTCGCC
Organism: Thermoanaerobaculia bacterium; assembly: GCA_038329555.1. Lineage (GTDB taxonomy): Bacteria > Acidobacteriota > Thermoanaerobaculia > UBA5066 > Gp7-AA6 > JALYUA01. Next base: position 16,555 of record JBBQNC010000013.1, read on the forward strand.
GCTGAAGGCGCTCGTACGGGCGCCCCTCATCGTGTGGCGCAAGGCCGTGGAGGTCGCGACGGGCATCTCGATTCCCTGCACGGTCGACATCGGTCCGGGTCTTCATCTTCCCCACGGCGGCCTGCGGGTCTTCAACAGCGGAGCGACCGTGGGCTCGGACTGTTGCATCACCCACGGCGTGACCCTCGGCGTCTCAGGAACGGGAGCGCGCCGCGGCGCCCCCAAGATTGGAAACCGCGTCTACATCGGCGCGAATGCGGTCGGGGTTGGGCGCATCTCCATTGGAGACGACGCCGTGGTGGGAGCGAACTCGCTGGTGAATCGGGACGTGCCGCCTCACACGACCGTCCTCGGTGTTCCGGCTGTGGTCGTGAGCGAACGCGGATCCGAGGAGTATCTGTGACGAAGCGCGAACTCGCGACCGGGTCGCACGCGAAAACGAAGGGCTTGGGACGGTTTCGGAAAGTATGAGGACACCTTGCTCACGCTGAAAGACAAGACGGTGCTCGCGATCGCTCCACATATCGACGACGTCGAGCTCGGCGCCGGCGCCACGATCCATCACCTGGCCAAAGACAATCGGGTTCATTACGTCGGACTGTCGCTACCCCCTCTCGTCGAGCGCGAGGTGTTCATGGCGGAATTTCGAGAGAGTGCCGCCTGCCTCGGCCTCGACCCCGCGCGCATGATCCTGCGCGACAACGATCCGCGGAACCTCTTCGACGCGCGCTCGGACATCCTGCAGCTCTTCTACGACCTGAACAAGGAGCTGAAGCCGGATCTCGTCCTGATCCCGAACAGCAACGACATCCATCAGTCTCACGAAGTCGTGTTCGCGGAGGCGCGGCGTGCGTTCAAGTACCTCACGATGCTCGGGTACGAGCTCCCCTGGAATTGCATCGAGTTCTCGATGGATGTGTTTCTCGAAGTCACGAAGGAAGACGTCGATGCGAAGGTCGCCGCGATCAACGCATACAAGACGCAGAAAAGCCGCGTCTTCTTTTCGAACGACATCGTGGGCGATCTCGCCCGGGTGCGGGGAAAACAGGTCGGGCGCCAGTACGCGGAGTGCTTCGAGCTCGTGCGGCTGATCGCGTGATCGTGAGCATCCACCAGCCTCATTTTCTCCCTTGGATGGGGTACTGGAACAAAGTGCTGCGGAGCGACAGCTTCGTCTGGCTCCACTCCGTGCAATATCGGAAGAACTATTTTCAGAACCGCACGAAGATCATGAACGGCCCGGGAAGCGAGTTCTGGCTGACGCTGCCTGTGCACGCCGCGTCCGACACACCGATCGACCGGGTGACCGTCGCAGACGCGAAGTGGTTCGAGAGAGTCGAGAAGTCGGTGACCCAGAGTTACTCTCGCAAACCCTTTTTCGACCAGTGCTGGCCCCCTTTGAGTGCCGCGCTGCGGGGCGCTGGTGAAAGGCTGGAGGAGATCAACCTCGTCTCCTTCGTGACCCTGCTCGGTCTGCTCGGCGGGGGACCCCGGATCGTCCGCGACGCCGAGCTCGGGCCGCTTCCGCAAGAACCCACGGAGCGCCTGATCGCGGCTTGCCGGACGCTCGGGGCGACGCAGTACGTTGCCGGAAAAGGTGGACGGAACTACCTCCGAACCGAGGCCTTCGAGGAAGCGGGGATCGGCGTTCTATGGCAGGATTTCTCACCGGACCGGGTCCGCTACGACCAGGGAGGAGGACCCTTCATCGGCGGTCTCTCCATCATCGATTGCCTCTTCAACGCCGGACCCTCGGCGACGAGGGATCTCGCGCTCTCCGCGTGGGCGCCGGAGGAAGTGTCCGACTGACCACCTCCGCGCGGTTCCCGATGACGCTCGGTGTCATCGGGCACGCTCCCCACTGGATCGGCCCCGACGGTACTCCCTGGGCGTACGAGCCTTACGTGCGTGAAATGCGGATCTGGGCGGACCTTTTCGGGCGCGTGCGAATCTGCTCTCCCGCGGGGGACGGCCCGCTCGCGGGCAATCTCGCGCCCTATCGGCGCGGAAACATCGACTGGAATCCCGTGCCGTACACCCTCTCCTATGGACCAGCAGGGGCCGCGCGGAGGCTCTTTCGCATCCCGGGACTCTTTCTTCACGCCTGGCGAACCGTGCTGGCGAGCGACTTCCTGCTGATCCGGAGCCCGGGCCACTTCGGCTTCGCCGGAGCGCTTCTTGCGCGCTGGCAGAAGAAGAAGAGCATTACGAAGTGGGCGGGCGAAAACGGGCCCTATCCCGGAGAGCGCATCCCTTCCAGGCTCGATCGCCTCTTCCAGGGGATTCCCAATCCTCTTCACCCGGTCCTCGTCTACGGCCCCGCGCGGAGATCTCACCAGGTCAGCTTCTTTCCCGCGCTGATGACCTCCGAGGAGCTTTCGAGGGCCAGGGCTCTGGCCGCCTCGAAGACCTGGAGCTTTCCCTGGAAGATCCTCTCGGTGGGCATTCTCGAGGCGGTGAAGGGATTCGATCTCGCCATCCGCGGGCTGGCGGAGCTCTTTCGAAAACGGCCGGATCTCGACTGGGAGTTCACGTTGGTTGGAGAGGGCTCTCGCCGATCGGAGCTTCGGGCGATGGCCGATCAGACGGGCATCGGGAGCCGCGTCCGCTTAACGGGAGCGCTTCCGTTCGAACAGGTCCAGGCGCTGTATGCCGCCTCGAACGTCGTCGTCATGCCCGGCGTGAAGGAGGGCTGGCCCAAGGTGATTGCGGAAGCGTGGGCGCATGGCGCGATGCCCGTGGCCGCGCGCGCGGGACTGGTCCCGTGGATCCTCGAGGAGGGGTCCGCCGGCGTGGTCTTCGATCCGGATCCCGAGGGCCTGGCGGAAGCACTCGAGTCCCTGATGTCCGAGCCGGCTCGCCTGGAGAGCATGGCCGCCGGTCTCTTCGCTCGAGCGGCGGAGCTGTCGCTCGAGCAATTCGGAGTGCGCCTCGAGCGCGTGCTCGTCGAGACCTGTGGCCTTCCCTGATCCGACGGAGCGCGCGGGACCGGACGCCGGCCTGACCAGGCTCCGCGCCGCCGACGCCGCTATCGGTGTCATGCAGCTGACGGACTCGCTCGTGCCAGGCGGATCCGAACGCGTGGCGGTCAATCTCGCGAACGCGCTCGCTGGGGCGCGTTACCGATCCCACCTCGGTACGACGCGCTCGGAGGGCGCGCTGGCCTCCCTCGTCACGGGCTCGGTCGGCCGTTTGCGCCTCGAACGTCGACTCACCATCGACTTCGGCGCGGTGCGGCATCTCAAACGCTACATCCGCGAGAACCGGATTCAGATCCTGCACGCGCATGGGACGGCCGTCTTCATGGCGGTCGCGGCCTCGTTCGGCGCGATGCGGCCCGCCATCATCTGGCACGACCACTTCGGAGAGGCGCTCGCCGACCGCCCCGGCCCGACGTGGCTCTACCGTCTGGCCGCGCGTCGGTTCGAGGGGGTGATCGCGGTGAGTCGGAGCCTTGCCGACTGGTCGACGACGCGGCTCGGCCTTCCGGCGGATCGCGTCCGCTATCTGCCGAACTTCGTCTTCGAGGGGAAGATATCGTCCATCCATCCGGATCTTCCCGGCGAGCAAGGGGCGCGGGTCGTTTGCGTCGCGAACCTGCGCCCTCAAAAGGACCATCCGAATCTCCTCTCGGCGATGCGGCTGGTGGTCGCGCAGGTGCCTCGCGCCCACCTTCTGCTGGTCGGGACTGCCGAGAACGCCGAATATCTCGACGCGGTCCGGCGGGAAATGTCGACCGGCGAGTTGAAGGGCCGCGTGACGTGGCTCGGAGAGAGGCAGGACGTGGCGGAGATTCTCCGGGATTGCGATGTCGGGGTGCTCGCGTCTCGTTCGGAAGGGCTCCCGCTGGCGCTCATCGAGTACGGATTGGCGGGACTGGCGTCCGTCGCGACCGCCGTAGGCGAGTGCGCCGAGGTCCTGGACGGCGGGAAGGCGGGTCTCATCGTCCCCCCCGGCCGACCGGACACGTTCGCCGCCGCGATCGTTTCGCTCCTGGGCTCCCCCGGACTGCGCGCCACGCTCGGCGAGGCGTTCGGGCGCCGCGTTCGCGAGACATACGGGCAGGATGCGGCGCTCTCGCAGATCGCCGAGCTCTACCAGGGCGCCGTCCGCCGCGATGGTCTCGGGGATTTCCGTTGAACCGGGGAGGGTGTGTCCCATGTGCGGAATAGCGGGCCGCTTTCATCCGGCGGCTCTCCCTTCCGATCCGGCCTGGGGCGCCGCAGCGAACAAGCTTCTCTTTCACCGAGGACCCGATGGAGAGGGTCACTACGAGGATTCCTTTTGCCAGCTCGTCCATCGTCGTCTGTCGCTGATCGACCTCTCGGACGCCGGCAGGCAGCCGATGGCGAACGAGGATGACACCGTGTTCCTCATCTTCAACGGTGAGATCTACAACTACCGCGAGCTTCGGCGGGAGCTTCTCGGACGGGGCCATCGTTTCAAGAGCCAGACGGACTCGGAAGTCATCATCCACCTCTACGAGGAGGTGGGGGAGGACCTGGTGGGGCGGCTGCGCGGGATGTTTGCGTTCGCGATCTACGATCGTGCCCACCGCTCTCTCCTGCTCGCGAGGGACCGCTTCGGCATCAAGCCCCTCTACTACGCCCGGTCGGGGGAGCAATGGGTCTTCGCGAGCGAGATCAAGGCGATTCTCGCGGTCCGAGGATTCGAGCCGACCATCGATCGCCAGGCGTGCTACGACTTCCTGGGGCTCGGTTATATCCCGGAGCCGCAGACGGGATTTGCGAACGTCCATGCTCTACCGAAGGGATCGACATTGGTGATCGGTCCGCGCGGCGTTCGATCGAAGTCGTTTCACTCCTTGCACTCGCAGCCCCGGAATCATCGGTCTGTCACGGACGCCGCGTCGGAGCTTGCGAGCGCCCTGACGAGCGCCGTCGAGTCGCAACGGGTCGCGGACGTTCCTGTCGCGGCGCTCCTGAGCGGCGGAATCGACTCCTCGCTGGTCGTAGCCGCGTACTGCCGGGGTGAGGGGTCTGCGCCCCTGACCTTCAACGTCCGCTTCCCGGACGTCGACTACGACGAAACAGCGCTCGCGATGGCCGTCTCCAAGAGGTACGGGACTCGGCACGAGACGATCGAGTTGCCAAGCGCCGCGCTAGACCCCGACCTGGTCGTCGAGCTTCTCCATCACTTCGACCAGCCGTTCGCCGACACGAGCCTCATCCCGACCTACTGGATCTCGCGTGCGATCCGCGATCGCGGGATCATCGCGACTCTCTCCGGGGACGCCGGCGACGAGGCCTTCGGAGGATACGCGGCGTTCTGGCGCGCGAATCGCCTCGTCCAGTTGCTCCGAATGCCTGAGGGCGTCCGCGCGGCCTTCGGTAGCGCCGCGCGAATCCTCGCTACCGTGACGCCCGATGCGGGGCGGCAGCTCTTGCGCGCCCTCGATCTCGCACGGGCAGGAAACGAGAGCTCTGCGCGTCTCATCGCGAGCCTTCAGAGCTATGTTCCCGAGGAGCAGAAGCGGACGCTCGTTCGTCCGGAAGCCGCCGAGGCTCTCTCGCCGCTCTCACGGCTCCTCGAAAATCACAACGGCCGCAACGGCGGCCGATCTATTGCCGGCGACCTCGAGTCTCTGTCGTCGGGGATCACGGAGGCCTGTTTCGATATCGGACTCCCATCCGACATGCTCCGGAAAGTCGACATGATGAGCATGCGGGCGAGCCTCGAGGTTCGGGTTCCGATGCTGGACGAGGACGTCGTCGATCTCGGCGTGAGCCTCACTCATCGACTCAAGACGGACGGGCGCCGGGGAAAGTTGGTTCTGAGATCCCTCGCGGAAGAATGGCTTCCGCCGGAAGTCGCTCGGCATCCCAAGCATGGCTTTGGAATCCCGCTCGACGTCATGCTCAACGACCGGTTCATGGACATGATCTCCGACACGCTTCTAGCTCCAGGAGCGCGGATCGCATCGTTCATCGAGATGTCCGTCGCACGGCGATGGGTCGAGATGTTCCGGGGCTCCAGGGCTGGGGCGCGGGACGGTCGAGTCAGCCGCGAGGGGCTGTATCAGCGCATCTTCATGCTGCTGTCGCTCGAGCTCTGGCTCCGACGGACGGGGCTCTCCTGGTAGCCGGGGCGAGCATGCCGGCTCACCGCCATGGAAGCGCTGCCGCGCTGCCGCGGCTCGGGATCATCGGTCCGCTCGTCGGCGGCAATCCGGGGTTCGTGACGACCATCGGCGATAAGTGGATTCCGCTTCTGCGCCAGGCGGGGTACTCCATCGTCGCCGCCTCCCATTCCCCGAACCGCTACGTCCGACTGGCGGACATCGCCGCGACCCTCGTGCGCCAGCGGCACGAGATCGACGTGCTCTGGGTCATCTGCTATGGCGGCCCCAGCTTCGTGGTCGAAGACTTGGCGACTTCGATCGGATCGCTCGCTGGCATTCCGATGGTCGTCAGCCTCCATGGAGGAGCCATGCCCCAATTCACGGGCCGATACCCGCGCTGGACACGGCGCGTCCTTCGACGCGCGGAAACCCTCGTCACGCCGTCCCGCTATCTGGCGCGCTGCGTCGAAAGCCTTGGATTTCCCGTTCAGGTGATCCCGAACGTCATCGAACTTGCGAAGTACCCCTTCCGGCGGCGTTCGCGTGTGTCGGCGAAGCTCTTCTGGATGCGCACCTTTCATCCGGTCTGGAATCCAGAGATGGCGATCCGGGTCCTTGCCCGAGTGCGTGAGCGCCTCTCCGACGCGACGCTCGTGATGGCGGGTCAGGACAAGGGGCTGCTCGAGCCGATGCGCCGCCTCGCAGCGGAGCTGGGCGTCGCCGACGCGGTCCAGTTCGCGGGATTTCTGGACATGGACCGCAAGCGTGCAGCCGCGGAAGACGCTGACATCTTCATCAGCACCAACCGCGTGGACAACCAGCCGGTGGCGGTCATCGAGGCTTGCGCCATGGGTCTGCCCGTGGTCTCCACGAACGTCGGCGGAATCCCCGACCTCCTGACGCACGGTGAAAACGCTCTGCTCGTCCAGGACGAGGACGTGTCCGGGATGGCGGACTCGATCGTCGACCTCGTGCGGCGGCCGGAGCTCGCCGCGCGGCTCTCGGAGAATGGCCGGCGCCTGGCCTTGCATTCGGCCGTCGACGCCGTGCTGCCGCAGTGGGCGGAGATCTTCGAGTCGCTCGCTGCCGGGAGAGAGCCCGTCGTGGAGGCGACTTCCTGATGTGCGGTATCTGCGGCATCGTGGCGACCGCCCACCCGGAAGAGATGGAGACGTGGGTCCGCGCGATGAGCGACTCGATCGCGCTCCGCGGGCCGGACGACTCCGGACACTTCATAGCTCCTGGAGTGGCCCTGGGGACACGGCGGCTCGCAATCCTCGACCTTTCGCCCCGTGGCCATATGCCGATGCAGACGGCGGACGGACGCTACTGGATGACGTACAACGGCGAGGTCTACAACTTCCGAGAGCTGCGCGCCGGTCTCGAGACGCGAGGTCACCGGTTTACTTCGGGGACCGACACCGAGGTGATCCTCCGGCTCTACGCGGAGAAGGGCCCCGCGATGCTCCCCGAGTTGAACGGCATGTTCGCCCTCGGAATCTGGGACACGCGAGAAAAAAGTCTCTTCCTCACTCGAGACCGACTCGGCGTCAAGCCGCTCTTTTACGCCCGCGACGGCGCGCGGTTCTTATTCGCGTCGGAAGAGAAGGCGCTCTTTGCCGCGGGGGTGACTCCCCGCATGGATTCCGGCACCTGGGAAGAGCTTCTCTGCTTCCGGTACGTCGCGGGAGGGCGGACGCCTTTCTCGGGGATCGAGCGGCTCCTTCCAGGACACCACCTCACCTGGAAGGACGGGGCCATCCGGATCGAGAGATGGTGGAACCTGTCCGAACGCGCCCGCGAAGTTCCGAAGGAAGTCCTGCGCGACCCCGTGAGCTGGTATCGGGGGACTTTCGACGATTCCGTCCGGCTCAGGCGGATCAGCGACGTTCCCGTGGGAGTCTTGTTGAGCGGAGGGCTCGATTCGAGCAGCGTCGCGGCGTCCGTCGGCTCGCAGTCGAGCGATCCTTGCGCGACGTTCACCGTGCGTTTCGCGGAACCCGAGTACGACGAAGGTCCTCTCGCCCGCGAGGTCGCAGAGCGTTGGAAGCTCGACTACAACGAGTTGACGCTCTCTCCGGAGGAGGTCCTCTCTCAGCTCCGAGAAGCGTGCCGCGTCAACGACGAGCCCCTGGCGCACGGGGCGGACCTTCATTTGCGCGCCATCTCGAGGTATGCGAAGAGCCGGGTCACCGTCCTGCTCTCGGGGGAGGGCGCCGACGAAACGCTGGGGGGGTACGTGCGGTACCGACCGCTCCGCCACTCCGGCGCGCTGCGGGCGGCGGGTACGGTCCTCTCCTGGCTCGGGCGAAGCGCTGCGAAGGGACGTCTGAGAAAGTTAGCGAGGCTAAGCGCTCTCTCTCCTGTCGAAAAGTGGGCACTCTTCAATTCGTCCGAGCTGCTGCCCGAGGATCTCGGCACGCTCGGTCTCGATCCGGCCGCCGCTTTTCCGTTCCGCGAGGCCGTACTGCGGGAAGCGTCGGAACTCTACCCAGGCGATCTCTGGCGACGGGGCTTGTACCTCGACCAGCACACGTTCCTCTGTTCGATCCTCGACCGCAATGACCGTATGACCATGGGAGCGTCGATCGAGTGCCGTGTTCCATTCCTCGACTTCCGGCTCGTAGAAGGCCTCGCCGGAATGCCGTCCGGGTTACTCCGCAAGGGTCCCGGGAGCAAGGGTCTTCTGCGACGCGCGCTCGGTGATCGTCTCCCGGAATCAGTCCTGCGCCATCGGAAGTGGGGGTTCGCGGTTCCCTGGGCGAGTTACATTCGGCGCGTTCCCGAGCTCCGGCGCATCGTCGAAAAGCTCAGCTCGCGCGAACCGATCGCGGGGGGACCGTTACGTCCCGAAGCCGTCGATGAGGCGTCCCGTGCCTTCGTGGCCGGTGATCCGAGGCCGGAAGCACTCATCTTGCAGCTCCTGATGATCGTCCTCTGGCATGAGACCGTCATCGCGCGACGCCCATCGGCTCCCGCCGTGGCGCGTTCGGAGAGAGTGAGCCTTGGAAGCACTGCGACGGGTCTATAACTTTCTACCCCCGCCGGCGCAGTCGGCGGCGGCGAGCCTCCGCGGCTTTTACCTGCGCGCCTGGCGGTACGGCCGCGACACGGAATCTCTCGCCGCGCAGGCGCTCGAGCGTGAGCATTGGAACGAGGCGCAGTGGGCAGCGTGGCGCGAGGCCGCGCTCGCGCCGCTGCTGGCGCGAGCCGTGGCCCGCGTTCCGCACTATCGTGACCTCTGGACGGGCCGGGCCGGCTCGACCAAACGCCTGGAAGACTGGCCCGTCCTGCAGAAACGCGCGTTGCGCGCCGCGCCCCGGTCGTTCATTGCGGACGACCGCAGCCCGCGGTTTCTTCTCGTCAAGCACACGAGCGGTACGACGGGAACGCCCCTGACTCTCTGGGTCGGGCGCTCGGATCTCCGGCGCTGGTATGCGCTCTTCGAAGCGCGCGTCCGTCGATGGAACGGAGTGAGCCGGCACGACCGCTGGGCGATCCTGGGAGGGCAGTTAGTCACTCCCGCCGAACGGACCACGCCGCCGTTCTGGGTGTGGAACGGCGGCCTGCGACAGCTCTACATGTCGGCTCACCACCTGGCCCCCGGCAACATTGCGGCATATGCGGAAGCCTTGCGGCGGCACCGAATCGTCTACGTGCTCGGTTACGCCTCCGCCCTGTCCTCACTCGCGTCGATGGCGCTCGCGCGCGGCATTCCGATGCCCCGATTGAAGGTGGTGATCAGCAACGCCGAGCCGCTCTTCGACGCCCAGCGCCGTGCGATCGCACTGGCGTTCGACTGTCCCGTTCGCGACACCTACGGCATGGCGGAAGTCGCCTCCGCCGGGAGTGAATGCGAAGCAGGCGCGATGCATCTCTGGCCCGAAGTCGGGGTGACGGAAGTCCTGCGCGACCACGCCGACGAGCCGGCCCCTCCGGGCACCGGCGGACGGCTCGTCGCCACGAGCCTCCTGAACTCAGACATGCCGCTCATCCGCTACGACATTGGCGATCGGGTCACCCTCGCGCCGGAGTCCCCGTCTTGCGCATGCGGCCGAACTCTGCCCCGACTGGCCTCGATCGAGGGCCGATGCGACGACGTGCTCGTGACTCCGGCGGGGCGCCGTATCGGACGCCTCGATCCCCTCTTCAAGGGGGACCTTCCGATCCAGGAGGCGCAGATCATCCAGGAAGAGGTCGGCCGCGTGCGCGTCCTCGTCGTCACCGCTTCCGGTTACGGCCCCCGCGACGCGGAGAGCATCTCCCGAAGACTGCGCGAGCGAATGGGAGAGGGCGTGCAGGTCATCGTCGAGGAAGTCGCGAAAATCCCGCGCACCTCGGGCGGCAAGTTCCGAGCCGTGATCTCGCTCCTCGAGGGCGCTGCGCGGGCGGATATCCCGGACGGCCCCGTTTGAGGATTCTCTATTTCTACCAGTACTTCACGACCCCGGCCGGCTCGTGGAGCACGCGTGTGTACGAGTTCACGTCGCGATGGGTCCAGGCGGGCGATTCGGTGACCGTGGTGACCAGCGTCTACGACAAGTCCGATCTGCGGCCGACGCGGCTGCTGTCCCGAGTACGGATCGAGGGGATCGACGTCATCGTGATCAACGTTCGGCTCTCGAACAAGCACGGAGTCGCGCGGCGCCTCTTGACCTTCGGAGCGTACGCGGCTCTCGCGTCCTGGTACGCGCTGACACTTCCGGCCGACGTGGTTGTCGCCTCCTCGGGGCCGATCACGGTCGCCTTGCCAGCACTCGTCGCCCGCTACCTTCGTCGACGGCCTCTCGTATTCGAGGTCCGCGACCTATGGCCGGAGGGATCGATCCAACTCGGAATCGTCCGCAACCCGATCGTCATCGCAGTCGCCAGGTTCGTCGAACGGAGCTGCTACCGCGGCGCCGCAAGAGTGATCTGCCTTTCCGAGGGAATGGCGGCCTGGATCAGGTCCCGCTACGGTGTCGAGCATATCGAGGTCGTGCCGAATCCGTCGGACAACGGCGCGGCCGCGAGCGCCTCGGACCTCGTCACCCCGGACTGGGCGAAGGGAAAGAAGCTCGTCCTCTACACGGGAACAGTCGGCCTGATCGACGATTGCCGACAGATCCTTGACATGGCGCAGGTTCTCCGTGAGCAGGCGGTCCGGGACGTGGAGGTCGTCGTCATCGGCGACGGAAAAGAGCGCAAGGCACTCGAGGCGCAGGCGAACGAGCTCGGGCTTGATCGGGTGCATTTTCTCGGGCTGCTCTCGAAGAATGCCGTTCGGGCCTGGTTGAAGCGCGCCGACTGCGCGCTCTTCGTTTGCAAGGATGTCCCCTTCCTATCGACGGCTTCCCCCAACAAAGTGTTCGACGCTTTCGCTGCGGGCGTTCCGGTCGTTCAGACGACGCAGGGTTGGATCCGAGATCTCTTCGAACGCGAGCAGTGCGGCCTCTCGGTCCCCCCGGGGGACGCGCGGCGCCTGGCTGAAGCAGTCATGAGAGTCGTCTCCGACTCGTCGCTCCGCGCTCGACTCTCGGGAAACGCCACCCGCGTGGCGCGTGACCTGTACGACCGCGACCTTCTCGCGTCCCGGATGCGCCGGACGCTCGGGGAGGCCGCGGCGACGCACGCATGAGCGGCTGTCTCGTCACGGGCGCCTCCGGTTTCCTGGGGTCCCGCCTCGTCCGCGAACTCGCGGCGGCGGGAGATCGGGTTCGCGCCGTAAGCCGGACTCGCATCGAGGGTCTGACAACCGCCGTCGGAGACCTCGTGATGGCGCCCGTCGATCTGAAGGGCGTCGTCGAGGCGGCCATCTACCATCTCGCCGGCCTCGCACACGTTGTCCCCCGGACCCGGGCTGAGGCGCAGCGATTCTCCGACGTGAACCTGGGAGGCACCAGGAACCTGCTGACCTCGCTCGACCGCGCGGCGGATCCGCCGAAGACCTTTGTCTTCGTCAGCTCCGTCTCCGTCTACGGACTCGACTCGGGGGAGCTCCTCGACGAAGACACGCCGCGGCTCGCCATCGAGCCCTACGGCGCCAGCAAGCGCGCCGCGGAAGATCTGGTCCGGGAATGGGGAAAAGCGAGGGGCGTGCGCGTCGCCATTGCGCGGCTCCCTCTCGTCGTCGGCCGCGAGGCCCCTGGAAACTTCGGGGCGATGGTCGGTGCGTTACGCAGAGGTCGGTACTACGGGGTCGCTGACGGCGGTGCGAAGCGAAGCATGGTCCTGGTCGACGACGCGGCGAAGGGCCTCCGGCTGCTCTCCGAAGCGGGAGGCGTGTACCACCTCACGGACGGCCGCCATCCGACGTTCGCAGAGCTCGAGCGTTCGATCACTTTCGCCCTGGGCCGCCGGCCGCCGCCGCGCCTGTCCTTCCCGGCGGCCCGCGCGGCCGCGAAGCTTGGAGACCTCGTGGAACGGGTCACGGGCCGCCACGTGCCCTTCACGCGTCAGACGTTCTCGCGAATGACATCGACCCTGACTTTCTCGGACCAGAGGGCGCGGGAGCGAATCGCGTGGGCCCCCCGGGCCGTGATCGATGCGATCCCGGAGATCGTCGCGTGAGCGGGTGGAAAGCCGCCGTCGTGGTGGTCGGCTCCTTTTCCGTCTCGGGTGCCGTGACGTACGCCCTCGTCCGGTTCCTCCTCCGCCGCGGCGTCGTCGACCTGCCCAACGATCGCTCGTCGCACACAGCGCCCACTCCCCGTGGTGGCGGTCTCGGCGTGCTCGCCGGTATCGCGGCGGGATCCTTCGTGGGATGGTGCCTGGGGCTACCGCTGCTATCGGCGCCCGTGGCTTTGGGGCTTCTGCTCGTCGCGGCGGTGAGTGCCGCCGACGACTATCTCCGCGGCATCCCGCTCGGGGTGCGGGCGTCGGTGCACATGGTCGCCGCCGTCCTCGTTGTGTTTCGTGTGGGCGGATTCGAAAAGCTGCCTCTTCCGCCACCGGCCGACCTTCCATTGGGGCCCTTCGGCGTGGTCGTCGCGATCCTGTGGATCGTCGGGCTGACCAACCTCTACAACTTCCTCGACGGGATCGACGGCTTTGCCGCGTCACAGGGAGTGATCGCCGGACTGGCGGCTGCATTCCTGTTTCCAGACACCGCGTTCGTGACCGGGCTGGCCATCGCCGGGGCCTGCGGAGGATTTCTGCTCTACAACTGGCATCCGGCCCGTATCTTTCTTGGCGACGTGGGCGCCGCGAGCCTTGGCTTTCTCTTCGCCTCGATTCCGTTCGAGATCCAGGCCGAGGGCCGGGGGCGCGCCGTCTTCTTCTCGGCGCTCTGCCTCTGGTTTTTCCTTGCTGACGGTCTGTTCACCCTTTTGCGACGGCTCCTCCGTGCGGAAAAGATCTGGCGTCCGCACCGATCCCACCTGTATCAACGCCTCATCGCGACGGGTCTCCGGCATGACCAGGTGGTCCGGGCCCTTGGCGGGGGGGCCGCGATGCTCGCCGGACTCGCGGTCTTCTGCTCAGGGCGGGGTAACGCTTCCATCGATTGGATGATTTTCGGCGTCGCCGTCGCAGCGTTCCTCGCCTACTGGGCGACGACATCGGCTCGTGAGCAACGAGTCCGGCAGAGCGCGTCGCCGTAGTCGCTTCTGAAACGCCAGACGTGGCACCCTCCCGAACGTTGATCCGCTCGCTCCGGTCTCCGGTGACAATTCGCGTTCTTTGAGGTGTCGAGGAGTGACAAGAATCTTTTACGCCAGCGGGACCATCAGAGAGGCAGGGAGCGTTCGGGAACCGTATGTCATTGACTGTTCGGGTCTTGCGTCGGTATGGGTCATCGCCGAACTCGGGCGTCCCCGTATATTTCCTGCTTGGTGTAATCTGATTCTTTTCGTTCGCCGTCTCTGGCGGAGGTTCCATGTTTTCCGCGCTCAACGTGAACATTCATCCGCACTTTCGGGCATGCCGTCCCCGTCTCGCACGGGGCGGGGGGCTCTTGAGTCGTGAGGTCGGTGAGGGAGTGACAGCGTCGTGAGCACGATTCCGCTGACGGATCGGGACCGCATCGACTCACCGCCTCCGGCGGGATTGCCCAGGAGCGCCGACGTGTTTCTGGCGGCGTTCGGTCTGATCCTGGGCCTGCCGCTCTTGGTCATCTGCACGATCGCCGTTGCGCTGACCTCTCCCGGTCCCGTCATTTTTCGGCAGAGACGCGTCGGTCGCCGGGGCGCGTTTTTCATGTTGCTCAAATTCCGCACGATGTGGGCCGACGCGACCGGCCTCCTGATGACCGGTGAGGGCGACTCGCGCGTCACCCCGATCGGTCGTCTTCTGCGCAAGACGAGACTCGACGAGCTCCCGGCTCTGATCAACGTGCTCCTCGGTGATCTCAGCCTCGTGGGACCGAGGCCTGAGATTCCCCGATTCGTCGATCTCGGCAATCCTCTCTGGCGTCTTGCACTCCAGGTGCGTCCCGGTTTGACGGACCCGGTCACCTTGATTCTGCGCAACGAGGAAGCTCTCCTCGCTTCGGTGGACGGAAATCCTGAGACTTTCTACCGCGACGTTCTTCAGCCCTACAAGCTTCGTGGGTACGCGCGATACCTGGAACAGCGGACATGGTGGTCGGACATCGAGGTGCTTGGCCGGACGGCTCTCGCGATGGTGCGTCCGTCGAGCGTACCGCCGCCGTCGATCGCGGACCTGTCCCGGCCTCGCCCGGAGGCAGCCGAAGTCGCGCCAGACACCGAACAGTCGAGCCGCGCCGGCGCCTGGCGCCGCGTGAATCTGCGGGACGTTCAGTACCTCTTCGACTTGCTGGTGCTCGCCGGCGCCTTCGCGTTCGCGTATCTGCTGCGATTCGATTTTCAGACCGACGCCGCCGAGGTGCGGCATCTGGCGACGCAGTTGCCGTGGGTGCTGGCCCTCCAGTTCGGAGCGCTCCTTCTCGCGAGGGTCCACCGCTTCATCTGGCGTTACGTGGGGATGCGGGAGGGCGG
>JBBQNC010000014.1:0-31164 GCA_038329555.1 Thermoanaerobaculia bacterium
AAGGCTCACGTCGGTTCGGCGCGCATCTTTGCGTCCGGCTCCGCCGTGACCGGCGTCCCTTCCCGTTCCATTTGATTGACGAAGTTGAAGAGCTTCAGGACGAGACGCCCGTTGCGCCCGGCGGACGGATCGAATGCATAGGACGTGATCGAGCAGTTCGCGACTTCCTGCGACCGGTCGATCTCCAGGAGCCGCTCCTCGGTCAGGCGCTCCAGGAGATACCGGAAGCAGAGCACGACCACCGTGTGGGCGACGACGATCACGCGCTCGCCACGGTACTCCCGGGTCAGCGTGTCGATCACACTCCGCAGCCGCAGGATCACGTCGCACCAGCTCTCCCCGGCGGGAGGCCGGTAGTAGAACTTTCCGAGCGGACCGCGCCGGAGCGCCTCCTCGGGAAACCGCGCCTCGATCCCGGTGCGGGTGAAACCGTCCAGGATCCCGAACTCCCGTTCGCGGAGGCGCTCGTCGAGGACCGCCGAGAGCTCCGTCCGTCCCGACGATTCAATCAGCCGCCTCGACGTCTCGAGGGCCCGGATGTACGGAGAGGACAGAAGCGCGGTCGGTCGCTCGTCCGCCGGCAGAGCGCCGAACCAGCGGCCCACCGCGTCCGCCTGCCGCTCGCCGAGCGGAGAAAGCGGGACGTCGACGTCGCGCGAGTCGATCGCGATCCGATATTCGCCCGCGCTCTCCGCGAGGTCGCGCGCCAGGTTGCCGGCGCTCTCGGCGTGGCGGAGGATCCACACGACGTCCGGCCACTTCTGCCTCGGGTTTTCGCCGCTTGATCCCGCCATGCATCGCCCCCCGGCCGGCAACGGTTCACGAATCCTGCCACTCCGCAGAATCGTGCCACTTCGCATGGGAGGCGGAACCTTCGAGCCCCGACCGCGTACCAAATGGGGGATGCGACACGCCGCGGGTCTCCTCGCCCTGTTCGCCCTCGGCGGACCGCTCGTCGCCCAGAGCCTGGATATTCCGCCTCCGCTCCCGATTTCCAGGACGGCCGGCCCGATCACCGTCGACGGGTCCCTCTCCGATCCCGGCTGGCAGGGCGCCGCTTCCATGGACACCTTCTGGGAGACGCAGCCCGGCGATAACGTTCCCCCCAGAGTCCGGACGGCCGTTCTCGTCACCTACGACGAGAAGTCCTTTTACCTCGGGATCCGTTGCGACGACCCGCGACCCGATCAGATCCGGGCGCCGTACGTCGACCGCGACCAGGTCCTCGGCACCGACGACAACATCGCGATCTTCCTGGATCCGCGCAACGACCGGCGGTCCGCGCTGGAGTTCCGGGTGAACCCGCGCGGCATCCAGGGGGACGGGGTCTGGAACGAGGCGAACGGGACGGAGGACTTCTCGCCCGACTTCTTCTACGACTCTGCCGCGAAAATCACGCCGGAAGGCTGGACGGTGGAGATCCGGATCCCCTTCTCCTCACTGCGTTATGGGGACCAGGATCCGCAGTCGTGGGGGATCCTCGTCTGGCGCAACTATCCGCGGGAATTTCGCTACGCCTTCCACTCGAGCCCGATTCCGCGCGGGTCCAATTGCCTGATCTGCCGCATGCGGACGCTCACCGGGCTCACAGGGCTGCCCTCCGCCGGTCACTTCGTGGCGGCGCCGTACGTCACGGGGAAGGCCGAGGGCCGCCCCCGGGACGCATCGGACCCGCGATCGTCCTTCTCCTATCCACCCGCGCGCGGAAACGCCGGCGGCGACCTCAAGTGGACTCCTGACCCCGACAAGGTGGTCGACGCGACGATCAATCCGGATTTCTCGCAGATCGAGTCGGACGTGGCCCAAATCTCCGTCAACGAGCGATTCGCCCTCTTCTACCCCGAGAAGCGCCCCTTCTTCCTCGAGGGCGTCGATCTCTTCCAGTCCCCCATCCAGGCCGTCTATACACGCACCATCACCTCGCCCCGCTGGGGCGCTCGGCTGACGGGCAAGGGCGGCAGCTCGGCGTACACGCTGCTCGTCAGCGAGGACCGCGGCGGGGGCCTCGTGATCCTCCCGGGCGCGCAATCCTCGGGAGCCGCCCCGCAGGACTTCCGTTCGTTCGCCGCGATCGGCCGGATCCGCCGCGACATCGGGCCGTCGTTCGCCGGACTCTTGGCGACCGATCGAGAGGTCTCCGGGGGCGGCCACAACCGGGTGCTCGGACCGGACTTCCAGTGGCGGCCCAACGACCGTGACCAGGTCACGGGGCAGTTCCTCTACAGCCAGACCCAGACTCCCGACAAACCCGACCTCGCTTCCGAGTGGGACGGCCGGTCCTTCTCGGGCGGAGCGCTCGACGTCAACTGGAACCACCAGACCCGGACGTTCGCCTGGTTCGCGGAATACCGCGACTTCGCCGAGGGCTTTCGCGCCGACGACGGGTACGTGCCACAGGTCGGGATCCGCCAGGGCACGGTGCAGGCGGGCTACACTTCTACCCCGAGGGGATCTTCCGCAGGCTCTTCACGCGACTGGGCCAGGACTACATCGCCGACCGTTCGGGACGGCTCGTCTCCCGCCGCTTCTTTCCAGGCGTCGACTTCAACGGCGCGTTCAATCTCGCGGGCTTCGTCGGGCTGAACGTCGACTCGGTGCGCGTCGGCAATCGAGTCCTCGACCGCACGCAGGCGACCTGGTCGATCTCGGTCGACCCGTCGCGGCGGCTGACGCGCATCACGTTCAACGGAAATGTCGGAAGCGAGATCGATTTCGAGAACGGGCAGACCGGGCACGGCGGCGACCTCTTCGCGTCGATCACCACACGGCCGACCGATCATCTGGAGCTGTCCTTCATCGGCGACCGGCGCTGGTTGAACGTCGAGGGCGGGCGGCTCTTCACGGCCCAGGTCGCCCGGCTGAAGGCGACGTACACGTTCACGGCGCGCGCCTTCCTGCGCGCGATCGCCCAGTACGTCGTGACGGAGCGGGAGCCGCGCCTCTACAACGCGCCCGTGGCGCGCAAGGAGGGCAACCTCGACGGGTCGGCGCTCTTCGCCTACAAGCTCAACTGGCAGACCGTCTTCTTCCTCGGCTACGGCGACAGCCGGGCGCTCGAGCCGGCGGTGGGATCTGGATCGGCCCCGTCGCGACACGACCTTCTCCCCGTGGCGAGGCAGCTCTTCCTGAAGATCTCGTACGCCTTCCAGGGGTAGGCGCCAAGGGTGAATTCCCCTCTCCCCGGCTCCCGCGGGTGGAGAGGAGATGGGCGAGACCCGTGAAGCGATTCTCCGGACGCGACGTCCGGGACGGCAACGGGGGCCCTTGCTATGATCCGCGTTCTGTTTTCAGGAGGCCCACATGACGCGCCGAACCGCACTCGCGGCGGCACTGGGAACGAGCGTTCTCGTGTCGATGCTTAACGCCGAGGAATCGCCAGCGCCGCCGAAGCCCCCGGTCGCCAGAAAGATCGCGAAGACGACGACGATCCATGGCGACACGTTGCGGGACGACTATTTCTGGATGCGCGAGAAGAAGGATCCCGAGGTGCGCGCGTATCTGGAAGCGGAAAACTCCTACACGGACGCGGTCATGAAGCCGACCGAGCCGCTCCAGAAGACCCTGTACGCGGAGATGCTCGGCCGCATCAAGGAAACCGATCTTTCCGTGCCCTTCCGGGAACGGGGCTTCTTCTACTACTCTCGAACGGAACAGGGCAAGTCCTACCCCATCCATTGCCGCAAGAAGACCCTGGACGGTCCGGAGGAGGTCATCCTCGACGTCAACGAGCTCGCCCGCGGCGAGAAGTTCATGTCGGTCGGGACGTGGCGGGCGAGCGACGACGGAAACTGGCTGGCCTACACGACCGACAAATCCGGGTTCCGAGATTACGACCTGCACGTCAAGGACCTGAAGACCGGCCGGCTGCTGCCGGACACCGTCGAGCGCGTGCGCTCCGTGGCCTGGGCGGCGGACAACAAGACGCTCTTCTACGCGACGACGGACCCCGCCAAGCGCCCGTTCCGGCTCTGGCGGCATACCGTCCGCACCGACACCAGGACGGACACGCTCCTCCACGACGAGAAGGACGAGATGTTCGGCGTCGGAATCCAGCGGTCCCGCAGCGGCGACTACCTCTTCTTCGTGGTCAGCAGCCTGACGACCTCCGAGATCCGGTACCTGAAGGCCGATGCTCCCACGGCGGCGTTCCGGATGGTGGCCCCGCGGGTCCACGACCGCGAGTACTACGTCGATCATCGCGGAGACCTCTTCTACGTGATCACGAACGACAGGGGCCGGAACAAGCGGCTCGTCACCGCGCCCGTCTCGGACCCGCGCCCGGAGAACTGGAAAGAGCTGATCGCCCACAGAGACGACGTCATGCTCGAGGACTTCGACCTCTTCTCGTCCTGGGGGGCCGTCTACGAGCGGCAGGACGCGCTGCCGCGGATCCGGGTTCTCGACTTCAAGACGGGGACGTCCCATCGGATCGAGTTTCCGGAGGCGATCTACGCCGCGGGCCCCGAGAACAACCGGGAGTTCGACACGAACAAGCTGCGCATCGCCTACGAGTCCTTCACGACCCCTCCGGCGGTCTACGACTACGACGTCGTGACGAAGCAACGCACCCTCCTCAAGCAAAAGGAAGTCCTGGGCGGCTACGACCCGTCCCGCTACGTCTCGGAGCGCCGATACGCAACGGCGTCCGACGGAACCAGGATCCCGATCTCGATCGTCTACCGGAAGGGGACCGTCCGCGACGGCAAGGCTCCCCTGCTCCTCGGCGCCTACGGCTCCTACGGCTCCCCCTCGGACGTGGAGTTCGACTCGAACGAGATCAGCCTTCTCGACCGCGGCGTCGTTCTCGCTCTCGCGCACATCCGCGGCGGAGGGGACCTCGGCAAGAAGTGGCACGACCAGGGCCGCATGATGACGAAGAAGAACACCTTCACCGATTTCATCGCCTCCGCCGAGCAGCTCATCGCGGATCGCTACACGTCGCGCGACCGGCTCGCGATCGAGGGCGGCAGCGCGGGCGGGCTCCTGATGGGAGCGGTGACGAACCTGCGTCCGGACCTGTTCCACGTCGTGATCTCCCACGTCCCCTTCGTGGACGTGATCAATACGATGCTCGACGAGTCCGTCCCCCTGACCGTCCCCGAGTTTGAAGAGTGGGGAAATCCCAAGATCAAGGAGCAGTACGTCTACATGAAGTCGTACAGCCCCTACGACAACCTGACCGCGAAGGAATACCCGACGCTCCTCGTCAAGACGTCGTGGGACGACAGCCAGGTGATGTACTGGGAGCCCGCCAAGTACGTCGCGAGGCTTCGGGCGGTGAAGACCGACAAGAACCCGCTCGTGTTCAAGATCAACATGGCCGGAGGGCACGGGGGCTCCTCGGGCCGCTACGACAAGCTTCGGGAGAGGGCCTTCGACCACGCGTTCCTCATCGAGCATCTCGGAATCTCGCCGGGCGCGCGCGAAAGCGGGCCCGCTGCCGCGTCGAAGTCCGCGAACTGAGGAAAAGGAAAGGGGGCGGGACTTCACCGGCCCCCGACTTCACCGCGCTATCGGATCGTGCCCGTCGGAGTTTCTGCAACCTCCGCACCAGATCGCGCCCCCGCCGCCCCTGTTTCCCCCGCCCCGCTCGAGCCCATGCGGTGGCCGGTGCGGTGCCGGCGGTCATACTCTGCGCACGATGAAGGACGCGACACCGCAAGCCCTGGGCCGCCTTCTGGGGGACATCTCGTCGCGCCCCGCATCCGCGGACGAGGAAGCGCCCTCGTTGCTGGCTCCGGGCCGCGCGGCCATGAGCCGCGCCGGCCTGCGGCGCCAGATCGAGAGCGTGGCGCGCGACCTCGCGGCGGCTGGCGTCCGCCCGCGGGATCGTGTCGCCATCTGCCTGCCCGACGGGCCCGAGATGGCCGCCGCGTTTCTCGGAGTCGCCTCGGTCGCGGCAAGCGCTCCGCTCAATCCCGCCTATCGCGAGGAGGAATTCTCCTTCTATCTCGCCGACCTCGCTCCGAGCGCGCTCCTATTGCCGGCCGCGAGCGACTCTCCGGCCCGCCGCGCGGCGGACCGTCTCGGCGTGCGCGTCCTGGAGCTCACGGCCGATCCGCGAACGTCGGGATCGTTCCGGCTCTCCGGCTCCGCCGACGCCCAGGACGCCGAGGCGCTGCCTCCGGCGGGGCCCGGCGAGGTCGCGCTCCTCCTGCACACGTCGGGAACCACTTCCCGCCCGAAGCTCGTCGCGCTGACGCATCGCAACCTCTGGACCTCCGCGGAGCACATCGTCCGTTCGCTCGCGCTGACGAGCGAGGACCGCTGCTTGAACGTGATGCCCCTGTTCCACATCCACGGTCTCGTCGCCGCGCTGCTCTCCTCCCTCCTCGCGGGAGGAAGCGTCGTCTGCGCTCCCGGATTCCAGGCGCCGATGTTTTTCGACTGGATGGAGGAGTTCCAGCCGACCTGGTACACGGCGGTGCCGACCATGCACCAGGCGGTTCTCCTGCGGGCGCGGCAACCGGGATGGTTCCGGGAGCGGGGCCGCCTTCGGTTCGTGCGCTCTTCCTCGGCGCCCCTGCCCCCGACCGTCCTCGCGGAGCTCGAGAGCGTGTTCGCCGTGCCGGTGATCGAGGCGTACGGGATGACCGAGGCCGCGCACCAGATGGCGAGCAATCCTCTGCCGCCGGAGGATCGGAGGCCCGGGAGCGTCGGACGCGCCGCGGGCCCGGAAATCGCGATCCTCGGCGAGAAGAGCGAATTCGTCGGGCCGGACACACGGGGAGAGGTCGTCATCCGGGGAGCCAACGTCACCGCGGGCTACGTCAACGATCCCTCCGCGAACGAGTCGGCGTTCGTACGGGGCTGGTTCCGCACCGGGGACCAGGGCTACCTCGACGCCGGCGGTTACCTGACTTTGACCGGACGCCTGAAGGAGATCATCAACCGCGGAGGCGAGAAGATCTCGCTACGCGAGATCGACGAAGCCCTCCTGGAGCATCCGGCCGTCTCCCAAGCGGTCGCGTTCGCGATCCCGGATGCCCGCCTCGGCGAGGACGTGGGAGTGGCCGTCGTCCTCGAAGCGAACGCCGACGCGGCCCCGTCGGACCTGCGCGATTTCCTGTCGAAGCGCCTGGCGGATTTCAAGGTCCCCCGGAGGATCGTGGTGGTGGCGGAAATTCCCAAGGGACCCACGGGAAAGCTCCAGCGGATCGGGCTGGCGCAGAAGCTCGGCGTGACGGCCGCGGAAGTCCCGGCTGGCAGCGGCGTTCCCTTCGTCGCTCCCCGCACTTCCGTCGAACGGAAAATCGCGCGCACGTGGATCGAGGTCCTCCGCGTGGATCCGATCGGAATGACGGACGATTTCGTCGCCGTGGGAGGCGATTCGGTTCTCGCCGCGCAGATCGTGGCGCGAATCCGCGAGAGTTTTGGCGTCGACGTGTCGCTTCCCGAGTTCTTCGAGGCGGGGACCGTCGAAGGCCTGGCCGCGCTCCTCGAAAAGAGCGGCGAGCGCGGGGTGGATGCGGAGAACGTCTCAGGATGACGCGGCCGCCGAACGAGAAGCGGCGAGCGGGGGGCGGTGGCCTGCCGCTCGAGGACGACGCCGGTCCGATCCGTTCCGGCCACACCTCCGGCCCGGCGTCGTTCGTCCAGCAGCGCCTCTGGCTCTTCGAACAGCTCGAGCCGGGGAGCCGCGTCTTCCAGCGACCCTCCCGTCTCGGTCTCCGCGGAGCGCTCCGTGTGGACCTTCTCGAGCGTGTGCTGACGGAGATCGTTCGGCGGCACGAATCGTTGAGGACCGTCATCCGGCTGACGGGAGACTCGCTCGAACAGGTCGTCCTGCCGGCTCGGCCGATTTGCCTGCCCACCGAAGACCTCGAGCCCGGCACGAACCTCGAGAGCGAGCTTCGAATCCGGGAGTGGGAAGAGAAGGACAGCCGACCTTTCGAACTGACGCGGGGGCCGCTCGTGCGCGTGCGTCTCGTGCGGCGCGGAGACCTCGATCACCTGCTCCTCTGGAACGTCCACCACCTCGCCTTCGACGCCTGGTCCATGAACGTCCTCGTGGCGGAGATCGAGAGCCTGTACGAGGCGTTCGCGGCGGAGAGGCCGTCGCCGCTTCCGGAACCGCCCATTCAGTACGTGGACTTCGCACGGTGGCAGATCGGGCGGGTGGAGGGAACCGCCCTCGAGACACAGCTCGCCGACTGGAAGCGGAAGCTCTTCGGAGCGCCGGACGTCTTCGACCTTCCCTTGGATCGTCCGCGTCCCGCCCGCGAAAGCTATCGGGGCGCGATCGAGGACCTCTCACTCGGCCCGGAATGCACTTCGCGGCTGAAGGCTCTCGCGCGGAGCGAGGGCGCGACGATCTTCATGGCGGCTCTGGCCGCGTTCGAGCTGCTTCTCGCGCGCTGGAGCGGCCGGCGCGACTTTCTCGTGGGCGTTCCCGTCGCGGGCCGCCGGCAGGTTGTGACCGAAAACCTGATCGGATGCTTCATCAACACCGTCGTCGTCCGGGCCGATCTCTCCGGCGACGCGACGTTTGCCGAGCTTCTGCGAAAGGTCCGGAAGACGGCGCTCGAGGCGTACGGAAACCAAGACGTGCCGTTCGAAAAGGTCGTCGAGGAGATCCGTCCCCGGCGGGGCAATCACGCGCCGCTCTTCCAGGTGATGATGAATTTTCGAAACGTGCCGCGCCGAACCCGGACCGCCGGACGTCTGGCCGTGGACGTCGAGGCCGGACCGATCCGGATCGCCCTCGTGGACCTGTCGATGGAGCTGTTCGACGAGGGGAACGGGCTGACGTCGCGCTTCGTGTACAACGCCGATCTCTTCGATGCCTCGACGGTGCGCCGTTTGGCGCTCGACTTCCGGACGATCGTCGAGAGAATCCTCGAGGAGCCGGGCCGGAACGTCGCCGAGCTCCTCTCGCAGTCCTCCGCCCCCTTCCCCGAGACGGCGTCCGCGGCGCGCATGGAGAGAGGGCCCGACTCGCCCCCGACTCCCACGGAGAGCCGGATCGGGACTCTCCTGGCGGAAGTGCTGGGAATCCCGGAGATCGGACCGGACGAAGACTTCTTCGACCGAGGAGGCCATTCCCTCCTCGCGACGAGGGCGGTCTCGCGAATTCGGGAAGCGTTCGGGATCGAGATGCCGATCCGCGTGATCTTCGAGGCGCCGTCGCCCGCTCTCCTGGCGGAGCGCGTCGAAGCTCTCACCGAGGCGACGACCGCACCCCGGCAACCGGCTGCGGGCGCGGCGACCCGGCCCGAACGGCCGGGGTTCCTGTCCCCTCCGCAGGAGCGTCTGTGGTTTCTGGCGGAGCTCGAGCCGGAGGACCCGTCCTACAACATGCTGCAGGCGATCCGGATGCGAGGGCCTCTTCAGCTCGAGGCGCTCACGCGCGCTCTCGCGGCGATCGTGTCCCGCCACGAGTCTCTGCGGAGCCGCTTCCCCGGAGTCGGAGGAATCCCCCGGGTGGAGATCCGCGAACGCGCCGGCGTCCACGTCACGCTTCGTGACCTGTCGGGGCTTCCCCCTCGACAGCTCGAGATCGAAGTCGCCTCCGCGGCAAAAGCGGAGGCCGCGATTCCGTTCGACCTCGGACGCGACGACCTCTTCCGCTGGACGCTCCTGCGGATGGCGCCCTACGAACACGTTCTGATCTCGACGTTCCATCACATCGTCTGCGACGGGTTGTCTCTCGACGTGTTCTCACGGGAGCTCTCGCTCTTCTACGACGCGTTCGCCGGCGGCCGTTCCCAGATCGCCCCCGCGCTTTCGATCCAGTACGGGGACTTCGCGGAGCGGCAGAGACGCGGGATGGAAGGCACGGTCCTCGCCACCCGGCTCGCCTACTGGCGGGAGCGGCTTCGCGGGGCGCCGGCTCTCCTGGACCTTCCGGCGGACCGCCCCCGCCCGCCGCGTTCGAGTCACCGCGGCGCCCGGGAGCCCGTCGTGATCGGCGCCCGGCTCACCGCGGGATTGGGCGAGCTCGGTCGGGAGGAAGGCGCCACGCTCTTCATGACCCTTCTGGCGGGCTTTCAGACGCTTCTCTTCCGTTACACCGGAGTTTCGGACGTCGTCGTCGGATCGCCGATCGCCAATCGTCCGACGAAGGAGACGGAAGACCTCATCGGCTTCTTCGTCAACACGCTGGTCCTTCGGTCGGATCTCTCGTCCGACCCGTCCTTCCGGGAGCTCCTGCGCCAGGTCCGCGGGAGGACCCTGGAGGACTTCGCCTTCCAGGACATCCCCTTCGAGAGATTGATGACCGAGCTCCGACCCCGGCGGAGCCTCGCTCACGCGCCGCTCGCCCAGGTCTACTTCGATCTGCAGAGCGAGGCCCGGAACGTTCCGAGAATGACCGGCCTCTCGGTCTCGCCGATTCCGATCGATCCGGGTTGGACGAAGTTCGACCTGACGCTCTCCCTCGCGCTCGACGACGGCGAGCTGCGCGGCGCGTTCTCCTATCGGACCGACCTCTTCGATGCGGAAACGATTCGTTCGATGGCGAGCCACTTCGAGAGGCTGCTCTCCGACGCGGTCGAGGCGCCCGATCGGCCGCTCTCGCGCCTCCGTCTTCTGTCCGCCGAAGACCGGCACCGCGAGATCGCCGAGTGGAATCGGACGGACACGCCCCTCCCGGACCCGTCCGCCGTCGAGGCGCTGGCGGCGGAGGCGGCCGCGGAAACGCCGGAGGCAACGGCGCTCGAATGGAAGGGACGAGGCGTGTCCTACGCCGAGTTGACGACCCGGGCCGGCGCCATCGCGGAGCGCCTGCGCTCCTCGGGGCTCGGGCCCGGCGGCGTCGCCGCGCTCTGCGTGGAGCGTTCACCCGAAATGATCGCCGCAATGCTCGCGGTGCTCCAGGCCGGGGGCGCCTATCTGCCGCTCGACCCCGCGCTGCCCGCCCGGCGGCTCGAGCATCTCCTGGACGACGCGAAGGCCGACCTCGTTCTCACGTCCGGGGAGCTGGCGCACCGGTTTCGAAGTCGTCCTCTCCCGCTCGTCCTCCTCGACGCCGACGGCGACGCCAAGACGCCGGCGGCGCCGCCTCGGAGCGACCACGGCGGGGACCCGGCGGGTCTCGCCTACGTGATGTACACGTCCGGGTCGACCGGCGGGCCGAAGGGCGTCGAGGTGACGCGCGGAGGGCTGCTCAACTTCGCGCTCTGGGCTCGACGAGAGTTTGCGTTGCGCGCGGGCGACCGCGTTCTGCAGTTCGCGCCGTTTCACGTCGACACCGCCGCGGAGGAGATCTTCCCCTGTCTCGGCGCCGGCGCGACGCTCGTCCTTCGAGAACCGATCCTCGAGAGCCCGGCGGAGTTTCTCTCGTACTGCGCGGCGGCTCGGATCACGGTACTCGACCTTCCGACGACGTACTGGCACGAGGTCGTGCTCGCCCTGGAGTCGGGCCGCGCCGCGATCCCGGAGACGCTGCGGCTCGTCGTCATCGGCGGCGAGAGCGCACTTCCCGAACGAGTCGCGCAGTGGCGCCGCGCGGTCGGTCTCCGGGTCCGGCTGCTCAACACCTACGGCCCCACGGAGGCGACGGTCGTCGCGACGGCGGCCGACCTCACTCATGACCCTGACCCCGCCGAGACCGCCGGAGTGAGCGTGCCGATCGGAAGACCGATCGACAACGTCCGCGCCTATGTCCTCGACTCCC
Organism: Thermoanaerobaculia bacterium; assembly: GCA_038329555.1. Classification (GTDB taxonomy): domain Bacteria; phylum Acidobacteriota; class Thermoanaerobaculia; order UBA5066; family Gp7-AA6; genus JALYUA01. Next base: position 11,618 of record JBBQNC010000014.1, read on the forward strand.
ACCTGGAGCCTTCGCCCGCGGGGGTCCCCGGAGAGCTCTACCTGGGAGGGATCTCGCTTGCACGCGGCTACCGCGGGCGCCCGGAGGAGACGGCTCACCGATGGGTTCCCAATCCTTTCGATGCGGCGCCGGGCGCCCGGCTCTACCGAACGGGCGATCGCGTCCGACGCCGCCGCGACGGCGCCCTGGAATTCCTGGGAAGGCTCGACGATCAGGTGAAAATCCGCGGATTCCGCGTCGAACCGGCCGAGGTGGAGCGCATCCTCGCCCAGCATCCCCACGTGGCCGAGGCCGCGGTCGTCGCCCGGGAAGATCCGCGCGGCGAGCGGTGGCTCGTCGCCTACGTCGCGGGCGACGCCGCCTTCGAAGAAGGGACGCTCCGAAGGTTCCTGACGGAGCGGCTTCCCGACTACATGGTCCCGCGCGCCCTCCTTCGCGTACCGCGAATCCCCCGCACGTCGACCGGAAAGCTGGATCGCGGCGCCCTTCTTGAACCTTCCCGCGAGAAGGTCGAATCGCGGCCGGAAGCGGGGCGCCTCGAAACGTCCCGGCCGCGCGGGCCGTACGAGGAGCTCCTTTCCCGGATCTGGTGCGAGGTCCTCGGAATCGACCGCGTCGGTCGCGACGACGATTTCTTCGACCTCGGGGGTCACTCCCTGACAGCCACGCGCGTGCTCTCGCGACTGCAGGGAGAGATCTCCGTCGAGCTGCCTCTCCGGCGTCTCTTCGAGCATTCGACGATCTCCGGCCTCGCCCTGGCCATCCTGGAGAACCAGGCGGAAAGCGCCGGCCCAGACGAGGTGTCGCGGCTCATCGAAGAGGTCAAGGGACACGCTCCGGGGGGCGCCGGCTTCCCGGGCGGCTGAACGCTCCTCCCCCGGCGGGGGCGTCGAAATCGCACGGCCAGAGGGGCCGCCCCCGCCCGGCATACACTCCGCCCCCACACCCATGCCCGAACAGCCCGCGATCCCGGGGGGCGCGAGCGGCTCCCCGGAGCTTTCGATCGTCCTCGTCGTGGGGGCGCTTCGCGCCCGAGCGGAGGATTGCCTTCGCTCCGTCCTCGGGGAGAGAGCGAGCCACCGCGTCGAGGTGCTCGTGATCGACCTCGTTCGAGGCGCGGCGCCGCCGCTCGCGGGCGAGAAGCACCCGTCCGTCCGGATCGTTCCTCTCGCGTCGGACACTCCTTACGCGACGGCGAGAGCGGAGGGGGTGCGGCGCGCCGGCGCGCCCGTCGTGGCCTTCCTGGAGGAGCACTGCCGCGTGAAGCCGGGATGGATCGAGGCGGTCCTCGCCGCTCATGCCGGCCCGTGGGCGGGAGTCGGAGGAGAGGTCCACACGGGAACCCCGGTGCGGCGATGAGCGCGACGATCGCGTTGATGAACTACGCCCCCTGGCTTCCGCCCGCGCGGCGCGACGAAGGAGCGGTTCACCTCCCCGGCCACAACTCCTCATTCAAACGCGAGCTCCTCCTCACGTTCGGCTCGGAGCTCGACCTTCTCCTGGTCGCCGACATCAACCTGCACCGGCGCCTTCGCGGCGCTGGCGGCCGGCTCCTCCTCGACCCCGCCATCGCGTTCGAGCACATCAACGAGACGGGATTCGGATCCCTCGCGCGTGGCTACTACATGTGGCACCGGCTCTACGGCTGGAGCCGGGCGCAAATCTTCGAGTGGCCGGCGTGGAAACGCGCTCTGTATGTGGCGCTCGCCCCGGCGATCCCGTTCATTTCCTCGCGCGGCAATACCGCGAGATCCGGCGCCACCGCCCGGATCTCGTCCGTGCGTTCGTGAAGGGATTGCCGCTCGTCTGGACCGCGCAGACGATCAGCGCCCTCGGACAGGCGGTCGGCCTGCTCTTCGGCGCAGGAGACACGGCGTCCCGCTTCACGCGCTTCGAGCTGAACGAGCCACGACCGGACGGACTCGCCCACGCGTCATGAGCGATCCCGTGCTCATTCCCGAGGTCTCCGTCGTCATACCGGCGTATCTCTCCACGAGACGCCCGCGGACTGCCTCACCTCCCTGCGCGGCCAGACGCATCGCGCCTTCGAGACGATCGTCGTCGACAGCAGTCCCGACGATCGCTGCGCGGCGATCGTCGGGCGCTTTCTGGAAGTTCGCTTCCTCCGTCATCCGGCGAGGCTGCTGCCTCACGCCGCCCGCAACCGCGGCGCCGCGATCGCCCGAGGACAGCTCCTCGTCTTCACGGATCCCGACATCTCATTCGACCGACGATGGCTCGCGCAACTCGTCCGCAGCCACCGGGAGAGCGGCGACGTCGTGTCGGGAGCGATCGAGTGTCGCGGGAGCCGGTGGCTGGATCGGGGCGTTCACCTCTGCAAGTTCAGCAAGTGGCTGCCGGCGGGATCACCCAGGCCGATCGACTGCGCCCCGACCGCGAACCTGCTCGTCTCCCGGTCGCTCTACGCCACTCTGGGAGGGTTTCCGGACGACGAGTTCCTGGGCGACCTGGTCTTCAGCTGGCGGGCGGTCGAGCGAGGCGAAACTCTTCGCTTCGAGCCGGCCGCCGTCGTCTCCCATCACCACCTTCACGGCTTCCGGTCGTTTCTCGCCGAGCGATTCGAGCGCGGCATCCTCTTCGCAGGCGTCCGGACCCGCTGACATCGCGAGCGGCGCTCGGTCTCTCTCTTCTACTTCGCCGTGACGGTTCTGCCGATCCGCTTCTTGCGGATCCTCGCGCTCGTCGCCGGTCAATCGTGCCGCGCGGGATTCGCGTGGACGGCTCGATACCTGGCGACCCTTCCCGTCGTGGCCGCCGGCCATGGGGCGTCGCTCGCCGGCGAGGCAGTGGGATACGCGCGATGCGTCCTGTCTCCTCGCGGCTCTCTTGCAGCCGGACATTCCCCCGCGGCCGCCCCGCGCGTCGCCGAGAAGCCGGCCGGGCGCCGCGCCCGACTGTAGTCGTCAGTCGACGGGACGCCCCAATCCCTTCTTGAGCGCCTGGTCGATGAGACGCCAGAGCGCCGCCTCGGCCTTTTCTTCCAGGGCGTCGGAGCGCCTGTCCAGGGCGCTCTCCGCCGCGTCCAGCTCCCGCTCGCGGCTCTCGAGGAAGCGGAGCTTCTCTCCGATCTCTCGCTTTCGTTTTTCGAGGGCCGGGCGGGCGGAAGACACCGCGACGGGACGGACGTTCTCGTCTTCGTCGTCATCCTCGTTCCGGTCGAGCGCTTCGAGCTCCGCTTCGATTTGTTCCTCTTGCTGATCGAGTGCGTTGTCCTCCGACTCGAGACGCTCCTGGCGGCCGCCGAGCGCCTGCTGCTCCGGCTCGAGCGCCCTCATGGGCTCGAAGAGCCTCTGGCCGCCCTCGATGGTGCGGGCGTCCCGGATCACGAACTCGCGCCCCGCACGCCGGACCCACAGAAAATCGCCGGGCCACTCGTTCCGAAGCGCTTCGATGTCCTCGAGATAGACGTCGCCGACCATGGAGCCGTGGCCGCGGGAGAGGACGTACGCGTCCCGGTCGCCCCGGACTTGGACGCGGGCCCCGCGGGTCTGGTCCCTGCCGGCGGCCGCCGAGACCGGGGCGCAAAGGCATCCCAGGAAGAGGACGTCAAGGCAACCACGGATGGCGAAGCGTCGCGGAAAATTCATGGAGGATCCCTCCTGCACACCCTTAGACGCCGGTGCCCGGAAAAAGTCACGAAGACACTCCCAGCGAATCAGAGCTGCGGGCGGAGCAAAGCGGCGGGCGGCTCGGCCGCCTTTTCCCGATGACCGATCACCCGATCGCCGCTGATGACCCGATTCTCCTGATCTACCCCTCCTCCGGAACTCCCCCTCACACTGACCCTCTCCCCCGCCCCCGGGCGAGAGGGGATTTCCCGAGTCAGCGCCTCGCGGTCTTCCCCTCTCCCGGCCGAGAGGGCCGCGTGAGGGGTGATTTGTTAGAGTTCGGGGATCTCCGGGGAGGGCGTATGACCGGATCCCGCCGACTCGTCCTGGGCGTCGTTCTCGCGTCATTCGGGACCGCCGGCGCCCTGGCCGAGACGGCCTACACGGTCCGAACGGTCAACCTTCGGGCCGGCCCGAGTCGGGAGTTCCCGATCGTGACCCGGGTGCCTCGCGACACCCCGGTCGAGGTCGCGGGATGCCTCGACGACTGGACCTGGTGCGACGTGATCGCGGGGCTCGACCGGGGCTGGGTCTACGCGGGTCACCTCGAGTATCCCTATGGCGACAGCCGCGTTCCCATCATTCGGAGCGGCGCGGAGATCGGACTTCCGATCGTCGTGTTCTCCGTCGGACCCTACTGGGACGCCTACTACCGCGGCCGCCCCTGGTACTCGCGGCGGCCGTACTGGGAACAGCGGCGGTGGGTCCACCGCCCGGCTCCCTCCTACCGCCCCGCCCCCTCGTACCGTCCTCCACTCGCCCGCCCTCCCGGCCCGAGGCCGTCGGGACCCCGGCCTCCGATCGTCGTCCGGCCGCGCCCCGTCGAGCGCGCGCCGGCGCAACCGCTCCGGCCGATGCGGCCCGCCCCGCAGGCTGTGCGGCCGGCTCCCCAGCCCGTCCGGCCGGCGCCTCCGCCCGCGCGGCCCGCCGTCGCAAGACCGGAAGCGCACCGACCGCCACCGGCGAGGCCGAACGTCGTGCGGCCGGAGAAGAAGAAGGATTCCGGGCGACCGGATCGCGGTCGGAAGCCCGACGAGCCCTAGAGCCCTGACAGGGCCGGGCGGCGAGCGGAGCCGGAACATCCGAGCGATGCCGCACGTCTCATCACGCAGGCGGCGATCGCCGCTCAACCGGAGGTCTGTACGATGAAACGCTTCTCGCAAGCCACGCAGATGCTCGTCCTCTGGATCCTTCTCCTCCCGGAGGCGGCCCGGCCCGCCTCCGCCGCCGAACCAACGGCGCGCGGCGGCGATTGGCAGCTGACGACGGTCTTCTTCGGAAATGAGCTCCACGAGCGAATGGCTCTCCGGATCGACAAGGGAAAGGTCACGGGATGGATCTCGCGGCGCGGGAAACGCACCCCGATCGTCGGAACGTCGGACGGAAGCGTCATGCGTTTCGAGGCGAAGGACGGCGAAGAGAAGACGGTGTACTCCGGCCGCGCCGACGGTCCAGGCGACGGCTTCACGGGAACCGCCGTCTCCTCCGGCCCCGAGGTCTGGGGCGAGGATCCTCCCGCCGCGTGGCGCGCGCTTCGCCTCCCGCCGGAGTCCGATCCGCCCCCGGCTCCCCGGACGATCGATTTCGAGCCGACGGAGTTCCACCGCTTCTTCTCGGCGGCGATCCCGCCGGTGCTCCGGATCCGGCCCGGGGACATCGTGCGCACGAAGACGGTCGACGCGGCAGGCGTCGACGAGAAGATGAAGTCGCGCGTCCTCGGCGGCAACCCGCAGACGGGACCCTTCTACGTCGAGGGCGCGATGCCCGGCGACGTCGTCGCCATCCACATCCGAAGACTCCGCTTGAACAGAGCGAGCGCGATCAGCGACGACGGGATCGTGGATCGCGCGATCACGACGGATTACGCGAGCGAGCACCACGACAACGACTTCAAGAACGTCGTCTGGACTCTCGACCTCGAAAAGGGGATGGCGACGCCGGCAAAGCCAACCGAACGTCTGAAGGGGCTCGCGGTGCCCGTCCGGCCGATGCTCGGCTGCGTCGGGGTCGCGCCGGGCTTCGGCGGGGCGCCGATTCGCACGGGCGACTCCGGCCGGATCGGCGGGAACATGGACTTCAGCGAGATCCGCGAGGGAGCGACCGTGTACCTCCAGGTCGGCCAGCCGGGCGCGCTCGTTTACGTCGGCGACGGGCACGCGCTCCAGGGAGACGGGGAGCTGAACGGCAACGCTCTCGAGACATCGCTCGACGTCGAGATCTCGATCGACCTTGTCCGCGAAAAGCGCATTCCGGGCCCTCGTGTCGAGAACGCGGACTATCTGATGGCGATGGGCCTCGCGGGATCGATCGACCAGGCATTTCGGGACGCCAGCTCCGATCTCGCCCGGTGGCTCCAGCAGGACTACAAGCTGACGGCGTCCGAAACCGCGATCCTGCTCGGCGCCACGATCGAGTATCAGATCTCGGAGGTCGCGGACCGCAACGTCGGCGTGGTCGCGAAGATCCGCAAGAAGTATCTGCCGGCGCAGTCGGAGCCCGGAGCGAAACGGTAACGGCGCGCGAGAAGCGCCTCTCCCGCGCCTAAGGTGCGAGATCAGCCGGGGGCGAGCGCGGCGTCCACCGCGCGGTGCTCGCGCCAGTGGCGGAAGGCCACGGACACGATCGCGACTACGGGGATCGAGAGGAAGATCCCCGCGAGCCCGCCGAGCTCGGCGCCGCAGAGGATCGCGAGGATGATCGCCAGAGGGTGGAGGTGGATGCCTCGGCCGATGATGCGCGGATAGACGACGTAGTCCTCGACGATTCGAAGGATCGCGAGGAACGCGAGCGTCGCGACCGCCCGCCCCGCGGAGTGAAAGCTGGAGAACAGCACGGCGAGGGCGCCGATCGTCAACGGTCCCGCCAGGGGAATGAACTCGAGCACGCCCGCCGCGATCCCGAGCACGACGGCGTACGGAACTCCGATCAGGGCGAACCCCACGGTACAGGCGACCCCGATGAGGAGGGATGCGATGAGCTGCGCTCGCACGTATGCCGTCAGGGTCGAGTTCACGTCCCGGAAGAAGTCGTCGCCGCGCCATCGGAGACGCCCTCTCGGGATCACACGCAGCGCTCCCCGGCGAAAGAGCTCCGCGTCTTTCAGAAGGAACAGCGAGAGGATCGGCACCAGGACCAGCCAGGGGAGATAGCCGAGAGTCGCCCCGAGAAATGGCAGAACGGCGCCCTGGATCGACTCCGCGGCGCTCCGGGTCGATCGTTCGATCGCTCCGTTCAACGCGTCGTGCATTCCCTTGGGCAGATGGGTCCGTTCGTAGCTCTGCCAGGATTGGAGCCGAGCCTGCGCCCGGGCGAGCTGAGCCGGGGCTTCGGCGGCGAGCTGCTCGAACTCCGACGTGACGACCGGCAGCAGCAGCCAGAGCGCGATCGCCAGGGCTCCGAAGATCAGGACGTAGACGGCCCCGATCGCGGCCGGGAGCGGCAAGACGCGCGGCCGCCCCCGCACGACGACGGGACGCCTCAGGAAGGCGACGAGAGGCGCGATCAGGTAGGCGAAGAAGACCGAGACGACGAGGAGGAGAAGGACTCCCTCGAGCCGGCGAAGGATCCAGAACGCCGCCGCCAGGAGGAGCACGAGACCGAGAACCTGGAGCGTGACGCGAGTCACCGGGAAGGCTGGCGGAGAGGGTTCCAGCGACGCTCCGCGCTCAGCTTCGTCCGGCGGAGGAGGGTCGACCGGAGAACGTTCCACGGGCCTCAGTCTATGGCCGGCAACACGCCGCCAGCATATCGCTCCGGCTCCGGCGAGCGCTGGAGATCGCCGAAAGTGCGGCAGCGCGGGGTCTTCTCCCTTTCCCGACGAAAGGGACGGGATGAGGGGCGTGCCCACGAATGGCGGACCCGGAAGAACCTCGATCGTCGCCAGTCGCGTATTTCCATCGGGGCGGCTTCGCATGAACATCGGCGTCCTGGGGACGGGGTCGGTCGGAACGACGCTCGCGGGCAAGCTCGTCGCACTGGGTCACTCCGTGAAGATGGGCTCACGCGACGCGGGCAACGAAAAGGCGCGGGCATGGGTCGAGTCGGCGGGAAAGAACGCGGCGTCCGGGACATTTTCGGATGCCGCGGCCTTCGGGGAGATCGTCTTCAACGTCACCGCGGGCGCGGGATCGGTCGCCGCGATCCGGGCCGCGGGAAAAGAGAACCTGAAGGGCAAGGTCGTAATCGAGACGTCGCCAACCCGCTCGACTCTTCCAAAGGCATGCCTCCGGCCCTCTTCACGGCCACCGCGGGTGACTCCCTCGCCGAGCGGGTCCAGGCCGAGCTTCCGGAATCGAAGGTCGTCAAGACGCTGAACACGATCAACGCCAGCGTCATGGTGGAGCCCGCGCGCGTTCGGGGCGAGAGCGACGTGTTCCTCTGCGGGAACGACGCGGCCGCGAAGGAGCAGGTCGCGTCGATCCTGAAGGACTTCGGATGGAAGAGCGTCGTCGACCTCGGCGATTTGAAGGCCGCGCGCGGGATGGAGGCCTACGTGCTCTTCTGGCTGCAGCTCTGGGGAGCCCTGAAGACGGCGGACTTCAATATCCGAATCGTCAAGTAGTACGCCCCCTCGCCTCCGGCAAGACCAGGCAGTCGCCTCGAGCGAGAGGCGAGCGAGCTCGCTCCTCTCCTCTCCACCCGCGACGGCGGGGGGAGAGGGCGGGTGAGGGGGGCAAGCTCCAATCCATCTCCTGCTCCAACGACTTCCCCCTCACCCTGACCCTCTCCCCCGATCGCGGGGGAGAGGGGAAAGCGCAGCGGAGGCGACGGTTAGTTTGGCCGACGCGTCGGGGCGGGCGTCGCTTCGGGGGGCACGTTCCGATTGGCCGCCAGAAGCTTCGCCAGGATCTCGTCGTAGTACGGCTTCTCCCTCAGGGCCGCGTACTTGCCGGGGAACAGCGCGACCGTGACGTCCGCGACTCCCCGCTTCGCGTCGAAGTTGTTGAGCACCACGGCCAGGCGCTGGTCGTGGGGCAATCGCGTGTTGTCGATCATCGGAAAGTCGAAGTGTCCCAGCCAGAATTCCGTCGCGCTGGTCTCGACCCGGCCCGCCTCGGCCGTGCGGATGGTCATCCGCAGCTGGAGCTCCTCGCTCGCCGTGTCGGCGGAGACGATCTCGAGCTTGACGTTGCGCCGGATCCCGTCGACCACGAGGTCCCGGGCGACGTAGGGTGCGGACGCCTCCGCGTCGGGGTCCGGGAAGGCGAGCTTCTTCGTGTCCACGGTCGCGTCGAAGGTCTCTCCCCCGTCGCCGATCACCAGCATCTGCTTGTGGATCACCTGTTCGGCGACCTGGTGCAGGCGCGACAGATACTCCGACTGGCGGGGGGTACCTCGCACCTCCCGCTGGATGTGGAGAAAGAGGGGCTTCAGATTCAGAGATTCGTGGAAGTTGTAAACGAGGAGCTCCAGGTTCAGCAGCTTCTGCTCGGCCGTCGCGGGGCCCTCGCGGAGGAAGGAGTTGATGATCGAGGTGAACATGTCCTTCCGAAGCGCGCTCTCCGATTCTTCTCTGCGACTCGTGAGCTCCGAGTACAGGCGCGCGTTCGTGTCGCTCGTCTGCATCCGCTCGCGCAGCGCGGCGTCGCGGCGCTCCCGATCCCGCAGGTAACTCGACGTCCACAGCCCGAGCACCGCGACCGCAACGGCCGTGAGAAGGCCGCCGACCGGCTTCAGGACGATGTCGGCCTTGTCCCAGGCGTCGCGGTTTCGCCGCTGCCGGGGTTCTTCCGTCATCACTTCCTCGCGATCGTCACCTTGCCCGCGTCGTCCTTCACCACGAGGTCGTAGCGGGTCGGCTTCTCGTAAAGGGTCACCTTGAGAGACGGCGTCGCCTTCCGGTACTCGAGCGTCAAACGGCAGTCGCCCGCCGCCGCGGTCTTGACTCTGTAGGACCCGAACTCATCCGTCGTGCCCGAGGCGGCGACCCCCGCGCAATCGAGCTTCACGGCGACCCCCCGCGGGAGCGGCTTCCCGTTCTCGCTGACGGTCCCGAACACTTCCGCCGCGGACAGGACCGAAGCGGGGATCAGACACAGAGCGCAGAAAAAGAGAACTCGTCGCATGGAGACCTCCTGCCGCAGCCCTAACGCGACGCCGCCCCCCGCGAATTCCAGCGACGGCTCCGGCCCGGGCTGGGCCGCCGGCGGACGCGCCCCGGACTCCGACGCGCATCCGCTCACGGTAGTGCCGGACGGGGAGGGGGCCCTCCGCCATCATGCCGTCCATGAACTCCCGAAGAGAGAAGCGTCGGCGCCTGGCCGCCCGGACGTCGTCGAACAGGCCGCGCACCTGAGCGTAGCCGAGGTAGTACGTCGTGATCTGTGTCGGGCTCGTGATCGAGCGGGTCCACATGTTGGACGCGAATTGATCGTCCTGCAGCGCCTCTTCCCGGACGAACCGGACGACGTCCTCGCGGCTCATGTCCCCGGTGTGGACGCGGACGTCGACGATGGCGCGCGCGATGTTCTCCATCTGCTTCTTCAGATGAGCGAGGCGGTCCAGGGGTCCGCCCCAGCCGAGGTCGAGCATCAGCCGCTCGCAGAAGGTTCCCCAGCCCTCGACGTAGACGCCGTCCGGGAAGAGCGCGCGAATCTTCCGCGGCGACTGCGAGGCGCGCTTCAACTGCAGATAATGCCCGGGAAGGATCTCGTGGGACGTGATCATTACGTTGAAATGATGGTTGAAATCGCGGAAGAAGCTCTCGCGCGCATCGGGCGTGGCGGAGTCCGGAGGCGTGGGCAGATACCAGAGCGTGTCCGCGTCGGGCGCGTAGGGGCCTGCCGGATAGACGCCGCCCACGCTCTGCCCGATGAAGAAGGCCGGGGAGCGATCGACCTTCAACGTCAGCGGGTCCGGAATCGTGACGATGTCCCGCGCGTGCAGGAACTGGTCGAGGTCCGTGACGATCCGGCGGTAATCGTCTACGAACGCCTCGGTCGTCCCCGAGCGGTCCTGAGCGACGCGCGCGAAGAGCCGCGAGAGGAGGAGAGAATCCTCACCGGGAGGGGGAAGGGGCGCTCCCGGGAGAACCTCCGCCCAGACCGAACGTCCGTACTCCGCCGCCTCGCGCCTCTTCGCGGCCAGGTCCGCCCCGGCGCGCCGCAGCAGCGCCGCCGGTTTTCTTTCTCCCGTCGCGATGCGAAGCGCCTCGGCGTATCGATCCCGCAGGCGCGGGGAACCCGTGGCTCGCTGCCCGAGCTTGTCGAGGAACTCCGCCAGTCGCTCGAACGCGCGCTCCGCGCCGAGGGCCGCGGCGCGCGCCTCGGCGTCGTAAGGCGGATAGAGCGGTGCGAACCCGTCTCGATAGAAGCGCGCGGAGGCGCGGATCTGAGCGGCCGCGATCGCGCAGAGCTCGGGAGCGACGTCGGCCGGCGGCGTCGCTCCCAGCGTCTCTTCCGCCTGGCGCGCCAGGCGCGAAAGCCGGCCGGCCCGCTTTCGAGCCGCCTCCATGCGATCTCCGCGCGGCTGGTCCTCACGAATGAGAAGGAAGATCACCGCGTTGGCGGCAACGTTCGTCCAGAAGAGCGGATCCCGTTCGGGGAGGCGGAGGACCGTGAACTCGTGGAGCTGGCGCTCGATTTCCCGCTGCAGGAGCTCCGCATCGAGCCGGTCGTCGCGCGAGACCCCTGGCCGGCCGAGGGCCAGGCGCAGGGCATTCGCCGTGCTCTGGTTCCAAGCGATCCAGCGCTCCCGCCTGGCCTTGGAAAAGTCCTCGAGGTCTCCGTCCCGGTCGTGCCGCCCCGCCTCCGTCGCCTTGCCGGGAAACATCTCGAAGTGTCGCTCGATGTACTCCTCGACGATCCGCGGCACCGGGCGGGGCGCGGCGGGAGTGGGATCGGAGCCGGAGAGGAGAAGGAGCAGCAGGGCAGGCACCCGCGGATGCTATCGGAAGTCCGCAGCCGGCTCGTCCAGGGATGAAGCGCGCCCGCATCCGCGTTAAGAAGGGACGAACGGCCCGGGGGAATCGGAGATGATCTCCGCGGAACGGTCCGCTCGCCTCGAGGGGAGACACATGAACCGCCGCGTTCGCCTTTCGCTTTTCGGGATCGTCGTCGCCGGCGCCCTGGCGCTCGTACTCGCCGCGGGCGCCAGGACCGTCCCGGGTGCCTCCTCCGCCTCCGGCTCCCCCGCGCCGACCGGCGCCGCCGCCGAAACCCTCGCGTTCGGCGACGCGTTCTGGAAGCACTGGGGCGACGGTAAAGGCGAGCTCGCCGGCTACGACCTCATCTTCCCGAGGTACGGCGAGCCGCGAAGAGGGGTCGCCGTCACGGTCTTCGTGACGGAGACGTTCTCGGACTCGCTGCGCGTGAAGTCGGAGTCGGGCAAGCACCCGAAGTCGGATGAGTTCCCCGTCATGAAGCTGAACCTCGTCGAGGACTTCTCGACGGGGATCTACGACTACAACGTGCTCACCAGCGCGTGGGTGGCGCTCGCGCCGGTCAACGGCCGTCCGGCGGGATCACCGACGAAGGTTTCCTTCTCCTCGCAGGAGTGGTGCGGAAGCGTCTATGGCCAGCTTCTGTTCGACGACCGCTCGGCGCGGCTCGCATCGCACAGCTATTTCGACGGCGAGGCGGATCAGGCCCGGACGATCCCGGTGCCCGCGGACGCGCTGTCGGGCGACGCGATCCTGCTCTGGGCGCGCGGACTCGCCGCGCCGCGCCTTGCGCCCGGCGAACGCCGGGAAGTGCCCTTCGTCCGGTCGATCGAGGCCGCTCGGTTGGCGCATCAGCCGGTCGAGGTGATGCGCGCGACCCTTTCCCGCGACGCGACGCCCTCCCGCGCCGTCGTCCCCGCGGGCACGTTCGACGTCGAGCGCCGGACGGTCGAGATCGCGGGAGGACTCGTCTGGAAGATCGCCGTCGAATCGGCGCCACCGCACCGCATCGTCGAATGGGAGTCGAGCGACGGCGTGAAGGCGTCGCTCCTCGCGAGCGATCGCCTCGCGTACTGGAACCTCCACGGGGAGGGTCAGGCGTCCTTCCTCGCCCGTCTCGGTCTCAGGCCGCGGCTGCCGCGCACGCCCTGAGTCTGCCCGGGCGCCGGCGACCCCCTAGTTGATGTCCTTGCCCTCCTCGAGCTGCTTCAACAGGGCCTGGACGTTCTTTCGCTGCGGCTCGTCCGGCGCCTGCGCGAGAGCGCGCTTGCCCTCCTCGATCGCCTTCTTTCGGTCCCCCGTGGCCGCATAGCCACGCATGAGGCCCATGTGGACGGGCCACTGACTCGGGAAGCGCCGGGCGTTCAACTGAAACACCTTCAGCGCCTCATCCTTTTTCCCGTCCGTCATGAGCTGTCGCCCGGCGAGATGGATCTCGAGCGGCTGCGCGGTCGGATGGTTGATCGCCTTGTCGAACGTCCGGGCCGCCTCCTGGTCGCGGCCGTTCAAGGCCTGCAGGCGGGAGAGCGTCGAGAGGGTCGTGAAATTCTCCTGTCCTCCGCCGTACGGGTCGGAGGTCGCGCGCTCCGCCCACTTCAACGCCTCGGGCAGGTTGACTTTGTTCTGCGCGCAGAAGGCCGCCGCCGCCTGCCAGTTCTGCCAGAAGAAGCCGGGCCACTGCCGGAGGTCGGTGCGCATGTCGTCGACCCAGAGCTGCGTCGCGTTGTCCACGGCGATGGAGATCGGGATCTGGAGCTCCTCCCACTTGAGAGCGACCGTCGCCTTCGCGGGCTCGCGTTCCGTGAACTCGTACGTCAGCCACTCGTGGTAGTCGCTCTTGCCCGGCTTCGTCTGGACCCGCAGGGCGTCCTGCTTCGGGTCGTACCAGTAGCTGCCCCAGGACTTCGCGTCCTTCGAGAAGACGACCGTCCACTCGTCCTTTCCCGGAATCATGTGAAGGCCGTATGTCCCCGCGGGAAGGGGGCGGCCCTGCACCTTCACGTCGTGGGTGACCGCGAACATCGTGTTCTCGTTCGCTCCGGCGCGCCAGGGGCAGCTCGTACAGCCGTTCAACCCGAGGTCGGAGAGGCCCCACGGGACGAGCTCTCCCCAGATCTTCCCGCGCCGGTCGTTGGACCCGCGGACGACCCGCGGGCTCGAGTAGTCGATCGTCACGCGCACCGGTCCGATCGCCTGCGTCACCGACGCCTGGGGATTGTCGCCGTTCGGCGGAAACGTGAGCCCCTGGGCGCCGAAGGCGCGGACGGAGAGCCCGAGAAGAGAAAAGACCGCCACGAAGCTCGAAGCCACGCGGATTTGCATGCCTGACCTCCCGGTGAAAGGCGAATCGGCTCGGGATTCAGGTACGGCCGGACGGCCGCAATGTTTTGGTTTTGAGTTGTCAATTCTCAGTTCTCGGTTCTGGGCTCCGAGAAGAGGCCGACAGGCCGACAACCGACAACTGAAACCGACAACTGATAACCAACGGACAACCGACAACCGACAACCGACAACTGATGACCGATAACTGATAACTGACAACTGAGCGGGTTACGCCTCCCTCGGGCGGCCCGGGGTGTAGAAGGACGCCCCCCGGAGGTTCTCGTCGAGGCCGAGCCGCCGCTGGATCGGCGGGAAGGCGCGTTGCTCGCAGTCCAGGCGCTCGCAGAGCCGGCACGTAATGCCGATCGGGACGGCCGCGTGGGAGCTCGTCAGGTCGAGCCCGTCCCCGTAGACGAGGTCTCCGGCGTGCGAGACGTCGCACCCGAGAGAAATCGCGTGCAGCGGATGGGCGGAGCGAAATCCACCGAAGCTCTGGCGGACGGTGCGCGAGACGCAAAGGTACGTGGTTCCGTCGGGCATGCGCGAGAGCTGGGTGCGCAGGATGTCCGGCGTCATGAACGCGCTGTGGACGTTCCAGCGGGGGCAGAGCCCCGAGAACCGCGCGAATCGGATCCCCGACGCGGAAAAGCGCTTGGAGATGTTGCCGGCGATGTCGACCCGGACGAAATGGAACGGAACGCCTTCCGCGCCGGGCCGGCGCAGCGTGGTGAGGCGGTGGCAGACCTGCTCGAAGCTCGTTCCGAAGCGGCGGCCGAGGAGCTCCAGGTCGTAACGCAGCGCCCGGGCTGATTCGAGAAAGGGACCGTAGGGCATCAGCACGGCCGCCGCAAAATAGCTCGCGAGGGCCACGCGTCCGAGCGAGGTCGAGTCGGGCGTCGTGATCCGCGCTCTCGCGAGCACCCGCTCGAATTCCGGCGACAGGGTGAGCAGCCCGATCTGATGCGCGATCTGGAAGTCGCGGGCGTGCGGCGGCAGCACTTCGGAGACGAAGAGCCGGCGGGTCTCGGGATCGTACCGTCGCATGATCGCCCGCTCCTCGGAATGCGGAGCGATCACCACTTCGATGTCGAGCGCCGTCTTCGCATGGCGGACCAGGCCGGCGTAGAGTTGCGCTCTCTCGAGGTGCGCCTCGCGTCCCAGCCGCTCTGCGGCCTCCTCGAGCTCCGGAAAGTGATTCTGATTCTGCTGGAGAAGCTCCGAGACCTCCTCCGAAGGGAGGCGCGCGGGATCGAGACCGAGCGGCTCGCCGCCGTCGGAGACGTTCGACGCGAGCGCCTGGAGGGACTCGAGCGAGTCGCGATAGGCCCGGTAGAGCGTGACGAGTGCTCCGGAGACGGCGGCGTTGCCGGCGACCTCACGAAGATCGGACGTCGTGATGTCGTGATCCTCGAAGAGGGCGTCGCCCAGAACCTCGCCCAGGTCCGCGATCCTCCGCTCTTCGTCCTCGGGCGCGAAGCTCTTCACTTCGACGGGATAAAGATGCGCGAGCTTCAGGAGCAGCGGCGCCGTCAGGGCGCGCTGGTCGTGCTCGATCAGGTTCAGGTACGAGGGCGAGATGCCGAGCTTCTGGGCGAGCTCGACCTGGCTCATGCGCCGCTGCCGGCGCAGCGCTCGAACGCGGGCTCCCAGGCGGGACGTTGCGGCCATCGGCTTCTCCCTTTCCTCTTCCATGAATTTACAACCGTTGACGCCTTTACAGACGCACGTTCGCAAACGTTGACGTCCTAACATGCTGATTACAACGTTTTTATTGACTGCAGAATCTTCGGCTGATGAACTGTAAACACGGAGCGAGTCGCGCTCCCCCCACTTAGCAGGAGGAACCGAGATGCCCAGAAAGGATCCCATCGCGCTGACGGAAAGCTGGGAGCACGACCCGCGCTGGAACGGAGTGTTCCGGCCCTACGAGCCGCAGGACGTCGCACGGCTCGCCGGGACCGTCGAGATCCGGCACACGCTCGCCGAGCTCGGCGCGCGGCGGCTGTGGGAGCTGCTCGAAACGGAGGATTACGTCGCCGCGCTCGGCGCCCTGACGGGCGGTCAGGCCGTGCAGCAGGTCAAGGCCGGCCTCCAGGCGATCTACGTCTCGGGCTGGCAGGTCGCGGCGGACGCGAACCTGGCCGGACAGACGTTTCCCGATCAGAGTCTCTATCCGGCGAACAGCGTTCCCTCGGTCGTCCGCCGGATCAACCAGGCCTTCCAGCGGGCCGACCAGATCGCCAACGCCGAGGGCGCCACGGCGACCGAGTGGTTCGCGCCGATCGTCGCCGACGCCGAGGCGGGATTCGGCGGGCCGTTGAACGCCTTCGAGCTCATGAAGGACATGATCTCCGCCGGCGCCGCGGGTGTGCATTTCGAGGACCAGCTCGCGTCGGAAAAGAAGTGCGGCCACCTGGGCGGAAAGGTCCTGGTGCCGACGTCTTCGTTCGAGCGCACCCTGGCGGCGGCACGCCTCGCCTCCGACGTGCTCGGAGTTCCCACGCTGCTCGTCGCGCGCACCGACGCGAACAGCGCCCGGCTGATCGTGAGCGACATCGACGAGCGGGACCGCGAGTTCCTGACGGGCGAACGCACGCCCGAGGGCTTTTACCGGATGCGCGGAGGCCTCGACGCCGCGATCGCGCGGGGTCTTTCCTACGCGCCCCTCGCCGACCTGATCTGGTGCGAGACATCGGAGCCCGATCTCACCGAGGCGCGGCGGTTCGCCGAGGCGATCCACGCGCGCTATCCTGGAAAGCGACTCGCCTACAACTGCTCGCCGTCGTTCAACTGGGCGAAGAAGCTCGACGGCGCGACGATCGCCCGATTCCAGCGCGAGCTCGGCGCGATGGGATACCGCTTTCAGTTCGTCACCCTCGCCGGGTTCCACGCGCTCAACCACTCCATGTGGGAGCTCGCCCGCGGGTATCGCGCGGAGGGCATGACGGCGTACTCGCGTCTGCAGCAGGCGGAGTTCGCGAGCGAGCCCGACGGCTACAGGGCCACGCGTCACCAGCGGGAGGTCGGGACGGGATACTTCGACGAAGTGGCTTCAGTCCTCGCGGGAGGACTGGCGTCCACGGCGGCGCTCCGCGGCTCGACGGAAGAGGCGCAGTTCTAACAAAAGAACGTCCTCTCCCCCCGCATTGGCGGGGGGAGAGGGTTGGGGTGAGGGGGGCCTCGTCGCCCTCGTGAGGGGGGAAGCTCCGGTCGGGCTCATGCTCCCCCGGTTTCCCTCTCACCCCATCCCTCTCCCCCTAACGCGGGGGAGAGGGGGTTCCCTGGGGGGCTCCCTAGGGGTTAGGGTCCGTCTCCGTCTCTTTCCGCTCCCGCTCTTCCCGGAGCGCCTCCCAGTCGGAGGGCGTGTCCACGTCGATCTCCGCCTCCGGAAGGTGGAGCACCGCCGCAGAGGCGGCGTTCTCCCGCAGGATCTCGCGCGCGCCGTGGTCTCCGCGCAGCGCCTGCAGCTCTTCGAAGAACCGTGAGGCGAAGAGGGCCGGCACCCCGGGATCGCTCGCGTGGAGGGACGCGACCAGGGGACTTCCCGTCGTCGCGTGAGTCTCGATCAGCCTGTCGATCGACGCCGCCGAGACGAGCGGCTGATCGGCGAGAAGGACGACGATCGCGTCGGGCGGAGGCGAGCCCGCAGCGAGAACGCGGGCGCCCGCCGCGAGAGACGTTCCGAGACCTTCCCGCCATCCGGCGTTCTCGACCACGATGAGCGGCAGACCGTCCAGAGCGGCGCGAGCCCTCTCCGCCTCGCTGCCGACCACGACGGCGACCGATGTCGCGCGCGAAGCCAGGGCGGCCTCGGCAATCCGCCGGAGAAGCGTCGTCCCGCGCCAGGGCAGGAGTTGTTTCGCACGCCCCATGCGCGTCGAGCCGCCCGCCGCGAGGATCAGGGCGGCGATCCTAGGTAACAAGCCCCTCTCCGGTCACGAGGAGGGCTCGAGGGCCTCCCGCCGTACGGCGTCGGACTCGGCGCTCTCGCGATGGATCGGTGTCGTGCGCTCCGCGAGGTGCCCTCCGCTCCGGCCTGAGAGGACGGCGGAGATCTCCGCGACGATGGCGAGCGCGATCTCGCGGGGCGTCTCGGAGGAGATGTCGAGGCCGATGGGCGCGAGGATGCGCCGGACGCGCGCGGGACCGGCTGCGAGAGAGGTCGCCGTTCGGAGGACCTGCTCCCCGCGGCGCTTCGGCCCGAGGAGCCCCAGGTAGCCGAGATCGAGCGCCAGCAGACCCGCCGTCCAGTCGACGTCGCGCTCCAGGTTGTGCGACATCACGACGGCGGCCGTGCGCTCGAGCGGAGGATCGAGCAGGGAGGAAACGTCCGAGCCTTTTTCGACGACGGCGACCTTCGCGCCCGGGAACCGCTCCGATCGCGCGAGCGCCGCCCGATGGTCCACGACGAGGACCGACCAGTCGAGATCGCCCGCGAGCCGCGCGAGCGGAACGGCGTCTTCGCCCGCGCCGCAGATGAGAAGCCGGATGCGAGGAACGACGCGCAGGAAAGAGACTTCGAGGCCCGCGACCGTCTCCACCGAGGGGGCGTCGACGTTCGACGCGAGGCGCTGCCTTGCCCGATCGAGAACTTCGGGACGCATCCCGCGAGAAAGGTCGACGACCTCACCGGCCCACGTGACGAGGACCCGATCGCCGGCCGAGGGCCCATCCGCCGACAGGTCGGACGGCCGGTCGGGACTGCCCGGCGTGTCGGGGGCGCCGTACGAGACCACCACGGCGAGGACGCCCTCTCCCGAGAGGCTCTCGAGCCGGCCGAAGAGGTCGGCCGTGCGACCGAGCGTCGCGCCGGAGAGCGGCTCGATCCAGACGCGGACGACCCCGAGGCACCCCATTCCGAAGCCCCACAGGAAATCGCCGTCCCGGCGCGTGTCGTACGTCGCGAGCTCCGGCACGCCGGACGCGAGCGCCCTCGCGGCGCGCTCCGCGACGTCCGCTTCGAGACATCCTCCCGAGAGAAGCCCGTGTCGCGCGCCGTCCGGCGACACCGTCATCCAGGCGCCCGCGCGCCGATACGCGGAGCCTTCCGTCGCGACGACGGTGGCGAGCGCGACCGATTCTCCACGGTCCCGGCACTCGCGGAGGCGCCGGGACAACGCTCCCCACTCGCTCATCGACGGGCTCCGGCCGCGCGAATGGTGACCGTCAAAGCAGCTTGTCCGGCGTAATCGGAAGGTCGCGGACTCGCCTGCCCGTGGCGTGGAACACCGCGTTCCGCGACCGCGGCGGCAACGCCCGTGATGCCGATCTCTCCGACTCCCCGGCCAAGTGTGTTGATCACCGGGTCGGGCTTATCGATGAAGTGCACCTCGAGCAGCTCGCCGCCCTTCGACAGACCCTCCACGGTCATCACGTCGCGTCCCCCCGCCGCAACGGCGAGGGTCAGGCAGGAGAGGACTCGTTTGCCGTCCACGAGAACGGTGCACGTGCCGCACTGTCCGTGGTCGCAGCCCTCCTTCGCTCCGGTGAGCGCCAGGTCCTCGCGCAGCGCCTCGAGGAGCGTCACCCGCGAGTCGATGAGAATCTTCTTCTCGGTGCCGTTGACCCTCAGCACGACGGGAAGCGGCGCGCCCGCTCCCGGAGCGAGAGGAGTCCGGACGGTTCGCGCTCCGGCCGCCGCCCACCCCACGACCGGAAGCGCTCCGAGAGAGACGCCGAGGAACGTCCGCCGGTCCCACCCCACCACCGTCTTTCCC
>JBBQNC010000015.1:0-30524 GCA_038329555.1 Thermoanaerobaculia bacterium
TGATCGGCACCTGGTGGGCGCGGAAGGTGCCTTCGACGGGCACTCCGTCCACTTCCTTCGGGCCTCCCATCCCCTTCGGCGTGCGCAGGACGATCATTGGCCAGCGCGGGCGTTCGACGGTCTCACCGCCCCGCGCGCGGGCGCGGAGAGCGCGGATCATGTCGAACGCGCGGCCGACGACGCGATCGAGATCCGCGTCGATTCCATCGCTCGCCGTCACGGACAGAACTTCCCAGCCGAGGCCCGTGTAGAGAGAGCGGATTTCCTCATCGCTCATCGAGCCCGAGATCGTGGGATTGGAGATCTTGAAGCCGTTCAGGTGAAGGATCGGAAGGACGGCGCCGTCCGTGGCGGGATTCGCGAACTTGTTTCCGTTCCAGCTCCCGGCGGTCGGGCCCGTCTCGGCCTCACCGTCGCCGACGATGCACGCGACGACCAGGTCGGGCGAGTCGAGGGCCGCCCCGAACGACGTCGCCAGCGCGTATCCGAGCTCGCCCCCCTCGTGGATCACGCCGGGCAGCGCCGGCGACAGATGGCTCGGAAATCCCCGCGGCCAGGAGAAGAGGCGGAAGAACTTCTCCATGCCCGCGCGGTCCCGCGTGATGTCCGGGTAGAACTCGGTGATCGTTCCTTCGAGATACATGTTGGCCATGTTCGCGGCGGCCCCATGCCCGGGCCCGGTCACGAGGAGGACGTTCGCCGCCGTCCGGAGGATCTCCCGATTGAGCGCGGCGTAGACGAGGTTGATGCCGGGCGCGGTACCCCAGTGGCCGAGCAGCCGCTCCTTGACGTGCTCGCGGCGCAGCGGCTCCTCCAGGAGCGGATTCGCCTTCAGGTAGATCTGCGCCGCGGCGAGATAGTCGACGGCGCGACGGTAACGCCGGACGGTGCTTTCGGCCGGGGCATCCGCTTCGCGAACGGCGGCCGAGAGAGCGCTCCGCTCAGAACGAGGCCGAGACTCTTCGCCAGGGGTCACACCGCGACTCTAGCCGACCTGCGCGCTCAACGCCCGGCGGCTCGTGGCGAGAAAAACAAACTAGGAGGTCACCCTTCGGAACCGCAGCGTCTCTCCCGAGGTCTTGCTCTGGACCACGAGCGTTCCCGGTTCCACGCGAAGCGTCCAGGAGCCGACGGCCCCGCGGATCGCAAACGCGCACGTGCTTCCCTGCGTCTCTCCGAAGAATCCGTCGCCCTCGGGCTCCAGATAGAGCGAGCACGCGGCGTTCGCCTCGCTCGACGAGAAGCGGGACGCCCGGGGGGAGAGTGCGGAGACGGTCGGATCGAAGTGGGGGATGTATCCCATGTACACCCCGCGCCCCTGGTTCTCCAGGTGGATGAACCCCTGCTGGCGGATGTTGTCGTCGTCGAACTGGCCGGTCACCTCGAGGAAGAGGTCGTACGGATGGCGCAACGAATGGAAGCCCGCGCTGTCGACGACCACGTTCAGACGGTTGCCGGGGGTCACGCCCTCCCAGCGGCCCGCCATCATCGAGGCGAAGTCCGCGACGGGGTTCGAGCTGCGCCGCTCCGCGCGGGCCGGCGGAGGACCCGATGGGCCCGCGGCCGAGGGCGGGGGAGCCGGATTGGTCGTGCACGCCGTGAGAAGCGCGGCCGTCGCGATCGACGAGACGGCGAGTGTCCGCCGCACCCGGGATGGGATCGTCATGGTGTTCGTACCTCCGAGTCGAAACGTGCAAGAGGCGGGCCGATGGAGGACCCGCGCTCACGCGTCGGCGGGCACGACCAGAACGGACCGGTCGATCGAGCGCAGGACCTGAAAGGTGACGTCGTCCTTGCCTCGCACCGATCGCACGGGGCCCGTGTGGCGGCCGATCACCACCAGGTCGTATCCGCCGGACCGGGCCTCGGCGAGGATTCCTTCGAGCGGAGTGCGCGCCGCGCGGACCTGCGCGTCGCCCTGCACTCCGAGCGCGTGGAGCGTCCGTACGCCGCGCTCGAGATGCGCGTTGACCCAGGGGGCCGGCGTCGATTCGGGCCGCGCGACGTGCAGGAGGAGGACCCGCGCCTTGAGTCTCGCGGCGAGCCAGCCCCCGAACCGGACGTCGGTCCTCCCGGGCTCTCCGACCGCGGTGCAGATCAGGATCGTCCGGATCGCTCTCGGGCCGCCGCGCGCAAACAGGACCGGCGTGCGCCCCCTTTCCAGCACCTCCGTCTCCGCGGCCATCTGCCGCCGGTCGGCGTCGAGACGTCCGTCGGCGACCAGGAGGTCGTAGAACGACTCGGAAAGCTCCGCGAGAATCTGTTCCGTCATCGACCCCGAGCGCACCTTCACGTCCCCGGAGACCGCGTCGTGGGCCGCGAGCTCCTCGCGGATCGCGCGGCGAGCGGCCTCGATCTCCTCTCCGTCCGGAGCCACGCCGAGCACGGCGAGAGTGCCTCCGATGTCCCGCGCCAGTCGCGCCGCCACCGCGACGGGTTCCGTCCAGGCGGCGCTCGCGGCGGCGACTATCAGGCGGGGCTCGGGCTGCGCGAGAATCCTCCAGCCTTTGAGGGCGACGTCCACCTCTTCGGGAAGGATCCGGTCGGCCGGCACGATGGCTTCGACGAGCGTTCCCGTCTCGCCGAATGGGGCGACGGGAAAGATCTGCCTCAGCCCGACCTGCTCCGGAAGGCGGACCCGGAGCCTCCGCGTCGCTCCGGAGAACATCTGCTCGATGACCGTTCCGCGTCCGAGAACCGGCGTGCGGTCCGGCGCTCCATCGCCGAGAAGGACCTGCTCGGGCCGGATGAGCACGCGGACGGGTCCTCCCTCTTCGTGCGGCAGATCGGGAGGGATCGGAAGGAGCAGCGGTCCGAAGCGGGCGCGTCCCTCTTCGCGCCGGCCGTGGAGCACCGTTCCTGCCCCGAGGAAGGTCGCGACGAAAAAGGTCTGCGGCCGTGCGTAGAGCTCCTCGCCCGTACCGACTTCGAGCAGCCGGCCGCGGTCGATGACCCCGATGCGATCCGCGAGCTCGAAGGCCTCCTCCTGGTCGTGCGTGACGAGGATGGCGGTCACCTTCAATGCCCTTTGGATCTCCCGCAGCGTCCGGCGAAGCTGCGCCCGGATCTTTGCGTCGAGCGCGCCGAACGGCTCGTCGAGAAGGAGAACCCGAGGCTGGTACGCGAGAGCCCGCGCGAGCGCGACCCGCTGCTGTTGCCCGCCGGAGAGCTGGTAGGCGAACCGGCCTCCGAGTCCGCCGAGGCCGATGAGCTCCAGGAGCTCGTCGCTCTTCTTGCGGCGCTCGGCGGAGGGCACTCTTCGCAGGCGGAGACCGAATTCGATGTTCTTCGCCACCGTCATGTGCCGGAAGATCGAGTAGTTCTGGAAGACGAAGCCGACCCCGCGCTCCTGCGCGGGAAGACCGGTGACGTCCTTTCCGAAGAGCGTGATGGTCCCGCCGTCTTCCCGCGACAACCCCGCGATCAGGCGCAGCACCGTGCTCTTGCCGCTGCCGCTCGAGCCGAGCAGAACGAAGAGCTCCCCGTCGCCGACTTCGAGGGAGACGCGGTCGACCACCCGGCGGCCGCCGTAGAGCTTCGTGAGCTGATCGAGGACGATCGACATGACCGCTAGCAGGCTGCTGAAAAAGGGTGTGGCGCGGGTAAACGCCGGCGGATGCCGGCGTACCCTACTGCCTGGGGTCTTCCTTCGGTGGCCGGGAGGCGAGCGCCGCGGGGTCGGCTGCAAGGCACCGCGACGAAGGCGATGCCAGTGTGCATCCCGCGCCGCAAAGGCGCGCTCCATTGAGTCGAGCGAGAACGGACCCGCAGACGGACCCGCGCGGCTCTCGGCTGCGGCAGGCGCGATGCGCCCGGCAGCCGAGAACTTTCGAAAAGACTCAAATTCGGGCCCCCACGCTCAACTCTCTCGGCCGCCGTTCGCGAAGCGAATGCCTGCGGCCGAAAGTTCGCATCCATTTTTCAGCAGCCTGCTAGACCGTCTTCTTCGTTCGCGCGGTGTAGCGGAAGAGGAAGAAGAAGATCAGGAACGAGAGGGCCGCCAGCACCGCCGCGAGCGCGTTCGCCTGCGCGATGTCCCCGGCCTCGAACTGCGCGAAGATGTAGAGGGGCGCCGTCTGCGTGCGCAACCGCAGGTTCCCGGAGACCATGACGGTCGCGCCGAACTCCCCGAGGGAGTGCGCGAAGGTCAGGAGGGCTCCCGTCACGAGGCCGCCGCGCAGCGCCGGCAGCAGGACCAGACGGAACGTCGTCCAGCGGCCGGCTCCCATCGTGTACGCCGCTTCCTCGTAGGTCGTCTCGAGCTCGTCTAAGAGCGGCTTGACCGTCCCGAGCATGTACGGGAAGGTCACGAACAAGTGCGCGAGCAGCACGCCGGCGGGGCGGAACATCGGCTGCAGGCCGAGAGGGTCGAGCCACTTGCCGAGAAGCCCGATCGGTCCCCAGAGGAGGAGAAGCGACGTTCCGACCACGACCGTCGGGATCGCGACCGGAAGGTTGACGATGATGCCGAGCGTGCGGTCGCCCCGGAAGCGGTACTTGGACAGCACGTAGGCGGCGAACGTCCCGAGGACCGCGTTGATCCCCGCGGTCAGGAACGCGATCATCAAACTGAAGCGGAGCGCGAATTGGGCTTCGGGCGCCCGAATCGCGCGCCAGAATCCGGGAATGCCACCGCGGAGCGCGAAGACGAATACGGCGCCGAGAGGCATCAGAAGCAGCGGGAGCAGAACGAGCACGAGCACCCCGACGGGGACGATCGCGTTCGGTTCCCGTCTCCGCCGCGCCCGGGCGGACCGCGGAGTCTCGGGAAGCAGCGGGGCGGCTGCGCTCATTTTCCGAGCTCCTTCAACACGCGGGCCTTCCACACTCCGTCGACGATCTCCGTCTTCGCGCGCTTCCACCCGCCGAAGTCGCCGATCTGGAAGGGATCTTCGATCGCATGAAGTGCCGCGTTGCGCTCCTCGTCCACGCTGCGGAAACCGTAGCGCACAAACGCCGTCTGCGCGGCATCCGACCAGAGGAACCGGACGAAGGCATCGATGAGAGGGCGGTCGGACGGGGAAATGTTGTGATCGATCCGGACGAGGGTGTGCTCCGACAGAATCGTCCGTTTCGGATAGACGATCTCCGACTTGAGCTTCCCGCGCGAGAGGTCGAAGAGCGCTTCCTGCTCATAGGTGATGAGAGCGTCGCCGAACCCGTTCTCGAATTGCGTCCGGGCGGCGCGGGCCGACGCCGCCTGGGCGACCACGTTCCTCCAGACTCCCCGAAGCACTTCGAACCCCGCGGCCGGGCCCCCTCCGGGACTTCGAAATCCCTCTCCGTACTCCGCGACGATGGCCCAGTTCGCGCCCCCCGACGTCAGCGGGTCGGGGTGCACGATCTCGACGCCCTTGGCCGCCAGATCGCGAAAGTCCCGGATGCGCTTCGGATTTCCCGGGCGGACGAGGATGATGAACGGCGTCCGGTTGACGATGCCGCCGTGCGGGAGAGAGCGCCACGCCACGGGCGACACGAGACCGCGGTCCGCGAGCTTGATCGCGTCGAGCTCGAGCGACAGAAGGGCGAGCTGCGCCGGAACTCCCATGAGGATCTGGTTGGTCACGGTCCCCGATCCCGCGAAGGAGCTCACGAGCTCGATGTGCTCTCCGGTCTTCTCGCGCCACTCCTTCTGGAACGCCGGGAAGACGCCCCGGTTGAGCGCCTCGCCCAGAATGCTGAAACCGTAAAGGACGATCGTTCTCGGCGGCCGGGCGGAGCTCGAGATGGGAAGCCACGGGACGACAGCGTAGAGGAGCAGTCCCCCCATGAGCGCGAGCGGGGCGAGCGCCCGGATGCGGCGGAAGAGAACGCGTCTTCGGAACAATGCGGCACATCATCGCAAGAAAAGTGCCGGAGGAGAGAGCCTCGGCGTCGCTCGCACGCGCCTTGCATTCGCGGGGGCATGAGGGGAAACGCCCGCTCGACCCGGGCCCAAGCGGCCCGGGCTCGGAGCATCCGGGGCGACGAAGAGGTCCAGAAGGCCCTCGCGCAGACCGCGCCGGAAGAGGCGCATCCGAAGCACGAGCGCCGCGCCCGGGGCCGGCTGTGGATGGCGGTCTGGACCGCGGCCTTTCTGGTGGCCGGAAGCACCTATCTCCTGGAGCGCGAGAACGTATTCCGTCTTCCCGGGCTCTCCTTCGGTCTCGCGCACCGGACTCTGCTCGTCGTCGTCCTGGTGACGGGACTCCTGCTGGCCGAGCGGGCGATCGAGCATTTCGCGATCTCACATCTCGAGAGCCCCGTCGCCCGGTACAACCTCAAGCGCGTCGGCCGCCTCGTGGCCGCCATCCTCATCCTGGGAACCATCGGGACCATCCTCTTCTCGAACCTCTATACCGGGCTCGTCTCTCTCGGCGTGGTCTCGCTCATCGTGGGGCTCGCCGTCCAGACACCGATGACGAGCTTCATCGGTTGGGTCTACATCCTTATTCGCGCCCCGTTTCGCGTCGGAGATCGCATCCAGATCGGAGATTCGATGGGCGACGTGATCGAAGTCAGCTATCTCGACACGACCCTTTGGGAATTTGGCGGCAAGTACCTTTCGAGCGATCATCCGAGCGGCCGCATCATCCGGTTCCCGAACTCAATGGTTCTTCACACCCCCGTCTACAACTATTCGTGGCCGCTCTTCCCCTACATCTGGAACGAGATCCGACTGCAGATCGCGTATCAAAGTGATCTCGAGTTCGTGGCCCAGACGATGCTGGAAGTCGCCGAGAAACAGATCGGAAAAGAGATGCAGGAGCGCGTGAAGGTCTTCTGCGATCTCCTCGCGAAGACGCCCGTCGACCGCCTGACGGTCCAGGACAAGCCGGTCGTCCTCTTCCGCGCGAGCGAAAACACGTGGCTCGAAGCCGTCGTCCGATACCTCGTCGACCCCCGGCGGGCCGGCCGCGTGAAGACTAATCTCCTCCGCGAGTTGCTCGAAAGGCTGAACGCGGACCCGGAGCGGGCGATGCTGCCGAGCGGGAATACCCGATGACCACGTCGCTGCCGAACTAACCGCCGACGAGCCAGCGCGCCGAGGCGAGGCCGGCGACTCCGGCCGCGAGACAGAGGATCACGGTCGCCGCGATGTTCGCCAGTCCGAGCCGCCACGCTCCCTCCCGGAGATATGCGAGGGTTTCGTAGTTGAACGTCGAGTAGGTCGTGAAGCCTCCGAGGACGCCGCTCGCGAGCGTCAGCCGGACGGTAGGCTCGATGAGGTTCGTCGTGAGCGCCACGTGCATGATGGCGCTCAGCAGGAAGGAACCGGCGACGTTGACCGCGAGAGTTCCCCAGGGGAACCCGGTGCCGATCGCCGTGAGCGCCCAGGACGAGAGAAGGTATCTCGCCCCCGTGCCGGCGGCTCCCCCTAGGCAGATCCAGAGCAACCGGTTCATGGCTTCGAGGGTCTCCCGCGAGAATGTAGCATCCGGCGCCCCGGCCGCCCCCACGCCCACCGTAGTATCTTCCGCGAAAAGGAGGAGCCTCCCATGTCGAGAAAATTCGAGCGGTTCGCCGGACTCCTGGCGGCGGGCATCCTGGCGAGCGCGATGGCGATGGCCGCCAAGCCCGACGCCTACCAGGTGACGGGCAACGTCGTCGAGATCAACGCCAGCACGATCGTGGTCATGAAGGGCAAGGAGCGGTTTGAGATCGCCCGCGACGGGTCCACGAAGATGCCCGGCGACGTGAAGGTCGGCGACAAGGTCACCGTCCACTTCCGGATGACGGCGACCGACGTCGAGTCGAAAGCGGCGAAGGCCCCCGCGAAGGCGAAGAAGGCCGCCTGATCGTCTTCGATACGCGGCCCGTCGCCCGCGCCCGGCGGCGGGCGGCTTCCTTTTTTGGTCAGTCGAACCTTCCGGAAGTGTCAATCCGCGCCGGAGCCCGCCGCCGCGGACTCCCCTAGCTCCTTTGCCCTGAAGGCGTTACCGCTCGGGGACCCGGCGTCCCGGCCGGGAACGTCGCTTGCACTCTCCATGTCCGCAACCAGAAAGAAAAGGGAGGCGGCCATGTCGAAGAGTTCTTACATCTACCTTCCCCGTCCCGCCTCTCTCGCCGGCTCCTTCGATCCCTCCGTCCGCCTCGCCGGACGCGAAATGAACCGCCCCCTCGACCCCGGATTCCTCGCGTGGGTCTCGCACGAGATGCACGAGCCGATGTCGGGCTACCTCGAGCTGCCGCTGCCCGCCGGCGCGTTCCTCGATCTGCCGCTGCCTCCTTCGCTCCAGGTCGACGACGAGATCGAGATCCCGCGCCCCGACGACGACCGCGGCTGACGACGCCTCGGGTTTAGAGTCGGCGTTGAGACCGGCGACTCTCCTCGCCGTCCGACCCGGAGGCTCGAATCGGCAACAGTTACTGCGACGTGGCGCCCGGCCATCCGCAACACGGCCCCTACCACGACACCGAGTACGGCTTTCCCGTTTCCGACGACCGCGCGCTGTTCGAGCGTCTGTCGCTCGAGATCAACCAGGCCGGGCTCTCGTGGCTGACGATCCTGAAGAAGCGGGAGGCGTTCGTGCGCGCCTTCGAGGGGTTCGATCCGGAGCGGGTCGCGAGGTATGGCGCCCGGGAGCGCCGGAGGCTCCTCGCCGACGCCGGCATCGTCCGCAACCGTCTCAAGGTCGGCGCCGTCATCGAAAACGCGAAGCGGATCCTCGCGATCCGTAAGAGCCACGGTTCGTTCCTCGCCTGGCTCGACGCGCACCATCCGAGTACGCGCGAGGAATGGCGGCTCCTCTTTCGCGAGACGTTCCGATTCACCGGCGGCGAGATCGTCGGGGAGTTCCTGATGAGCACGGGCTACCTTCCGGGCGCCCACCGCGAAGGGTGTTCGGTCGCGCGGCGCGTGGCGCGCGCGAAGCCGCCCTGGATCCGCTCCGCTAGCGGCCGAGCCGGTCGACGACCGCCCGCGTGAGCACGCGCGGCGTCCGCCGTCTGCGGCGCGGGGTCGGCGGCGCGGGCGGAGTGGGTGTCGCGGTGAGCACGGCCGTGGGAGGCGGCGCGGTCGGGGTCCGCGTCGCGGTCCCGGGAGGAGCGGTGCGCGTGGCGGTCCCGATCGAAGCCGTGGGAGTTCTCGTGGCGGTCGCGGGAGGTGCCGTGCGGGTCCGGGTGGCCGTCGGCGTCGACCCGGGGGGCACGGTCGCGGGGGGAACCGTGCGGGTCCTCGTCGGAGTCGTCGTGGCCGCGGGCCGCGCCGTCTCGGTCGGCGTCGAGGTCACGGTCGGCGTGGCGGCTCCGCCGCCGCCCTGGTAGCCGAGCGACACGACATCGAAGTCCGTCGCCGCGAGCCCTCCGAACGCCGGGTTCAACACGGAGTTGTTCCAGCGGGTGTCGTACGTGCCGCCGATGTAGAGATCGCTGCCGTTGTCCGCGACCATCAGCCCGTAGCGCTGCATCGCCCGGAAGATCTTCTGCGCGTCCGGAGGAAATCCCGAGAGATCTTTCGAGGCCTTCAGCCGGAGGCGGGCGCCCATCGGCAGGGCGCCGGAGGTGGAGCCCGCCCGGTGGGAGGCGGGATACACGTACCCGTTCGTCGCGCGCACCGTCACCCGGAACGCGTGTCCGATCTCTCCGGCGCCGGCCACCTCGTCGTAGCGGACGAGGCCGGGAAGGATCGCGAGGCCGGCCGCGTCCGCCGAGGTCCACGTGTCCGGGCGGCGCCCGTTCTGATTCATATCGAAGAAGGCGCCCGAGCCGGCGTGCCACTGCGTGCCGTCCCAGAAGACGTTGTAGAGCTCGTAGAGGTGGCGGTTGTCGCGATCCACGATCAGGAGATGCCGGTCGCTCGTCGCGCGCCGGTCCACGTTTCCCGGATAGCCATCCTCGATCCACTTCGCCTGAGTCTTCGCCTCGTCGGGAATTGGATAGAAGGCGAAGCTCTGGTTGCCCGGGTGGGTCACGCCGTCGCTCTCGCCGGCGTACTGGAACTGGACGACCTGCTTCGGCTGGGTCCCGCCCACGACCGCGTACGGCATCCCGTAGATGTCCGGCAGGGTCGTCGAGGCGTCGCCGCCGAAGTCCGGATGCAGATGCCGCGTCGTCCCGATGAACTGGATGTATCCCGCCGAGCCGGGATCGACCGGCGCCGAGCGGATGTCGAGGTTCCACCAGTTCGTGGACGGGAAGAGCGGGAAGGGGCCCGGGAGCGGCCCGTTCCGCACGGGTCCGCTCGTCTGCGCGAGCAGGACGGCTCCGGCGAGAAAGAGTGCAGGGACGAGACGATTCGAGAAACGGCGTCGGACCACGGTGCGCCTTTCTCGAGCTTCGAAGAAACGGCCGAAGACACCTTCGGCGGTTACCCCGGAACTCGTGTGTAGAAAGGATGCGCTCTTGCGGAGGGGATTGCAAGCTGCGACGCTGGGGGTCAGGCGTGCAAATCGACCTTATTCCGATCGAAAGGCCTAAATACGCGACTGACCCCGGCGCCCCTAAATACGCGACTGACCCCGGCGCCCCGGCGCCCGGAGCCGACGCGCCCGTTGGTCGTCGTTATAGCCTCGCCGGGATGCCCCTGCGCTCGACCCTCGCGGCCGCCGTCGCACTCTTCGCGCTCCTCTCCGTTTCCGCCGCCGTCCCGCAGGCGGGGGCTCCGCTCCGGCGACCGGGCCGGGCCGCGGGCGAGACGCTTCTGCCGAACGGCTGGCGGATCGCCCCCGTGGGCCGCCACATCCAGATCGGCGACCTCCCTCTGGCGATGGCCGAGTCGCCCGACGGCCGTTTTCTCCTGGTGACCAGCAACGGATACGCGAAGCCAACACTCGCTCTCGTCGACCTCGCGCGCGGCTACGTCCGGTCGAGGACGTCTCTCGACAACGCCTGGCTCGGACTCGCGTGGAACGCGGCGGGCAACCGGGTGTATTCGTCGGCCGCGAAGGAGAACGCGGTCCGGGAGCTGCGATTCGAAAAGATGCGCCTCGTTCCGGGGGCGGTTCTCGCGCTCCCACCAGCCGGCTCCCCGCCCGCGCCTCCCTGTTCCGAAGGACCGGTGCTCGAGCAGACGTCCTTCGTCGGCGGCCTCGCTCTCGATCCGGGCGGGATGCGCCTCTTCGCCGTCAACGTGCTGGGGCAGACGCTGTCCGCCGTCGACCTCGCGTCGCGCCAGGCCGCGGTGTCGGTGTCGCTTCCCGCCGAGCCCTACACCTGCCTCGTCTCGCGCGACGGGGCGACCGTCTTCGTCTCGCTCTGGGGCGGGTCCCGAGTGCTCCTGTTCGACGCGGCGACGCTTGCCGCGCGCGGAGAGATCCCGACGGGGGAGCATCCGAACGCGATGGCTCTCTCGAGCGACGGCGCGACCCTCTTCGTCGCCTGCGCGAACACGAACTCGGTCTGGGTGGTGGACGTGGCGAAGAAGTCGGCCCGCGAGCAGATCTCGATCGCGCTCGAGCCGAAGACGCCCCCGGGCTCGACTCCGAACGCTCTCGGCCTGTCGCCCGACGGACGGACGCTTCTCGTCGCCAACGCGGACAACAACTCGGTCGCCGTGGTCGACGTGTCGCGCCCCGGTGAAGGCCGCGTCCGCGGCTGGATCCCCACGGGGTGGTACCCGACCGGCGCGCAGTTCTCGCGCGACGGAAAGACGATATTCATCCTCTCCGGCAAGGGCCTGGTCTCGGCCGCGAACCCGCGCGGACCGCAGCCGGCGATCGCGGGGGCCCCCGGCCAGTCGACGCGGGACGCGCTCGAGGGCACGCTCTCGTTCGTTCCGGCCCCGGACGCCGCGACCCTCGCCCGATGGACGGCGACCGTCCGGCGGCTGACGCCGTACCGGGACGCGAACCTCCTCGCGCCGCCGCGAGCCCCCAGGGGCTCTCCGGTTCCGGCGCGCGTGGGCGATCCGTCTCCGATCCGACACCTGTTCTACGTGATCCGGGAGAACCGCACGTACGACCAGATTCTCGGTGACATGAAGGAGGGCAACGGCGACCCGGATCTCTGCCTCTTCGGCGAGGAGGTGACGCCGAACGCCCACGCCCTCGCGAGGGACTTCGTTCTGCTCGACAACTTCTACGTCAACGCGGAAGTCAGCTACGACGGCCACGCGTTCTCGACGGGGGCATACGCGACCGACGTGATCGAGAAAATCTGGCCGATGAACTACGCGAACCGCGGAGGCGGGTACCTCTCCGAAGGCGGCGGAGCGATGCGCAACCCCTACGGAAACCTCAGCGCGCCGGCGGGGGGGTACATCTGGGATGCGTGCAACCGCGCCGGCGTCTCCGTGCGCAGCTATGGCGAGTTCGTCCACGATCCCCGTCCGGCCGTCCCCCGGAAGAACCCGCCTGTCCTCGGCACTTTCCGCGCGTCGGCCGGGCCGTACGCTGCCTCCGTGCCGGGCCTCGAAGGACGGATCGCGCCGATGTTTCCGCCGTTCGACCTGTCGATCCCGGACAACCACCGCGTCGACGTCTGGCTCGAGGAGTTTCGGAAGTTCGAGGCCGACGGCCACCTGCCACGGCTCTCGATCGTGCGCCTCGGGGGCGACCACACGGAATACGCGCGCCCGGACTCGCCGACCCCGCGCGCGATGATCGCCGAGAACGACCTCGCTCTCGGCCGCCTCGTCGAGGAAATCTCGAAGAGCCGCTACTGGAAAGAGTCGGCCATCTTCGTGCTCGAGGATGACGCGCAGAACGGGCCGGACCACGTCGATTGCCACCGATCGGTCGCGCTGGTCGTGAGCCCGTGGACCCGCCGCGCGGCCGTCGACTCCACGATGTACACGACCTGCGGCATGCTCCGAACCATGGAGCTCATCCTCGGCCTCCCGCCCATGAGCCAGTGCGATGCCGCCGCGACGCCGATGTACGCGGCGTTCGCGACGCGCGCGGTGGAAACGCCCTGGGCCCACCGGCCCGCCCGGGTCCCGCTCGACGAGATGAACGATCCGGATGCCCCCGGCGCGGACGCCTCGGCGGCCGCGAACCTCTCGGAGGCCGACCTCGCCCCCGACGTTCCCTTCAACGAGATCCTCTGGAAGCTCGTGCGCGGGCGGGACGCGATCATGCCGCCGCCCGTGCACGCCGGCTGGGTGCGCGCGGCCGGGACAGACGACGACTGATCCCCCCTTGGGAGAATCGGGTGATCGGGTGATCAATCGGGTCATCGGGTGATCGCGTGACCGGATCTCACGAGAAGAGCGCGCGCCACGTTTTCTCGAGCGCGGCGGCCTCCGGATCTCCCTCCGGCGGCGCCCACGGGGCGGACTCTTCCTCCGTCGGCGGAACGTAGGGCCCGGCCTTCGTCTCGAAGAAGACGGTTCCGGGCTCGAGCGCGACGAACCCGTGCCAGACCCCGGCGGCCATGCCGACGCCGCGGTCGGGGCCGCCCGCGGAGAGGCGCCGCTTCTCGAGAAGCGCGCCCCGCTCGTCGAAGATCAGGATGCCGACGGCGCCCGTCAGCACGATCGCCGTTTCCGCCTTGCTCGCCTCGAGGTGGCGGTGCGGCCGGATGTAGGTGCCCGGCTCGAGCGCGTTCAGGAGCCGGTGCACGGGGTCGTCCATCTCGTGAAGATTTCGATTCTTGCGGAGACGGGGACTCTCCATCGCCTCGCGGGCGACGTCCCCGATCAGGGCGTCCGAGATCCAGACGGTCGATTTCATGCGGCGAGATCCTCCTTCGGGACGGGCCGGTTTCCCGGCGCGCGCTCGAGCGTGTGGTATGGGATCGGCGTGCGGAACGCGGACATCGTCGTAACGGGCGGAAGCCCGGAGGAGTCTACGGGACGCGGCGCGCCCGTGGACGCCTTTCGTCCCGCGTGGTGGCTGCCGGGCGCTCACCTCCAGACGGTCTGGGGGACGCTCACCCGGCGGCGCGACCTTCTGCCGTATCGCCGGGAGCGCCTTGCGACGCCGGACGGGGACGAGATCTGGATCGACCACGTCGACGGACCGCCCGGCGCTCCCCGGCTGGTCGTGCTCCACGGGCTCGAGGGGAGCTCCTATTCGGTCTACGTGCAGGGCCTCCTCGCGGCGGCGCGAGCGCGAGGCTGGCGCGGCGCGGCCGTCAACTTCCGTTCGTGCGCCCGCGAGCCCGGCCGCCTCGACCGCTGGATTCCGAATCGGCGCCCGCGGCTCTACCACTCCGGCGAGACGAGCGACTTTGGCCTCGTCGTAGCGCACCTGACGGCGGCGGATCCCGGCGTGCCGCTCGTCGCGGCCGGGGCGTCGCTCGGAGGAAACGTGCTGCTCAAGTGGCTCGGCGAGAATCCCGAGCAGACGATCGTCCTCGCCGCCGCGACGCTCTCCGTACCGTACGACCTGGAAGCGGGGGCGCGTTACATGGAGCGGGGGCTCGGGCCGCACTACCTGGCGCGCTTCCTGACGACGCTGTGCGCGAAGGCGGAAGATCTGAGCCGCCGGTTCCCGGAGGCCGCCGCCCGCCTCGATCTGCCGCGAGCCCGCGTCGCCCGGACGTTCTTCGCGTTCGACGACGCCGCGACCGCACCGCTCCACGGCTTCTCGGGCGCGGAGGACTACTACGCGCGCTCGAGCTCTCTCGGGTTCGTATCGAGAATCCGCACGCCGACCCTTTGCGTCTCGTCGGACGACGATCCGTTTCTTCCCGGCAGCGTCCTCGACCGGGTCCGCGAGCGCGCGTCGCCGGCCGTACGACTGCGCCGGGCCGCGCGCGGAGGGCACATCGGGTTCGTCGGCGGCCGCGGCGGGCCGCGCTTCTGGGCGGAGAACGCGGTCGTCGACTGGCTCGCGGGCTCGATCGAGCATCGCTGAGCGCGCCGGCGGCGGAAGGCCGCCGGGGACGCGCACCCGCCGCTATAATTCGAAGATCTTGGCCTCCGACGCGCCCGACCCGGCCCCGGAACCGGATCCGGCCCCGGACCGGAGCTGGCCGCGCGGCAAGCCCTTCGATCCCTGGCTCCTGCTCGCGGCCGCGGCCACCTTTGTCGTCCTGTCGCTCGCCTCCGAAGTCGCGAGCCGGCGCGCGGCGCGATCGGGGTTCTGGTATCGCCGGCTCGATTTCGCGGGCACGGTGACGAGCCTGCCGGAGCTGAAGGAACGGATCCGCTGGGCCGCAGCGCAGCCGCGTCCCGCGTTCCTTCTCGGGGACAGCGTGCTCGGCGCCTCCGCGCTGCTGGAGCACGGAGCGAAGGCGGCGGCGGCGCGGAGCGGGACGCTCGCCGCCTTCGTCCGCCGGCGGGCGGCGCGCGACGGCCGCCACGTCGAGAGTCTCGCGGCCGACGGGATGCTCGTTGCCGACCTCGAGGCCGTCAGCAGACTGACACGGGACGCCGCGCCGGAGCCGAACCGCCGGCTTCTGCTTCTGATTTTGAACGTCCGGATGTTCGCGAGCGAGTTCCAGGAACCGGAAAAATCCCTTTCGCGCGAATTCCTCGCCGGCGCTCTTCCGTCCGGCGCCGTCCCCCCGCCGGAGAGCTTCCTCGAACGGACGGTCCCGGAATGGGCCGTCGAGCACTCGGCTCTTCTTCGGGCCAGCGCGATGCTGAAGTCTCTCTGGTATTTCCCGACGAGGCGCGACTTCTTCCGGCGGGTGGCGGAGCGCGTTCTGGGGGCGGACGGAGATCCCGAGATCCAGGAGGCCGCGCTGCGCCTGAAGGTAGCCGGCTACTACCGTGACCGCTGGGATCTCTCTTCGACCGGCTTCCGCTCGCTCGACCGGACGCTGCGGGATCTCGCCGCGACGACGAGCGCGGTCGTCGTGCTCACACCTCAGAATCCGGACTTCGTCGACGATCCCGAAGCCCTGCGTCGAAACCGGGCGACGCTCGACGCCTTCGTCCGCTCCCGGGGGCTCGGCCGGGTCCGGTACCGCGACTGGTCGGAGCGGTTTCCCTCCGATCGATTTCTCGACCACTGCCACCTGACCGCAGCCGGTAACCGCGAGTACGCCGGCGAGCTGCTCCGCTTGATCGAAGAATGACGGCCCGGCGGCGCCATCTCGCGGCGGGCGCGGCGCTCGGCCTTCTCCTGTTCCTCGTCTTCCTGGCGATCCTGCTCTTCGCCGGAGAGCTGTCGTCGTCGAAGTTCATCTATGTGGACTTCTGAGCCGCCGTGATCTTCAACACGAGCTGGTTTCTGCTGTTCTTCGTCCTGGTCTACGCGGCCTTTCTGGCGATACCCGGCGCCCGCGCACGCTTCTTCTTCATCCTTCTCGCGAGCGCCGTCTTCCACTTCCATTTTGCGGGGCCGGCGGGAGTCGCTCCCATCGTCGTCGTCGCCGCGTGCACGTACGGCTTCGGGCTCTGGCTCGCGCGACTCCAGGCGGGCGCGCGGCGCCGCATCGTGTTCGCGGCCGCGGTCGCCATTCCCGCGCTCGCTCTCGTGGCCTACAAGTACCGCGCGCTCTTTCTCTCGGTGCTGCCCGGCCGCCCGGTCCTTCCCGAGGGGCACGGGGGGGCGCAGGTCGCGCTGCCGCTCGCGATCTCCTTCTTCACCTTCGAGTTCGTCCACTACCTGACCGACGTCTACCACGGCTCGGCCCCGATCCGGAGCCCGTTCCGATTCGCCTACTTCTCGATCTTCTTTCCCTCGATCGTGTCGGGACCGATCAAGCGGTATCAGCCGTTCCTCGCCCAGGTCGGGGAGGGCATGCGGCGTCCGGGCTTCGCGCTCGCCGTCGCGGGCGCCGCGCAGGTGCTGATCGGTTTTTTCAAGAAGCTCGTGATCGCGGACAACGCCGCCCTCGCGATCGATCTCGTCGAGAAGCGCTCGCGCGCTTCGGCGGGCGGGATCCTTCTTCTGCTTTTTCTCCTGTCGGTGCGGATTCTCTTCGACTTCAGCGGCTACAGCGACATCGCGATCGGACTCGCGCGCATGATCGGCATCGCCCTGCCGGAGAACTTCCGTTATCCCTACATCGCCCGCAACATCTCGGAGTTCTGGCAGCGCTGGCACATTTCCCTCTCGCGCTGGATCCGGGACTACATCTACATCCCGCTGGGAGGAGGCCGGCACGGCACCCTGGTGAAGGCGGCGAACCTCTCCGTCACGATGTTCATATGCGGCCTGTGGCACGGCGCGGCGTGGCACTTCGGTTTCTGGGGGCTGTATCACGGCGCCGGCCTCACGGCGCACAGCGTCTGGGAGAAGTCCCGGATCGGTAAGCGCTTCGCGGCGTTTCCCGGGAGCCGCTGGATCGGCATCGCCGTGACCGACGCCTTCGTGGCCTACGGCTGGCTTCTCTTCTTCTATCCTCTCGGCCGGGTGGCGACATTCACGAAAGCCCTCCTGGGGCTGGGAGGAGTCCGATGACGGGTCTTCGACGCCTCCGGAGAGACGGGGCCGCGGAGCTCGTTCTCTCCGTCGCCTTCGCTCTCGCCCTCGCTTCGCCGACGATGGCCGCGGACTCGGGCGCGCCGGCCTGGCCGTCCTGGTTCGAAAAGAACACGACGGTCTCGGACAAGAAGACGTACGTCCACTTCTTCTGGAACGCGAACGACGTCCGCCGCCGGTTCGAGGGGAAGGACCGCGAGTCTTTGATCGCGGAGGCGGCGCGCCAGCTCGTGGTCCGTCAGTATCCGAAGCGGGCGACGGCCGACCGGATGAAAATCGACATCGTGTTCGTCGCCGAGCGGGACGGCTATGGGATGCCGAAGTGGGACACGCTCGCGCGCGTGGCGCACGTCGAGGGCTCCCGGCAGAAGATCCTCGCGGCCGGCGCGTCGGCCCCCGGGCTGCGCAAGGCGTTCGACCGGTTCGAGCTCTACTGATGCGACTCCGGGTGGCCGCGCGGATGGTTCGGGCCGGGGCATTCGGCGCCACCGCCTGGGCGGGACTCGCCTGCCACGCCGCCGCCCTGCAGCCCGTCTCGCACTACCACGATCTCGTCGCGGGGGACGGGGAGCCCGGGTTCCGGGACGGCGAGTTCCAGCACGCCCGCTTCCGGGCGCCGGCGGGGCTGGCGGTGCTCGCCTCCCGCGGTCTCCTCGTCGTCGCGGACCGCGACAACCATCGCCTTCGCGGCATTCGCCTCGAGGATTCGAATCGTGTCGAGACGGTGGCCGGCTCGGGAAAGAAGGGGCGCGCGGACGGACCCGCCGGCGCGGCGGAGTTCGACGCGCCGTCGGCAATCGTCGCGATCTCGGACGACGCCGTGCTGGTGAACGACGAGGGAAGCGCCCTCTTCCGCCTGGTCGATTTCGCGAAGCGGCGCGTCGAGACGGTCGCCGGAAACGGTCAACGGGGAGCCGGCGAGGGCGACGCGCGGACGGTCGCCCTGGGCGGGGTCTGGGCGCTTCTCTTCGTTCCGGCGGAGCAGTCCGTGTACTTCTCCCAGCCCGAGCTCCACGCGTTGCGGCGTCTCGACCTGCGCTCCCGCACCGTCGCGACCGTGTTGAGCGACGACCCGCGTCTGCCGAAACCGGCCGCGCTCGCGCTCCTGGGCGGAAAGATTTTCGTCGCGGACAGAAACGGCACGGTCGTCAAGCTCGGAGCCTTCACCCCGGGATCGCCGCCCTCGGTCGAGGGTGTCGGACAGGGCGAGCGCATCCTGTCGATGGCCTCGTCGGCCGACGCGCTTTACGCGACGCAGGGCAAGAGCGAGGCGCCGTGGGTCTGCGTCACGACGGGCGAGCGGGGACTGCCTCCCGCGGTGATTTCCGACGCGCCACCCGTGCCCTGGCTGGCGTTCGACGAGGACATTCCGGTCGGGTTCGCCGCCGACCCGCGCGGGGACCGCGCCTTCTTCGCGACCGCTCCCTCTCTCCACGCCGTCGTCTCCCTGAAGGATTACCGCTTCCGCGCGCTGGCGGGGGCCAGAGCGGAGAGCGGAACCGGCCTTGTCGATTACGCCTACCCATTGAAGAAGCCCGCGGGAACGTTCCGGATCCTGATCCTGGGCGACTCCCACGTGAACTTTTTCGGCATCGCGCCGTCCCGCGCCTCGTTACTGGACCCCGGCCGGGTGGAGACGATGCCGAAGCGGCTCGAGCTCCTGTTGAGCGCGCTGTCGGCGCTGGACGACGGCGGCAGGCGGTTCGAGGTCCTCTCCCTGACGCGGGCGAGCTGGGACGCGCTCCTGGTCTGGCCGAACTATCACGCGATCGACGTCGTGCGGAAGTTCGACGTGGATCTCGTCCTCCTGATGCAACCGCCGTCCACGAATACGATCGAGGCGTACCTCAACCGGCCGATCACGGCGAAGGGCATTCCGGCGGACGCCGTGGATCCGGAATACCTGCTCAAGCCCCACTCCGAGAAGATCCGCGGTAACCCGGCCGCCGCCCTCGTCGACCGCGCCCGGCAGCTCGGCTGGGTCCATCCGCACGGCGAGGGGCAGGTCTATCTCGACGATCTGAGGACGTTGATGACCGACGGCACCACGCGGCGCGAGCTCGTCCGGCTGTTCGCGCGGCCGCTCGGCGCCCTGCGGGAAGGGATCCGCGACGCGCGGTCGGCGACGAAGATCGCCGTCTGCTACTTCCCCTTGAGCTCGAGAGGCTCGGGCGTCGTCGAGCGCGATTTCTGGAAGGAGCTTTCCGATTCCGCCGGCACGGATTGGCTGGACCTGCTCGATCCGTTCGTCGTTCTCCGGGACACCTGGTTTCCGTTCGCGGAGGGGTGGGGCTACGACCACTTCACGCCGCAGGGGCACGGATTCTTCGCCTTCGTGATCGGGCACGAGCTCGTTCGGAGCGGCCTCGCGCCCTTTCGGGGAGTCGCTCCGCTTCCCGCGAGGCCGAGGCCGGGGCCCGCCGCGCTCGTCGCGCCCGAGCTGCGCCGGCGCTACGACCTCCCGCTCGCCGCAATCATCGCCGCAGCCGGCGTCCTGATCGGCTTCCTCGCCGCCCGAATCCTGCTTCGCCGCGATCTCTAGCGCCGGAGGCGAACGGCAGAAACATTTCTGCCACGGTGAACCATCCGCTCGCAGCGCGAGGAGTCTCCCGAGCGTCTCGAAGGGAGGAGCCTCGCGCTGCGGGAGGCGGAGCGCCAGCGGAGCCGACGGCTAGTCCGGGACGGTGTCCGCGTCGACGACGGCGCCCCGCGCCACCACGACCTTGTCCCGGATCAGGGCGTTCTTGCCGATCGTGGTGATCCCGAGGCCTGTTCCCGCCCGGTCGATGTGTCCGACGCGGGCGTGCTTGCCGATCCGCACGGACTTGTCGACGATCGCGCGCTCGATCCGCGCCCCCGTCTCGACCCGCGAGTCCGTCAGGATCACGGATTCGCGGACGATCGCGCGCGGGCCGATGTACACGCCGGGCGAGAGGATGCATCGCTCGATCCGGGCGCCGGGGGAGATGACGCACCCGTCCGTGATCATGCTGTCCTTGATCATGGCGCCTTCGCGGGTGACGACGGGAGGGCGCTCCTCCGAGCGCGTGTGGATGATCCAGGATCGGTCGTTCAGGTCGAGCGCGGGCGGGTCCTCGAGGAGATCCATCTGCGACTCCCAGTACGCCTCGATGGTCCCCACGTCGACCCAGTAGCCCTCGAAGGGATAGGCGAAGACCCGCTGGCCCGAGGCGACCATCCGCGGGATGACGTCCTTTCCGAAGTCATGCGACGAGTCGCGGCGGCGGGAGTCTTCCGTCAGGACCTGGGACAGCGTCGCGCGCCCGAAGACGTAGATGCCCATCGACGCGAGCGTCCCCGGAGGCTCCGCCGGCTTCTCGACGAACTGCGTCACCCGGCCTTCCTCGCCGGGGTCCTCCGTCGCGAGAATCCCCATCCGCGTCGCCTCTTCGGGAGTCACGTTCAGGGTCGCGATCGTGACGTCCGCCTTTCGTTCGACGTGGAAGCGGATGAGCGGGTCGTAGTTCATCTTGTAGATGTGGTCGCCCGAGAGGACGAGAACGAAATCCGGCTCGCCCCGCTCGACGAAGGAGAGATTCTGGCTGATCGCGTCGGCGGTGCCCTTGTACCAGTCGGTGACCATGCGTCCGCGGTAGGGCTGGTAGATCTGGACGCCGCCGGTGAAGCCGCGGTCCAGGTCCCAGGGGCGTCCGGCGCCGATGTGCTCGTTCAAGGAGTGGGGGCGGTACTGCGTGAGGATCATGACGTCGGCGACGCCGGAGTTGACGCAGTTCGACAGCGTGAAGTCGATGATGCGGTACTTCCCGGCGAAGGGCACGGCCGGCTTGGCGCGCTTGTCCGTGAGGACTCCGAGGCGCGATCCCTCTCCGCCGGCGAGAATGACCGCGCGGGTCTTCATCGGATCATGCCGTCCCCGCCCTCGCATTCGCGGGCCGGGACGCGCGCGCCCTCTCGTAGAGCGCGCCGTATTGCGCCGCCGAGCGCGTCCACGAGAAGTCGGTGTGCATTCCGCGGCTCTGCAGCTGCGCCCATTTTTCGGCCTGAGCGTACACCCGCAGCATCCGCTCGAGCGCGTCCCACAGCGCCGCCGGGTCGTATGCGTCGAACATCAGGCCGGTGCCACCCGGGTCTCCCGCGTCGACGACCGTGTCCGCCAGCCCTCCGGTGCGCCGCGCGACGGGGACCGCGCCGTAACGCATGGCAATCATCTGCGTCAGGCCGCACGGCTCGTACCGGGAGGGGATCAGCAACGCCTCCGCGCCCGCGTAGATCCGCCGGGCGTAGGGGCCGTCGAAGCGAAGCCGGACGCTCGCTCTTCCGGGATACTCGCGCTCGAACTCGGCGAAAGCGTGCTCGAGCGCCGATTCTCCGGTGCCGAGCAGCACGAACTGGCCCCCGATCGCCAGCCACCGGCGGACCGCGGGGATCGCGATGTCGAAGCCCTTCTGGCGGTCGAGGCGCGAGACGACGGCCAGAAGCGGACGCATCGCCTCCTCGGGAAGGCCGGCCTCTCGCTGGAGAGCTGCCTTGTTTCCCCGGCGAAGGGAGAGACGCGCGGCGTCGAATTGCACGGCGATCGACTCGTCGGTCGCGGGATTCCAGCTCCGGACGTCGATGCCGTTCAGGATCCCCGTCAGGTGGTCCGCGCGGGCGCGCAGCACGGGATCCAGCCCGTAGCCGTACTCGGGCGTCTGGATCTCGCGCGCGTACGAGGGTGAGACCGTGGTGATCTCGTCGGCCGCGAGCAGCCCGAGCCCGAGAAGCGAATCGCGGTGGGAGTCGGGGAGCCTGGCGATCGCGTCCGTCTTCGGCAACAGATACTCGCCCATCGCGCGTCCCGCGCCCTGACCGGCGTACGGGAGGTTGTGGATCGTGAGAACGGAGGCGGCGGCCCGGAAGAAGTCGTTGCCGCGCCCCTCCGTGGCGAGCCAGTAGACGGACGCGGCCGCATGGAAGTCGTGCGCGTGCACGATGTCTGGGCGGAAGCCCAGCGCCTCCGAGGCCCAAAGGCTCGCGAGCGAGAAGAAGATGAACTTCGGGCCATCCTCTTCGATCCCCGATCCGTAGATCGTCCCGTCCTTTGGAATCGGGGGGCCCGTGACGAGCCAGTACGGGACGCCGGAGACCTGTGTCGCGAAGATGTCGGCGGTCTGGTCTCCCGCCCCGCGTCGCACGACCACCGACGCCGCGTGCGCGGGATCCCATCGCGTCCAGTCGATCGCGCCGTAGCCGGGGATCGCGACCCGCACGTCGTGGCCCGCCTCGATCAAGGCCGCCGGAAGCGAGCCGGCCACGTCGCCCAATCCGCCGACCTTGACGAGCGGCGCCGCCTCGGCGGCGAGGAAGAGGATCTTCACGATCCGACGCCGACGCCGAGGCGCGTCCCGACGATCACGCGGGCGGTGTGGTGGCCGCCGGCGGGGTCGGGGGAGCGGTCCGGCGGGGAGCGAACCGGCGGTTCCGGCGCGGGCCGGGCGTCGGAGACTTCGCCGGCGCTGACGTCGTCGCGCGGGGAGGCGTCGTCCCCGGAGCCGGCGTCCCGGCGGCCGCGGGACCGGCCGTCGGGACGCCGGCCGAGATCTTCTCCTCCGTCTTGACGCGGCCCGCCGGGGGCGTCTCGCTTTCGCGCGGAGGCCCGGGGGCGAAGCGGTTTCCATCCATCGGGGCCGGCGGGTGCACGCCCGGAGCCACGCCCGTTCCCGGGTTCGCGCGCAGAGGACCCTCCGCGGGGCGGTCCGGCGCGGGCGAGTGCTGGGCGAGCGCGAAAGCCGCGCAGCCGGCGAGGCAGGCCGCGGCGAGTGTCGGAGATGTTCTCAAAGTGCACCCGTCCTTTCCGAGGGAGGCAGACAGGATATCGGATCGGCGCGGAAGTCCGGAGGGGAAGGCAGCGGGCTCAGGACGCCTTGCGGAGAGCGCTCGCCCGGGAGGTCTCCGCGAAGAGGAACGAGAGCTCGTCGGTCAGGTCGTCGATCTGCTTCGTGAGGGGCCTATTGTCGCGAGCGGATTCAAGGCCGGGAAGAGGAGCGAGGGCGCGATTACCGGATCGAAGTCACGATCCCGTTCTCGAACACCACCGTCTTGCCGACATCGCGATACGTCCACGTCTCGCGCCGGACTCCCGCGTCCGTCGTTTCCGACTGCGTCTCGCTCGGCGCGCCCAGGAGAGCGCGGACCTGGTCGGGAGTCATGTTCTCGGTGACACCCGCCGCGGGCGCGCCGGAGTCGGCCGCGCTCTGGGCCCCGGCCGTCTCGGCGTTGCGGGAGTCGTTGGCCTTCGCCGCCGCGCGGGCGCGCTCCAGGGGAGTCGAAGGCGCGGCCTCATCCTTGCGGGTGAAAAGATTTCCGGCCGAGGACTTGTAGAGCCAGAGTCCCACCCCGACGACGATGACGAGAAGGAGAAGACGTCCGGCGCGCATGCAAAGATTGTATCCTGCGGCTTTCGGCCGCGGCGTTCGCTGCGCGAACAGGCGGCCGAGAGAGCGCTCCGCTCAGC
Organism: Thermoanaerobaculia bacterium; assembly: GCA_038329555.1. Classification (GTDB taxonomy): domain Bacteria; phylum Acidobacteriota; class Thermoanaerobaculia; order UBA5066; family Gp7-AA6; genus JALYUA01. Next base: position 23,716 of record JBBQNC010000015.1, read on the forward strand.
ACATTGCGGGGAAAGCCCCCGGGACCACTACCGACGCAGGAGGTCGCCCGGAGAGAAAGTCCCGGCCTGGCGGTACGGTCTGGTAAAGGCTCCCACCGGCGTCGTGAACGTGATCTCGCCCTCCACGGCGTAGTCGACGCCGCCTGAGACCAGGAAATCGAGCCCGGCGGAGCGGATCTTTGTCCAGTCGAGGGAGAGCGGCAGCCGGACGGGCGTCGTCGACTTCGCCTCGAGCACCGTCTCGTGCTCCGCCGCGCCGGTGCCCGCCTCGCGGCCGTTGACGGCGATCCGGTATGTGAGCCGGCGCACGCCGATGCGGTAGGAGTTCGGGTTGTAGACGTCGAAGGCGGCTTCGAAGGCGCCGCCGGCGGAGTCGAGGGACCCGACCGTCACCCCGCGAAGGGTCACTTCGGGCTTGCGGAACGTGAGACATCCCGCGGAGGCGGTGAGCGCCAGGAGAAGGGCGGCGAGCCTCGGGAGGCGAAGAGCGGAAAAGCGGTTCTGTTCCATGCGACGGAGAACCCGCTCAAAGGCCCGGGACTTCCCTCGAGGGCGAAGCTAGGGTGCCCGGTGTTCCAGGCTCGGGAGGGTGCGGCCCGTCGCCCATGCCGTCATGTCTCGCTCGCTGCCGAGCAGGTCGCGGAGCGAGAGTGTCGCGAGGACGCCGTCGATCGCGCTCTGTATCGTCTGCCAGACGAGGCGGATCGAGCAGTCGCTCGTGCGGCCGCAGAGATCCGCGGTGCCTGCGTGCGCGACGCAGAAGTTGGAGTCGAAGATCCGGCCGCCGAGAACGGCGAGCACGTGTCCAACGGCGATCTCCTCGGGAGGGCGAGACAGCGTGTAGCCGCCGGAGTGGCCGCGCGTCGACGTGACGAAGCCGCCCCTGCGAAGGACGCGCATCATCTTGGCGACGTTCGGCTCGGAGATGCCCTCGGTGCGGGAGAGCTCCGGAATAGTGACGCTCCCGCACGTTCCTTTCTTTCCGACGCGAAGCAGGCAGCGAAGCCCGTACTCTTCCTGGGTGGAAAGCTTCATGCGTCGCCTCCCGCGGTCGATGGCCCCCTGATCGCGTTGGTCTTCACATCATCCCCAGCTGAAGTTTGGCGGCGTCCGACATCATGCTCATGTTCCAGGGGGGGTCGAAGAGCACCTGGACCTCCGCCTCGTCGATGCCGGGCACGGCGAGGAGCTTGCTCTTGATGTCGTCCTTCAGGACGTCGCCCATTCCGCAACCGGGCGCCGTGAGCGTGAAGCTCACGTCCGCCTTGCTGCCGCCCTCCGGACGGGGCGCGACCGCGCACTTGTAGACGAGGCCCAGGTCGACGATGTTGACGGGGATCTCCGGGTCGTAGCAGGTGCGCAGCTGGTCCCAGGCGAGCTCCTCGACGGACTTACCGGCCGCCGCGGCCGCGTCCAGGGAGCCGATCTCCTCGCCGATCGCGTCCGCGTCTTTTCCATCCACGCGCGCCATGTACCCGTAGGGCGTCAGGATCGTGTAGCTGCCGCCGAGGGATTGCGTGATCGCGACCGGCGAGCCTTCGGGGATGCGGATCTTCATCCCGCTCGGAATCTCCGTCGCCTCGATCTCCCGCGTGGTCGTGACTTCTTTTTGCATGCGCATGGCGGATCTCCTGGTTTCCTCAGCAGATCTTCGGCGGGTCCGATATGGCCGTCGGGTCTTCACGGGGCGAGGCTTCGACCCCCGCCTCGGTCGATATGGTGCGCCCCTCGCCGTTCAAGGCGGAGCGCATCGTGTGCCACGGCAGCGTGGCGCACTTGATGCGGACGGGATACTCGCGAACGCCCGAAAAGACCTCGAGCTTGCCGAGCGCCGGCGCGTCGGCCGGTGCGTTCGACTGGCCCGTGATCAGGTCGTGAAATCTCTGGAAGAGCGCCTCCGCTTCGGGACGGCTCTTTCCCTTCAGACTCTCGGTCATCATCGACGCGGAGGCGGTCGAGATGGCGCAGCCGGCGCCCTGGAAGGCGATGTCGCGCACGACCTCTCCGTCCAGGTGCAGGAAGACGGTCTCCCGGTCGCCGCAGAGCGGGTTGTACCCCTCGGCCCGCCGGTTGGCGGTCTCGAGCTCGCGGAAGTTCCTCGGCCGCTTACCGTGGTCGAGGATGACCTCCTGATACAGGTCGCGCAGGTCGGATGACATGGGGGTCAGCAGAACATCCGGCGGACGTCGTGGATGCCGGCCACGAGCGCGTCCACTTCGGCGGGTGTGTTGTAGAGCCCGAACGAGGCGCGTGCCGTCGCCGGGACGCCGAAGAAGTCCATCACGGGCTGGGCGCAGTGATGGCCGGTCCGGACCGCGACGCCCGCCCGGTCGAGCACCGTGCCGATGTCGTGCGGATGCACGCAGTCCATCGTGAACGAGAGGACGGCCGCCTTGCGCGCCGCGGTGCCGATCAGGCGGACGCCCGGAATGGCGCCGACGGCCGCAGTCGCCTTCGCGAGGAGCTCGTCCTCGTGCGCCGCGATCCGCTCGATGCCGAGCGCCCGGACGTAGTCGATCGCCGCCGCGAGCGCGATCGCGCCGGCGATGTTTGGGGTCCCCGCCTCGAACTTGTAGGGGAGGACGTTGTACGTCGTCTTCTCGAACGTGACGGAGCTGATCATGTCTCCGCCGCCCTGCCAGGGTGGCATCGCTTCGAGGAGCTCCGACCGGCCCCAGAGCACGCCGACTCCCGAAGGCCCGTAGAGCTTGTGGCCCGAGAACGCGTAGTAGTCGCAGCCGAGCGCGCGCACGTCCACGGGCAGGCGCGAGATCGCCTGCGCGCCGTCGACGAGCAGGGGAATGCCGCGCGCGTGCGCGATCTCCGCGATCTCGCGGACGGGCAGGACGGTGCCGAGCGCGTTCGAGACGTGCGCGACCGAAACGATCCGCGTCCGGTCGTTCAGCAGCGCTCGAAGCCCGTCCAGAGGGAGCTCCCCCTTGTCGTTGATCGGCGCGACGCGGAGCTTTGCGCCCTTTTCCTCGCAGAGCATCTGCCAGGGCACGATGTTCGAGTGGTGCTCGAGGGCGGAAATGACGACCTCGTCTCCCGTCCCGACGTTCTTTCGACCCCAGGTCTGCGCGACCAGGTTGATGGCCTCGGTGGTTCCCCGCGTGAACACGACCTCCCGAACCTCCGCCGCGTGGATCAGGTCGCGCACCGTCTCGCGGGCGGCTTCGTATGCCTCGGTCGACTCGACGGAGAGCAGATGCACGCCGCGGTGGATGTTCGCGTAGTAGCGCTCGTAGACGTCGCGCTCGGCGTCGATGACCGCGCGGGGCTTCTGCGTCGTGGCGGCGTTGTCCAGGTAGACGAGGGGCTTTCCATGGACGCTGCGGCCCAGAATCGGGAAGTCCCGCCGGATGGCCTCGACGTCGTAGGCGGCGGCCCGGGAGGCGGGTATCGCCGCGGGCGCCTCGGCGACCGGATTCGCGCGGCTCACGTGCGGCTTTCCCCGGCCGAGTCGGAGCCCGGCAGCCGGAGCCCCAGCGCGGCCTCGACGCCGGCCCGGATGGCCGGGATCCGAATGCGGCGCGCCACGTCTTCCGCGAAGGCCCAGGTGAGCAGCGCCCTCGCGTCCTCCTCGCCGATTCCGCGAGAGCGGAGATAGAAGAGCGCGTTCGCGTCGATCTGTCCGATCGTCGAGCCGTGCTTGCACTTGACGTCGTCGGCGTTGATCTCCAGAGCGGGGGTCGAGTTGACGAGCGCCTCGCGCGACAACAGCAAGTTTCGGTTCGTCTGGATCGCGTCCGTCTTTTGAGCGTCCTTCCGAACGAGGATGGTTCCGTGGAAGACGCCCCGCGACCGGCCGTCCAGGATGCCCTTGTAGAGCTCGCGGCTCGAGCCGTGGGGCGTCGCGTGGTCGATCGTCGTGTGGTTGTCGAGATGCTGCGAGCCGCCGCCGACGAAGAGGCCGTTCAGGACGCACTCGGCGCCCTCGCCGTCGAGAAGCGCGCGAATGTCCGTTCGTGCGAGCGCCGCCCCCAGGGCGATGTTGTGGGAGGTGAAACGGCTCGTTCGCCCCTGATGCGCCGCGATCGTGTGGACGTGGAACGCGCTCGTCGATTCGCGCTGGACCTTGTAGTGCTCGAGCGCCGCGCCGTCCGCGACGACGATCTCGGTGACCGCATTCGTCAGCGACGCGCCCTCGCCCGCGTAGGTCTCGACGACCGAAGCGTCGGACCCGCTCTCGGCGACGATCAAGTTGCGGACGTGCGACACGAAGGGGGCGGGCGCCCCGGGCGCGTCCGAGACGAAGAAGAGGTGGATTGGCTCCGAGGGCAGGACGCCGCGGTGGACGCGCAGGAACACGCCGTCTTCGAAGAACGCCGTGTTCCACGCGCCGAAGGCTCCCGCCGCATGCGGTGTCTGCCGGGCCAGGTAGGGCTGCAGCCAGTCGGGATGATCCCGGAGGACCGTGCGCACGTCGTGGAGGTCCACGCCCTCCGGAAGCGCCGACCGCTCCGACGAGAGAGCGGCCGAAAAGCGTCCATTGACGAAGACGAGCCGGGCCGTCGCCGGGAAATCCATCGGGAGGGGCAGGGGCCGGCGAGCGGTCTCCGCTGGCGGCAGCTCCCAGGGCGTTCGCGCGATCGGGGCGGCGTTCGTGTACTTCCAGGCCTCGTCACGCGTGGAGGGGAATCCGACCTCCTGGAAATGGGCGAAGGCCTCGCGGCGCAGCGCGAGAATCCAGAGGGCCTCGCCCTTTGCGCGCCGCTCCAGGTCCGCGAAGGCGGAGGCGTAGAGGTCCGTGTCGTGGACGAGGGCCGGGGCAGGCATTTACGCGCTCGCTCCGGCCGCGGCAGGCTCTTTCTCGAGCCACGCGTAGCCGCGCTCCTCGAGCTCCAGCGCGAGCTCCTTGCCTCCCGACAATGCGATGCGTCCGTCGACGAGGACGTGGAGGAAATCCGGCACGATGTAGTTCAGGAGCCGCTGGTAGTGCGTGACCACGATGGTGGCGTTGTCCGGCCGGCGCAGCGCGTTGACGCCGCCCGCCACGATCCGGAGCGCATCGATGTCGAGCCCCGAGTCGGTCTCGTCGAGGACGGCCAGGCGCGGCTCGAGCACCGCCATCTGGAGGATCTCGTTGCGCTTCTTCTCGCCGCCGGAGAAGCCGGAGTTGACGGCACGGCTCATGATCTCCGGGCCCCACTCGACCAGCTTGAGCTTCTCCTCCAGCACGTCGAGGAAGTCCATCGGGTCCAGCTCCTCGAGGCTGCGGGCCTTCCGGATCTCGTTGAAGGCGGCCCGCAGGAAGTAGGCGTTGCTGACGCCGGGGATCTCGACCGGATACTGGAACGCCAGGAACACGCCGGCCTGCGCCCGGGCCTCGGGCTCCAGGTCCAGCAGGTCCCGGCCCATGTAGGTCACCGTGCCGCCGGTGACCTCATAGGCGGGGTGCCCCGCCAGCACCTGCGCCAGCGTGCTCTTGCCGGAGCCGGTGGGCCCCATGATGGCGTGCACCTCGCCCGCGTTGACCGTGAGGTCGATGCCGCGCAGGATTTCCTTGTCGCCGGCGTTGGCCCGGAGGCCCCTGATCTCAAGCACTCGCTGCTCCCTGATGATGGCGGCCCGTCGCGGGCCGTCGTGAATCGGTCGTCCCCGCTGCTAACCGACGCTGCCCTCGAGGCTCACGCCCAGCAGCTTCTGCGCTTCCACCGCGAACTCCATCGGCAGCTCCTTGAACACTTCCTTGCAGAAGCCGTTGACGATCATCGAGATCGCGTTCTCGGTGTTGAGGCCCCGCGCCTTGCAGTAGAAGAGCTGGTCCTCGCCGATCTTGGACGTGCTGGCCTCGTGCTCCAGCGACGCCGTCGGGTTCTGCACGTCGATGTAGGGGAAGGTGTGCGCCCCGCACCGGTTGCCGATCAGCATCGAGTCGCACTGCGTGTAGTTCCGGGCACCCGCCGCCTTCGGCATGATCTTCACCTGGCCCCGGTAGCTGTTCTGCCCCTGGCCGGCGGAGATGCCCTTCGACACGATGGTGGAGCGGGTGTTCTTCCCCAGGTGGATCATCTTGGTGCCGGTGTCCGCCTGCTGGTGGCCGTTGACGACGGCCACCGAGTAGAACTCGCCCACCGAGTCGTCGCCCTGCAGGATGACGCTGGGATACTTCCAGGTGATCGCGGAGCCGGTCTCGACCTGCGTCCACGAGATCTTGGCCCGCGCCTGCGCCTTGCCGCGCTTGGTCACGAAGTTGTAGATGCCGCCCACGCCGTTCTCGTCCCCCGCGTACCAGTTCTGGACCGTGGAGTACTTGATGGACGCATCGTCCAGCGCCACCAGCTCGACCACCGCCGCATGCAGCTGGTTGGTGTCGCGCTTGGGGGCGGTGCAGCCCTCCAGGTAGCTGACCGACGCCCCCTCGTCCGCCACGATGAGCGTCCGCTCGAACTGCCCGGTGTCCGCCGAGTTGATGCGGAAGTAGGTGGACAGCTCCATGGGACACTTGACGCCCTTCGGGATGTACACGAAGGAGCCGTCGCTGAACACCGCGGCGTTGAGCGCCGCGAAGAAGTTGTCGCTGGCGGGAACCACCGAGCCCAGGTACCGGCGCACCAGCTCGGGATGCTCCTGCACCGCCTCGCCAAACGAGCAGAAGATGATCCCCTGCTCCATCAGGCGCGCCTTGTAGCTCGTCCCGACGGAGACCGAGTCGAAGATGGCGTCCACCGCCACGCCCGCGAGGATCTTCTGCTCGTTGAGCGGGATCCCCAGCTTGGTGTAGGTCTCCAGCAGCTTGGGATCCACCTCGTCCAGGCTGCCGAGCGGCTTGGCGGTCCGGGGCGCCGAGTAGTAGTTGATGTCCT
>JBBQNC010000016.1:0-29321 GCA_038329555.1 Thermoanaerobaculia bacterium
GTCAACTTCTCCTCCGCCTACATCTCGCTGCCGTCGAACCTGACGGTGCGGCAGAACCTGCGCGTCTTCGCCGGCCTCTACGGGGTCCGGAAGCCCGCCGCGCGCATCGACGAGCTGCTCGCGCTCTTCGAGGTCTCGGACGTCGCGAATCGCGCGACGGGCGCCCTCTCCTCCGGGCAGCTCACGCGGGTCAACCTCTGCAAGTCCTTGCTGAACGACCCCGAGGTGCTCTTTCTGGACGAGCCGACGGCGAGCCTCGACCCCGACATCGCCGACAAGGTGCGGCAGGTGCTTCAGAAGCTGCAGCGCGATCGCGGCGTCACGATCGTGTACACCTCGCACAACATGCGGGAGGTCGAGCTTCTCTGCGACCGCGTGCTGTTTCTCGCGCGCGGCCGTGCAGTGGCGGAAGGAACGCCGAAGGAGGTCCTCGCCCGGGCGCAGAGCGCGTCGCTCGAGGACGTGTTCATCGCGAAAGCCCGAGACGGGGACCTGCGCGACGCGTCGCCCCGGGACGGCGGTCCGGCGTGATCTCCCGAGTCGGGGCGCTTCTCCTCCGCTACGTGTACCTCTACCGGCGGAGCGTGGCCCGCATGATGGGAATCCTCTTCTGGCCGGTCATGGACCTCCTCGTCTGGGGCTTTCTCACGTCGTACCTGGAGAAGCTCGCGGCCCCGTCCGCGGTCGTGTTCCTGCTCGGCGCCGTCATCTTCTGGGACATCTTCTACAGCGCCCAGCAGGCCATCACTCTCTCGATCACCGAGGACATCTGGGTCCGCAACATCCTGAACATCTTCGTCGCGCCGATCCGGACGTGGGAGCTTCTCTTCGCGACGTGCCTGATCGGAGTGATCCGCGCGACCGTGTCCGCCGGGACCCTCGCGATCCTGGCCCGCGTCCTCTACGGGTTTCCGCTCTTCGCCATCGGCCTTCCTCTCGTCCCGTTCTACTTCGCGCTTCTCCTCTTCGGATGGGCCATGGGCATCTTCACGATGGCGCTCGTGCTGCGATTCGGCCAGGCGGCGGAGGCGCTCATCTGGGGAATCCCCTTTCTGATCCAGCCCCTCTCGGCCGTGTTCTACCCCGTTCACGTGCTGCCCCGATGGCTGCAACCCGTCGCCCTCTCACTTCCTTCGACGCACGTCTTCGAAGGAATGCGCAGCGCGCTCGCGACCGGCCGCGTCTCCACGTCCACCCTCGCTGCGGCGTTGGGCCTGAACGTCCTCTACCTGGCGGCCGCGGCGGGCTTCTTCGCCTGGATGCTCGGCCGGGTGCGGGAAAAGGGTTATCTCTCCCGGCTCGGAATGGAATGAGCGCCTCCGGGCGGGCGCGGCCGCACGCTGGTCCATAATCCGGGACGTGGCCTCAGCGCCCCACCCCTTCGGAATTCACCGCTCGCTCGATCCTCCGGGGGCGCTCCCGCAGCTCGCCCGTCGGCTCGACGCGACCCCGCGCGCGCTCGCCAACGAGATGGCCGTCTCCGTCCGCGCGCTGGCCATCGATTCCGCGTCCTTCCGCCAGCTCCGCGAAAGCGCCTCGGCGGGGGGCGAGCCCGTCGCCGAGCAGATCCGCCGCATCGTCGCGGAGCGCGGGAAGATGCACAACCCGGTGACGGGATCGGGCGGGATCTTTCTGGGAGAGGTCCGGGAGATCGGTCCGGAGCATCCCGCGGCGGGCTCGCTCTTCCCCGGTGATCGGATCGCCTCCCTCGTCTCACTGACGCTGACGCCCCTCCACCTCGATCGCGTCGGGGCGGTCGCCGACGCCGCCGAACGGATCGAAGTCGAAGGCACCGCCATCCTCTTCTCGCGGACGCTCTGCGCGAAGCTGCCCGACGATCTGAGCGAAGAGACGGCCCTCTCGGTCTTCGACGTGGCCGGAGCTCCCGCGAGCGTTCGCGTCCGGGCCCGGGAGGGAGACACGGTCCTCATCGTGGGCACGGGCAAGGCCGGGCTCCTGTGTCTCGCGGCGGCCCGGGAGGCGGTGGGGCCGGGAGGTCGCGTCCTCGCGCTCGACGCCTCGGAGCACGCCGTCGAGAGGGCGCGCGCGCTCGGCTTCGCCGATGAAGTCTGGCGCCTCGACGCCCGGGACGCGGGCGCGGTTCACGCCGCGGTCCTGCGCGCCACCGCGGGAGGGCTTGCGGATCTCGTCGTCAACGTCGCCAACGTCTCCGGGACCGAGGCGGCGAGCGTCCTCGCCGCGAAGGACGACGGCGCCGTACTCTTCTTCGGAATGGCGACCTCGTTTTCGGCGGCGGCCCTCGGAGCCGAGGGCCTCGCACACCCCGCGACGCTTCTGATCGGCAACGGCTACGTTCCGGGGCACGCCGAAACCGCGATCGGCCTCGTGCGCCGGCATCCCGCCCTCGCGCGCGCCTTCGCTTCGCTGTCCGGGCGTTAGATGCCGACGCGGGCCGCGTCTCTCCTCGCGGAACGCATCGCGGGCTCGGGAGCGCGGCGCGTGGCGTTTCTCGGCCTCGCCAAGAACGTCGGAAAGACCACCGCGCTCGTCGAATCGCTTTCGTGCCTCGACGCACTCTCGATCGCGGCTGGCGCGACGTCCGCGGGGCGCGACGGCGAGGAGTTCGACGCGATCACGGGCGAGGAAAAGCCGAGGTTCCGACTCCGACCCGGGCAGCTCGTTGCCTCCGCGGCGTCGACGTTCGCGCCCGGACGATCGGAGCGGCTGCGCGTGCTGCCGTTCGAGACGCGGTTCGGGGCGATCGAGATCCGCCGGATGTCGGGCGAGGACGCGATGGAAGTCATCGGCCCCGCGACGGCCTCGCAGATGGCGGCGACGGCAGGCGCTCTCGAGGAGCTCGGCGCGAAACTCGTCCTGATCGACGGCGCGTTCGGCCGGCGTGCGTTCGCGTCGGCGCGAGCCGCGGATGCCGTCGTGCTCTCCGTCGGCCTCGCGGCGGGCCGCGACCTGGAATCGGCGGTCGAGGCGGCGCGCCTGGCGGCGGAGCTGATCGGCCTCGAGGCGCCGGTTCCCGGCGGCGCGGCGCGCCTTTTCTCCGGCGCCATCACCGACCCGTCGCTCGGCGACCACCTCCCCCTCCCCGGCGAGATCCTCGTGGCCGAGGACTTCGCTTCGATCTTTCTGTCCGTCCCGATGCGCCGCCAGCTCGCGGAGGAAGGCGTCCGACTCGCCGTACGCCGGGCGTTGCGCCTGGTCGCCGTCACCGCGAATCCCACGGCCCCGGGCGGACGGAGCGTGCCGCCGGCGCAGCTCTTCGAAGCGCTCGCGCTCGCCCTTCCGGGGCTTCCCCTCTTCGACCTTCGGGCCGGCCTCGCGCGGATCCCCTGAAGCTATACTTTCGCGACAATGCCCCCGCGGCTCGGACTCCAGGCGGAGACGATTTCCCGCTGCCGCCGCCTCGCGCGGGACGTGGCGGAGGCGGTGCGCCGCGAGACCGAGCCGTTCACCACGGTCTCGACGGAGCGCAGCATCCTGCGCCTCCTGGGGGTCGACGGCGTCGACGCGGACGACGTTCCGGTTCCCAACCGGATCTGCGACGCCCTCCTCGCCGCCGGCAAGCTCCCTCGCGGCGTGTCGCTCTGGATGGGAAGCGCGCTCGCGCGCGGCGCGTCCGACGTCTCGGAGGCCGCGCTCCGGCTCTCTCGACCCGAGGGGGCGCGCGACATCGAGCCCCACCCGCGATGGCGGGAGGCGCTCGCGCCCCACGTCGGTGCCGGCCTCGCGCGCGTACGTGAAAACCGCGCCGAGAGGGAGCGGCGGATGGCCCGACATCCTCCCGACGAGCTGCCCCTGCTCTACGCGATCGTCGCCACGGGGAATATCCACGAGGACGTCCTGCAGGCGGCCGCGGCGGCCCGGGCGGGGGCGCAGTGCATCGCGGTCATCCGTTCGACCGCGCAATCGCTCCTCGATCACGTTCCCTACGGCGCCACGACGAGCGGATTCGGGGGGACCTTCGCGACGCAGGAGAACTTCCGCCTGATGCGGGCGGCGCTCGACGCCCTCGAGGACGAGCTCGGCCGGTACGTCCGGCTCGTCAACTACTGCTCCGGCCTCTGCATGCCGGAGATCGCCGCCATGGGGGCGCTCGAGCGGCTCGACATGATGCTGAACGACGCGCTCTACGGCATCATCTTCCGCGACATCAACCCGCTGCGAACGCTGATCGACCAGCGCTTCTCCCGCCGGATCAACGCCGCCGCGGGTGTCGTGATCAACACGGGAGAGGACAATTACCTGACGACCGCCGACGCCGTCGAGCAGGCGCCCGCGGTCCTCGCGTCGCAGTTCATTAATGAGAGCCTCGCGAAGGACGCCGGCCTCGAGCCGTGGCAGATCGGGCTCGGTCACGCGTTCGAGATCGATCCGACGCGCGAAGACGGTCTGCTCCAAGAGATCGCGCAGGCGGCGGCAGCCCGCGAGATCTTCCCCGACTCGCCCCTCAAGTACATGCCACCCACCACGCACCTGACCGGGAACATCTTCCGCGGTTTCCAGCAGAACGCCCTGTTCGTTCTCACCTCGGTCGCGACCGGGCAGTCGATCCACCTTCTCGGGATGCTCACGGAAGCCCTCCACACGCCGCTGATGCACGACCGCTGGCTCGCGATCGACCAGGCGAAGACGATCCGCGCGAACGCCCGTCACCTCTCGGACGAGATCCTCTTCGCGCCCGAAGGCCGCATCGTCCGGCGCGCGCGGGAGGTGCTCGCGGGCGCCGAGCGCGTGCTCGACGGCGTCGCCCGCATCGGCCTGTTCGAGGCGCTCGCGTCCGGAGTCTTCGCCGACACGCGGCGACCGCGCGAGGCGGGCCGGGGGCGGGACGGCGTCATCGCGCGGGATCCGGATCACGTCAACCCGTTCCTCGAGGAATTCGCCCGCGAAGGCGCCGGGGCGGCGCGGTGACCGCGCGGTCCGCCGATCCCGGGCGCGTGCGGGCTTACGGCGACAAGTGGAACGACGGCGTCGTCCAGATCTCGTTCACCCTTCCGCTGGCCTCCTCGGCGCGGGCCACGGAGGCGGCCCGCCAGTACGTCGCCGCGATGGGAATCCGCGAGCCCTACGTCGCTCTCGCGGAGCCTATCGCTCCGGAGTTCACGTTCTTCGTGGTCTACGGCCGCGCGGCGCACGAGGTCGACGCCCGAGCGATCGCCGCCGAGGAGGTCGAGGCCGCCGCGCTCTCCCGCGACGAGATCGACGCCGAGATCGCGCTTCGCTTCGGCCGGCGCCTGGTCGTCCTGGGGTGTGCGCTCGAGTCCGATGCCCATTCGGTCGGCATCGACGCGATCTTCAACCCGAAGGGATTCTCGGGCGACTACGGCCTCGAACGGTACGCAAACCTGGACGCGCGCAACCTCGGCGCGCAGGTCCCCGTCGAGACGGTCGTGCGAATCGCCCGCGAGGCGGCCGCGGATGCGGTCCTCGTCTCCGCGACCGTGACCCAGAATGAAATCCACGTGCGGCACCTCACGGATCTCGTGGACATGCTCGAGGCCGAGGGCCTTCGGGACCGGATCACGCTCGTCGCGGGCGGGCCGCGAATCGATCATCGCCTCGCCAAGGAGCTCGGCTATGACGCAGGCTTCGGCCCGGGGACGACCCCATCCCGCGTCGCCGCGTTCGTTCTCGAGCAGGCGTCGCGAAGAATGCAGGCTCCCGGGGACGCCCCCGCGTGAGCGAGCGCGTCCTCCTCCGCCTCCGCGTCGGCGTCGAGCAGGTCCACTACGGCGGCGGCCTCGTCGACGGCGCCTACGTCCTGAAGCTCTTCGGGGACGCCGCGACGGAGCTGCTGATCCGCCGCGACGGAGACGAGGGCCTCTTCCGCGCCTATTCGTCGGTCGACTTCCTGGCGCCCGTCCTCGCCGGGGACTACCTCGAGATCGAGGCGGAGATCACCCGCGTGGGAAAGACCTCGCGCGAGATGCGGTTCGAGGCGAGGAAGGTGATCACGTCCTCGGGGGCGGATGCCTCGGCCGCGCGGGTCCTCGATCCTGCGGTCGTGGTCGCCCGCGCCTCCGGCACGTGCGTGGTCCCCGTCGAGAAACAGAGGGGCCCGGCGTGAGCGACGCCCTGATGATCACCGTCGCCGGCGTGGGCGCGGAGGTCACGCGCGCCCAGCAGCCCCGGCTGCCCCTCCTTCCGGACGAGGTCGCGGAGGAATACGGCCGCGCCTCCGACGCCGGGGCGACGATCGGGCACATTCACGGGCGCCGCCCGGACGGCACCCCCACGCAGGACCTCGCGACGTTCAGGGCCTACTCCGCCGCGATCCGCGCGCGCTGCCCGATCATCCAGCAGTTCTCGACGGGAGGAGCCGTCGGGATGGGCGTCGAGGATCGGATCGAGGCGCTCGAGCTCGCGCCGGAAATGGCGACGTTGACGCTCGGAACGTGCAACTTCGGGGACGGCGTCTTCGAGAACTCGCTCCCGACGATCCGCACCATCCTGGAGCGCATCCGCCGGTTCAAGGCCGTGCCCGAGCTCGAGATCTTCGACGACGGGATGCTGGGGACGGCACACGCGCTGTTCGCGAAGGGGCTTCTCGCCGCGCCCGCCCACTTCGACTTCGTGCTCGGCGTGCCGGGCGCGGCGGCCGCCACGCCGGAGAACCTGCTTCACTTCGCTCGGTCGATCCCGGCCAGATGCACCTGGAGCGCCGCGGGGATCGGACGCCACCAGACCGCGATCGCGACGCTGGCGATCGCGATGGGCGGGCACGTGCGGGTGGGCTTCGAGGACAACATCTACTACAGGAAGGGCGAGCTCGCGGATTCGAACGCCCGGTTCGTCGAGCGCGTCGTGCGCATCGCACGCGAAGTTGGCCGCGAGCCCGCGACGGTTCCCGAGGCGAAGCGCATCCTGAACATCGCCGCCGCGGCCGCTTGAAGGCGAAGGCGAACATGAGCGCGAACGCCCCGGGTGCCCGGGCCGCCGCCGCCGGCGGCGCGCAACACCCCGCCGCCGACGGCCTGCGCCGCGGATTGAACGCCTGGGACACGACGCTCCTCGTCCTGGGCCTGGTCGTGGGGGGCGGCATCTTCCTGACGCCTTCGAGCATCGCCCGGTCGCTCCCCTCGGCGACCTGGATCCTCGGCGTGTGGATCGTGGGCGGGCTCCTCTCGATCTTCGGCGGGCTCGTGTACGCCGAGCTCGGCGCGATGCTGCCTCAGCCCGGCGGGATGTACGTCTACATCCGGGAGGCGTTCGGCTCGCTCCCCGCGTTTCTCTACGCGTGGGTCGCCTACTTCGTGATCCTCGCGGGCGCGGGAGCCGCGGTCGCCGTCGGGTTCGCCGAATACCTCTCGGTCTTCTTCCCCGGTCTCGGAACGAAGAGGATCCTCTTCACGGCCGCCGGCGTCTCGATCTCCGCCGGGCAGCTCGTCGCCGTGGCGGCCGTGCTGCTTCTCTCCGCGACCCACTACGTCGGCATCAAGAAGGGGTCGAGGATCCAGGGGTTCTTCACGTTCCTGATCCTCCTTGCCCTGGCCGCCATGATCGTCGGAGGCGCGGTCGCGGCCCGGCCGCCGCGTCCGATCTGGCCAGCCGGGCTCGCCGGTGCCGGGCCGATCGGGCTCGCCGCCTTCGGAACGGCGATGGTGGCCGTCTTCTGGGTCTACTACGGCTGGAACGAGATCGCCGCGGTCGCCGGAGAGGTCGATCGCCCGAAGCGGAACCTGCCCCTCGCCCTCATTCTGGCGACGGGACTCGTCACCGTGCTCTACGTGGGAGTCAACGCCGTGTTTTTGAAGGCCATGCCGGTCGCCGAGCTCGCGGCCGCCGCGAGGCCGGCGGAGATCGCGTCGACCCGGCTCTTCGGAGCGGGGGCCGCCGCCGCGATCGCGTTCGCAATCACCGCCGCCGCCTTCGGATGCCTTTCCGCGTCGATCGCGCCGGCGCCACGGATCGTGTACGCGCTGTCGCGTGACCGGCTATTCCCCGCGCGTTTCGGTGTCGCCCATCCGCGCTTTCACACGCCGTCGTTCGCGATCGCGATCCAGGCGGTCTGGATGTCTCTGCTCTGCCTGTCGGGGCGATACGATCAGCTCTACACCTATGCGACGTTCGCCGTGATCCTCGCGTACACGGGCACGGGGATCGCGCTCTTCCTCTTCCGCAGGAATCGCCCGGACCTGCCGCGGCCGTACCATTGTTGGGGCTATCCGGTCGTGCCCGGCCTCTTCGTCGCGAGCTCTCTCCTCCTCGCCGCCAACACGGTCCGCCAGCAGCCCCTCGAGACGCTCGCCGGGATGGCGATCCTCCTCCTGGGCGTTCCCGTCTACTTCTGGATGAAACGCGGGAGCGCGCCGCGATGAAGCCCGCGGTTCTCGTCGCCGCGCTCTTCGCGCTCCCGGCCGTCGCGGCCGAGCCGCCGCGCGCCGCCCTCCGCGGGTTCTCGGCGCCGCGCGCGGCGGAGGAGCTCCACCTCGAACGGCGTCTCTTCGCGCTTCCGCAGCCGGCCGAATGCGGCGAGCTGCTCCGCGCGATCACCTCGACGCCGCACCTGGCGGGAACGGAGGGGGGCCGACGCGTCGCCGACCTCGTGGCGAGGGAGTTCGCGAGCGCGGGGCTCGAGGTGGAGACGCCCCGCTACGACGTGCTCCTGTCGTATCCGAAGACGGCGAAGCTCGAGATCGCAGGAGAGCCGGCGGTGCGGCTCGCCCGGTCCGAGGAGCCGATCCCGGGAGATCCGGACACCCACGCCGCAGCCGCGGGGATTCCCTGGAACGCCTATGCCCCGTCGGCGAACCTCGAAGCGGAGGTCGTCTACGTCAACCACGGCAGCGCGGCGGACTACGACGCTCTCGCGAAGAGGGGAATCGACGTCCGCGGCCGCATCGTGCTGGCGCGGTACTTCGGCGGCTATCGCGGCGGCAAGTCTCTCGAGGGAGAGATGCGCGGCGTCGCCGCGATCCTCGTGTATTCGGACCCGATCGACGACGGCTGGTACCAGGGGGAAGTCTATCCCGCCGGCCCGTGGGGGCCGCTCTCCCACGTCCAGCGCGGCGCGAACGTCTACGACTTCCTCGTCCCCGGCGACCCGCTCACTCCGGGCTGGGCCTCGACCGCCGGGGCGAGGCGGATCGCGGAGTCGGAGTCGACGATCCTTCCGAAGATCCCGATGATGCCCCTCTCGGCGCGCGACGCCGCCGAAATCCTCCGGCGCCTCCAGGGTCCGCCGGCGCCGCCGGGGTGGCAGGGCGTCGCGACGGGCGACACCTACCGGCTCGGCCCGGGCCCCGTGCGCGTGCGGCTCTCGATCGAGAACACCCGGGAACGGAGGGAGATCCGCAACGTCATCGGCGTGCTGCGCGGGACCGACGAGCCCGCCCGCACCATTCTCCTCTCGAACCACCACGACGCGTGGGTCTACGGCGCGGTCGACCCCTCCTCCGGCACGGCCACGATGATCTCCCTGGCCCGGGCGCTCGGCGCGCTGGCCCGGGAGGGGCGCCGCCCGCGACGCACGATCGTGTTCGCGTCGTGGGACGCCGAGGAGTACACGCTCACGGGCTCGACGGAATGGGGCGAGGAGCACGAGAAAGAGCTCCGGGAGAACGCGGTTGTCTGCATCAACGTCGACGCCTCCGTCTCGGGCAGCGGGTTCTCGGCGTCCGCCTCCCCCACCCTCTTCACAGCCATCCGAGAGGCCGCCTCATCCGTCGCCGACCCCGGGGCCCCCGGCCGGACGATCGCCGACACCTGGAAGGAGAATGCCACGCGCCGCAACATCCGCAGCTACGCCACGGGCGACGCGCCCGGCGAGGATCTTCCGGTCGCGATCCTCGGGAGCGGGTCGGACTACACGGTTTTCTTCAACCGTCTCGGCATTGCGTCGATGGACCTGACCTTCGACGGACCCTACGGCGTCTATCACTCCCTGTACGACGACTACGGCTGGATGTCGCGCGTCGGCGACCCGGGGTTCCGCTACCACGCCGCGATGGCGCGCCTCGCGGGTGTGCTCGCCCTTCGGTTCGCCAACGCGGAAGTCTTCCCCTTCGAGCCCTCGCGGTACGGCCGTGAGATCGCCCGGTACGCGGAGGATCTCTCCCGATCCCCGACGGGAGCGCCGGTCCGCGGAGATCTCGAGGCGCTCGGACGGGCCGCGGAGAGCTGGAGCCGGGAGACGGAGCGGGCGGAGCGCGTCATCGCCGGACGGCTGGGTCGCATGCCGCCGGCGGGCCCGCGGCCTCCGGACTTCCGCCGGGAGAACGCCTGGCTCCTATCGCTCGAGCGCGCGGTGTCGGACGACGCGGGGCTTCCCGGGCGCCCGTGGTTCCGCCACCTGGTCTACGCCCCGCTCCCCTCCTATGCCGCCGAGACCCTGCCCGCGATCCGCGAGGCGGGGGAAGCCGGCGACACCGCGGCGGCCCGCACACAGATCCGGCGGCTGACGGAAAAGCTGACGCGCGCGACGGCCGAAGCCGCCGCAATTCGCTGAGACGCTGATCCGCCGGCCGGGGTTCCCCGCCTTGTTCTAAGCGAAGCGCTCTCTCGGCCGCCTGTTCGCAAAGCGAACGCCGCGGCCGATTGTCGCGGCCGAAAGCCCTAGCGGACTGAGGGTGGGGCGGCGGGAGCGTTGGACGCGACCGCGGACGCGACGGCGGGCTTCCACCAGGAGAGGATCCGTTTCACGTAGCCGACGGTCTCTCGGTACGGCGGGACTCCCTGATAGCTCTCGACCGCGCCCTCGCCGGCGTTATAGGCGGCGAGCACGAGCTCCGGGCGGCTCTCGAAGCGGTCGAGCAGCTCGCGCAGGTACCGGACTCCTCCCCGCACGTTCGAGGCGGGGTCGAAGGGCCGCCGCACGTCGAGGCGCCGCGCGGTGGCGGGCATGAGCTGCATCAGCCCGCGGGCGCCCTTGCGGGAGAGCGCGCGGGGCTCGTAGTTCGATTCCGCGCGGATGAGAGCGGACACGAGCGCGGCGTCCACGTTGTATCGTTTCGCCGCCGCGTCGATGACGCCGTCGTACGGAGTTCCGAAGAGCGGCTTGCGGTGGGTCTGATAGCCGAGGTCGTACGCGACCGCCGGCGCCGGGGCCGGAGACGCCTCGCGGACCTCCGCCGCCGTCGCCAGGACTTCGTCGTCCACGATCCGCTCCACGCGAGACATCGCGACCGAGTAGCCCCCTCCGCCGGGCAGGCCGATCTCGAGCTCGTCGCCACGGACCCGGTAGGACGCGACCTTGAGGACCCGGCCGTCCTCGAAGACGACGAGCTCCGCGGGAAGGGCTCGGGGAGCGAGCCCCGCCGCGGCGGCAGCCAGCAGGAGAAAGCGCCGAACGAGGAGGGGCATGCGTCGTCGGGAACGCCCCCGGGCACAAGTCCATTCCCGCGAAAGAGGCCTCATGGCTGCATTTTCCCACGTTTGGGGCGCCTCGCGCGGGGATGAAACGTATCGTAGACCCGCCGGAGCCGCCATTTCGAGACGTGCGTGTAGATCTGCGTCGTCGAGATGTCCGAGTGTCCGAGCATCATCTGCAGCGCGCGAAGGTCCGCGCCGTGCTCCAGGAGATGGGTGGCGAAGGAATGCCGGACGCCGTGCGGCGTGAGCCGCGTCCGGATCCCGGCCTTCCGTCCGTACCCCTCGATGATCTGCCAGAAGCGCTGCCGGGTCATCGCGCTTCCCCGGCTGGAGAGAAAGAGCGCGTCCGAGCGGCGCGAGTCGAGGCCGGGCCGCGCGTCCGCGAGATATTTCCGGAGCCACCGCGCGGCGCTCGAGCCGAACGGCACGAGCCGTTCCTTCCCGCCCTTTCCGGTGACGCGCAGGATCGCACCAGACAGATCGATCGCGTCCCGGGGGAGGCCGACCAGCTCCGTGACCCGCAGGCCGGACGCGTAGAGAAGCTCGAGCATCGCGCGGTCCCGGAGGCCGAGCGTCTCGCCGACGTCCGGCGACTCCATCAGCGACTCCACGTCCGACTCCGACAGCGCGTGAGGAAGCGAGAGGCCGAGCTTCGGGTTCGTCAGGTCCGACGTCGGATCCGCGGAGAAGCCGAGGTGCAGGGAGGCGAAGGCGTAGAAGGCGCGGACGGCGGAGAGGGCGCGCGAGGCGGATCGCGCGGACAATCCGCGCGCGCGGACCGACCCGAGGTAACGGGCGAGGTCTCCCCGCGAAGCCGCGCCGGCCCCGATCGAGCCCTTCTCGAGGAAGCGGCCGAACGCCCGGAGGTCGCTGCCGTACGCGGAGACGGAGGCCGGCGAGAGCCCGCGCTCGACGGCCAGATGGTCGAGGAAGGTCGGAAGCTGCCGGTCGAGAAAGTCCGAGCGCGCCGGAGCGCCGCCTCGGCCGCGGGCGGGAGTCTTAATGGGCGGTCGGCGCGGGGGTCAGACTCTGGAGCACGGCGTGGATCTCGTCGTCGGCGAGGATGCGGTCGCTCTCCTTCGCCTTCCGGAACACCGCTTCGACGATCTCCGCACGCGGCTCGATCCCCCGATCCTCGAGCCAGCACTGGACGTTCGAGAGGCCGCTCATGGGACCGATCTCGATCACCTGCCGCCGGCCGATCATCGCCGCGGGCACGCCGGAGTAGACCCGGTCCGCAAGCCAGTCGTCCCCCTTCTTGCGCGCCTTGATGATCGCCGCGGCATGGACGCCGGTCCCGGTGCGGAAGGCGTCGCGGCCCACCACGGGATAGTTGTCGGGAATGCGCACGCCCGTCGCCTCCGAGACCCGCTGGCAGTAGTCGTGAAGCCGCGTCAGGTCGCGGTCGATCCAGCCGAGGAGCTGGAGGTTCACCAGGAGCTGGTCCATCGGCGTGTTGCCCACCCGCTCGCCGATCCCGAGCGCGCAGGCGTGGACGCGGTGCGCTCCCGCTTCGAGGGCCCAGAGCGCGTTGGTGACGCCGAGTCCCCGGTCCTGGTGGCCGTGCCAGTCGACCTTTACCTCCGGGTCCGTCTCGTTCACGATCCCGACGACGAAGCGGATCAGGTTCTGGACTCCGTTCGGCGTCGCGTGGCCGACGGTGTCGCACACGCAGACGCGCCGGGCGCCCGCTCGGATCGCCGTCGTGTACATGCGGCGGATGTGGTCCGGGTGCGCGCGCGTCGTGTCCTCGGTCACGTACATGACCGGGAGACCCTCCTTGACGGCGAGCGACACCGCGTCCTCGGTCAGCCGCAGCATGCGGTCGAGGTCCCAGTCCTCGGAATACTGGCGGATCGGAGACGACCCGATGAAGCACGCGACCTCGATCGGGATGCCGACCCTCTGCGAGATCTCGATGATCGGGAGGATGTCCGCGGCGACCGTACGCGCGGCGCAGTTCGGACGGATCTTCATCCCGGTGTCGACGATCTCCCGGGCGAGCCGCGTGACCGTCGCGACGACGTGCGGTCCCGCTCCGGGCAGGCCGATGTCCGCGGAGTCGATTCCGAGGGCCTCCATCAGGTGGAGAATCTCGAGCTTCGCCTCGATCGACGGGCTCTTGACCGACGGGGACTGGAGACCGTCGCGCAGCGTCTCGTCGTCGATCTCCACCGTGCCCCGGGCCGGCCGAACCGCCCCTCCGGCTCGGTTCCAGTCGTAAATCAGGTCCGACTCGGGAGGATGCGACGGCATTTCGTTCCTCGAAATTCTATGCCTCGGGCGCGACGACTTCAACCAAGGCGGCGGCGATCCATCAGTGGCCCGTGAATTTCGCGGGGCGTTTCTCGAGAAACGCGGTCATGCCTTCCTTCATGTCGGCCGTGGCGGCGCAGAGCCCGAAGAGCGTGGCCTCGAAGAGCTGGCCCTCGGCCGACGGCATCTCGACGCCGCTGCGGATCGCGTCCAGGGCGTAGCGGCACGCCCCGGGGCCGTTGGCGGAGATCTTCCCGGCGATCTCCCGGGCCGCGGCGAGAGCCTGCCCCGCCGGGACGACGCGGTTGACGAGCCCGATCCGTTCCGCGTCCGCGGCCGTCAGGCCCTTCTCGGCGGTCAGCACCAGCTCGTACGCCTTCGGACGCCCCACGATCCGAGCCAGGCGCTGGGTGCCGCCGTAGCCGGGCAGGATCCCGAGCGACGTCTCCGGCAGGCCCATGCGGACGTTCTCCGACGCCACGCGGATCGTGCAGGCCATGGCGAGCTCGAGCCCTCCACCGTACGCGAACCCGTTGATCGCGGCGATCGAGGGGATCGGAAGGCGCTCGATCCGATCGAGCAGCGCCTGGCCCCGGCGGGCATGCTCGCGGCCCTCGACCGGCGTGAGCTTTGAGAGCTCGCCGATGTCCGCGCCGGCGATGAACGCCTTCTCCCCCGCTCCCGTGACGATGAGACAGCGAAGCGACGCCTCCGACTCGACGTCCGACACCGCGCGCCCGAGGCTCTCCATGACCTGCTCGTTCAGCGCGTTCAGCTTCTCCGGGCGGTCGACCGTGAGCGTTCGAATGCCCTCCGACGTCTCGACGCGAACGAGCTCGCTCACTTCTCGCCTCCGTATTCGTAGAATCCGCGCCCCGACTTCTTGCCCAGCCGGCCGGCGAGCACCATCCGCTTCAAGAGCGGCGGCGGGGCGAACCGTTTCTCGCGGTACTCGTCGAACATGATCTGGGCGATGTAGTAGGTGGTGTCGAGGCCGACGAAATCGAGGAGCTTCAGAGGCCCCATCGGATGTCCGCAGCCGAGCTCCATCCCCTTGTCGATGTCCTCCCGGGACCCGACGCCCTCCTCCAGGGCGCGGACGGCGTCGAGGAGGTACGGAACGAGCAGGCGGTTCACGACGAAGCCCGAGTTGTCGTGCGCGCGGATCGGCTCCTTGCCGAGCGACTGGGCGAACGCGAAGACGGTGTCGACAGTCTCGTCCGAAGTCGCGATCGTCCGGACCACCTCGACGAGCTTCATCACGGGAACCGGGTTGAAGAAGTGAAGGCCCGCGAAGCGGTCGGCGCGCGAGGTGGCCGCCGACATCTCCGTGATCGTGAGCGACGACGTGTTCGAGCAGAAGATCGTCTCGGGCTTACAGAGCCGGTCGAGCTCCCGGTACGTCTCCTTCTTGAGATCGAGGTTCTCGATGATCGCCTCGATCACGATGTCGCAGTCCGCGAGATCCTCGAGCCGCGTGGTCGCGGACAGACGCGCTCGCGCCGCGTCGCGCTCTTCCGGCGCGAGCTTCTTTTTCTCGACGGCCTTGCCGAGGGAGCCTTCGATCCGCGAGATTCCCTTGCGGCCCAGCTCCTCGGAGACCTCGCGCACGACGGTCTCGTAGCCACTCTTCGCGCAGACTTCCGCGATTCCGGAGCCCATGAGGCCGGCTCCGAGCACACCCACCTTACGAATCTTCATCGGCGTCCTCTCGTTCGATTGTCGGGCCGGCGTCGCCGCCGCAGAACTCACGCAGGGTCAGGTCCCGCAGGAACGCGGGGCCCGGCAGAGCGGTCAGCGGCGAATGCGGCGCGACGACGATCCATTGCTTCTGAGTCCAGTATCGGAGGGCCCGGCGGCACAGGTTCGCGTCGTTCAACGTGACGAGCACGCCGTTCAAGTCGGCCGAGCGCTTCGCCTTGAGCTCCGTCAGGAACGAATCGACCGCGGCCGCCCGAACCGGAAAGTCGAGGATCCGGGCCGTCCAGTTCAGCGCCCCTCCTCACGAGACGGATTCGAGCACCACGGCGATGCCCTGTCCGCCTCCGATGCACGCCCCGGCGAGGCCGTACCGTACGCCGCGGCGGCGCATCTCCTTCAGGAGCGTCAGCGTCAGCCGGGTGCCGGTCGCCCCGAGCGGATGGCCGAGCGCGATCGCGCCGCCATTCACGTTCAGCTTTTCTCTATCGAGCCCGAGCTCGCGGACGACGCCCAGGATCTGGCCCGCGAACGCCTCGTTGATCTCCCAGAGGTCGATGTCGGCGATCTGGAGGGCCGCCCTCTCGAGCGCCTGTCGGGCCGCCGGGGCGGGACCGATCCCCATCAGCTCCGGCTCGACGCCGACGACGCCCCACGACACCAGGCGGCCGAGCGGCTTCACCCCGCGCTCCCGGGCGCGGTCCGCCGACGTGACGATGACGGCTGCGGCTCCGTCGACGATGCCCGAGGCGTTACCGGCCGTGACCTGCCCCCCCTTCCCGAAGGAAGGGGCGAGGGCGGCCAGGGCCTCGAGGGTCGTGTCCGGGCGCATGTGATCGTCCCGCTCGATCCGGACCTTCTTTCGGCCGAGCTGGACCTCGAGCGGCGCGACTTCTTCCGAGAGACGGCACGCCTGCCACGCTGCGGCCGCGCGCTGCTGTGAGGAGAGCGCGTACTCGTCCTGCTCCTCCCGCGTCACGCCGTACTTCGCGGCGACACGGTCGGACGTCTGGGCCATGTAGAGGCCGCACTGGGTATCGAGGAGAGCCACCATCAGGGAGTCCTCGAGCGCGCCCTGTCCGAGCTTCAGGCCCTTGCGGGCGCCGCGGATGACGTGCGGCGCCTGGGACATGTTCTCCATCCCGCCGGCGAGAACGGTCTTCGCCTCGCCGAGAAGGATGCGGTGCGCCGCCTGGACGATCGACTCGAACCCGGAGCCGCAGAGGCGGTTGACGGTCAGCGCCGGTACTTCCTTCGGGACGCCCGCCTTCAACCCCACGTGCCGGGCTCCGTAAATGGCGTCTCCCGAAGTCTGGAGCGCGTTGCCGAAGATGACGTGGTCGACCTCGCCCGGGTCAGTGCCCGTCCGCGCGAGCGCCTCGCGGGCGGCGTGGGCTCCGAGCTCGATCGCCGAGACGTCCGAAAAGACGCCGTTGTACTCCGCCATCGGAGTGCGGGCGCCGTCCAAGATCACGATGTCCGGCATGAAAACCCCCGAATCGCCAAATCTACCCCAAACGCCAAACTCAAAACCCTAGACCTCAAACCCAACCCCGGCGACCCGGGAATGGAAACGCCGGCGGACCTCGTTGAAATCCCCCTCGACCCGCGGGTGAACGCGGTTGGTGAGCAGAACGAGGATCCGGTCGGCGTCCGGATCGATCCACAGGGAGGTCCCCGTGAATCCCGTGTGCCCGAACGCGTCCGGTGAGAGCGCCCCTTCCGGAATCGACCGCGCGCCTCGGGCGCCCTGCCAGGCGAGTCCGCGCGCCTCCGACAGCGAGCCCGTGCGGTCGCGGACGAAGTCCGCCCGCGCGGGATCGAGCCATGGCCTCGCGAGCCGCCAAACGTCCGTCGGAGTTCCGAAGAGCCCCGCGTGAGCCGAGACGCCGCCCCGTCGGAAGGCGTTCCCGTCGTGGACCTCGCCGCGGACGACGCCCGTCCGGAAGCGCGGATAGGAGATGCCGATCTCGGCGCTCATCCTGCGCTCGGTCTCCTCGCCCTTCTCCGTCGCGGCGCACGCAGGCGCCGACGGCGGGAGGAATCGGGCGGCGGAGCCGGCCGGCGCCGCGACGAGGTCGGCGAACGAGCGGTCGACCGGCGCGGAAAAGAAGGCCTCGAGGACCTCGCCGAACACGATCATTCCGAGGTCGCTGTACACGACGGCGGAGCCGGGCGGGATCTCCGGCTCGAGCTCGGCCAGGGTGCGGCGATAGGCGGCGACGCCCTCTCCCCGCGCATAGAGGGGGAACCACGCCGGCAGCCCCGACGTGTGCGTCAGGAGCATCTCGAGCGTGACGCCGTCGAATCGCGTCCTCTTCCATCCCGAAAAGAAGCGGCCCGGCGGAGCGGCGAGATCGAGTCCTTCGCCGACCGCCGCGAACGCGAGCGCTCCCGCGAGGAGAGGCTTCGTCAGGCTCGCGAGGTCGAAGAGGCTTTCCTCGGCCAGGGGCGAGCGCTCCGGCTCGAGCGCCGCGCTTCCGAAGCGGGCGGTGTCGAGCACGCCGTCCGACGTGCCGACCAGGGCCGCCCCTCCGGGAAAGGAGCCCGCAGCGACCTCCTCCTCGAGAAACTGCTCGAGGGGGGTCAAGGAGGCCCGTCGATCTCCGCCCGGCGCGCCGCGACTCTTCGGGCGTTGGCCGCGAGGCCCGGCGGCGCGGGCTGCGGCCGCCGGAACGTCGCCCGTTCCCGCTCGAGGCCCGCGATCTGCTCGTCGATCGATCTCGCCGTCCCCGCGTCCTTCACGCTTCGCCGCGTCTCCCGGAGCGAGGCGATCGTGCGGGCATAGACCTCGTCCGCCGCGGCCCGAACCCGTCGCGCATCCGCCTCGACCAGGGCTTCGGCCACCCGGGCCCGCACCCACGAGAACTCTTCCGGGTCGACGCCCACCGCCCGGGCGGCCTCCTCGTCGTTTCGGCCCCTGGAGGTCGCCGCCCGCCGGATCCGCACGTAACGGTCGAGCTGAGCGTCGGTGACGGCGCCGTCCGCGGGAGGCCGAAACCGGGCCGCCGCCTCGATCCGGGCCTTCGATTCGGCGGCCACGCGGGCGATTTCGTTTCGGGCGGGCGAGCCCTTGCCGCAAGCGCCGGCGAGCGCGGCGACGAGGAGCAGAGGGGCCGATCGGCAGTTCACGGCGCCAGATTATCGCGCGCGCCCCGGCCGCCGGCGAATGGCCCCCTCGGGCATCCTTTCGATTAAACTGACCCGGTCCCTCATTCGCCCATGACGACGAAGACCATCGGCAAGTACGAGATCTCCGAACAGATCGGCGTCGGCGGATTTGGCGCCGTATTCCGGGGCCGGGATCCGTTCATCAAGCGAACGGTGGCGATCAAGACCTGCCAGCTGAAGGACGACGAGATCAAGAACCGGTTCTTCCGCGAGGCGGAGCTCGCCGGCAACCTCCATCACCGCAACATCACGACGATCTACGACTTCGGCGTCGAAGACGGCGTGCCCTACATCGTCCAGGAATTCCTCTCGGGCGAAGACCTCGACAAGGTGGTCAAGCGAAGCGATCCGCTGGCCGTGCCGAGGAAGCTCGAGATCCTGATGGCGATCACTGACGGACTCGGCTACGCGCACAAGAATTCGATCATTCACCGCGACATCAAGCCTTCGAACATCCGGATCCTCGAGGACGGCTCCGTCAAGATCATGGACTTCGGGATCGCCAAGTCCCTCCTCTCCGAGTCGAGCCTCACGCAGACGGGGATCACGCTCGGAACGTCCGCGTACCTCGCCCCCGAGCAGATCCGGGGCGAGCCCCTCGACCAGCGCACGGACATCTTCGCTCTCGGCGTGCTCGCCTACGAGCTGCTCACGAACCGCAAGCCGTTTCGGGGCGAGCATCTCTCGACAGTCCTCTACAAGATCCTGAACGAGACGCCGGAGCCGGCCCACGCGATCGCGCCGGAAGTTCCGGCCGCTCTCTCGCAGGTCGTCGCGCTGGCGATGGACAAGGACATCGCCCACCGGTACGCCTCGATGGAGGCGCTTCGCCAGGATCTGCAGGCGATCTACCGGCAGCTCTCCGGCGGCTCGGGCCGCTACGACACGGCGCAGACCGGCGCGCCGAGGCCGACGACCGAGGTCGACCCGGACGCGACCATCAAGACGCCGAGCAAAGGGATGGTCCGGCCATTTCCAGGAATCACTCCGCCCTCCGGCGCGCTCGCGCGGGTTCCGGCGATCGACGACCACACTCCGACGGAGATCGCCCTGCGCGCGCCGGGCGCCGGGCTCGAGCTGGTCCATTTCCAGGACCCGGCGGAGCGGACGTCGGGAACGGCGGCGGCGGCCGTCGCGCGAGGGCCGGCGAGCCGGTGGCCGATCTGGGTCGTGGCCGGCGCGCTCGTCATGCTCGTCGCGGGAGCCGCCGTCTGGAAGCTCTCGTCGGAGCCGCGCCCGGCGCCGTCCCGGCCCGTTCCCGCGGCCCCGCGCGTCCAGCCGACCGCGCCGCTCGCTTTTCCGAAGCCGCAGCTCGGCCAGGACGCCGCCGCCGCGCCGACCGTCGTCGCGCCCTCTCCGGTGGCGGTCGCCCCTTCCGTTGCGGAGGCCGAGAAGCCGAAGGCCGAGCCCCCCCGCCCGGCGCGCCGCTTCTCGATCCAGTTCAGCTCGATTCCGGAGGCAACCCTGTTCGTCGACGGACGGAAGATCGGGTCCTCGATCCCCGCGAAGTCGGTCGAGCTCGCCGAGGGGGACCATTCCGTTCGATTCGAAAAGCCGGGTCTTCCGACCTACGAGCGGGACTTCAAGGTGGGAGCCAACGGGGCGCCACCTCTCGCGTATCGGTTTCCGATCGGATACCTCGTGATCCACGCTCCCGCGTGGGCCGGGGCGACCGTCCTGGTCGACTCGAAGTTCCAGGGCGTACTCTCGGGCGACATGAGCCTGCCGCTCGCGTCCGGTCCCCACAAGATCACGCTCTCGCGCGACGGTGTGAACCCCGTGACCGACGAAGTCCCGATTCCGCAAGGAGAAAAGAAGACATGGACACCGCCCGCGCCCACGGCCCACACGGACGCCCCGCCGGGAAACCAGCCCTGAGGCGCCTCGCCACGGCGGCCGCGCTGCTGCTCGCTCTCTGGGGGGCCGCTCCCCGGGCATTGCCCGCGCAGGACGCGTCGCGCGCCGAGGGGGAGGCGAAGCGCGCCTTCGACACGGGCCGCTTCCAGGAGGCGGGCGAGAAATACGCCAAGGCCGCCGAGGGCGCGCCGACGCCGGAGAGAAAGTCCGAGCTCGCCTTTCAGAGCGGCTGGGCGTATTTCATCGCGGGCAACTCGCGCGCCGCGCGCGAGAGCCTGAAGACCGCGTTTCTCGCCCGGCCCGATCTCACGGTCGTCGCCGACTTCTACAGCCCTGACTTCGTGCGTCTCGCCCAGACGGTACGGACCGAGGTCGCGG
Source organism: Thermoanaerobaculia bacterium (assembly GCA_038329555.1). Classification (GTDB taxonomy): domain Bacteria; phylum Acidobacteriota; class Thermoanaerobaculia; order UBA5066; family Gp7-AA6; genus JALYUA01. The sequence continues at coordinate 20,647 of JBBQNC010000016.1, forward strand.
GAAGCGCGAGCGTTCCCGCCGTCGACGTGGCGGAGACGAAGCGCACAGCTCGCGAGAAGATCGCCGACGGGAAGGCGGCCGAAGCGCTCTACGACCTGAAGAAGGTCGAGACCGCCTCCGATCCGGAGGTCCAGCGCCTCCTCGCCGAGGCCTACGAACGCCTGGGGCGGGGAGCCGACGCGGACGCCGCACGCCGTCGCGCGACGGATCTCGAGAAGGGCCTTATCACGACCGGCCCCGTTGCGACGCCGGCGCTCGGGGCGCCCGCCGGGGGCCAGGGTCCCGGAGCGGCCGCGGCCGCGGCCCCCGTGCTCGAATCCGCGGAGGCCGCTCTGCGAAATGGGGACTTTCGCGCCGCCCGCACGCTGGCGTCGCGCGCGCTCGAGATGGACGCGAAGAGCTCGGACGCCCACCGGGTGCTCGGGGACGCGGCTCTCGGGCTCGGCCAGGAAGGGGATGCCGAGCGGGAGTACACAGCTTCGCTCGTCCTCGACTCGGCCAACTCCCGCGCGGAGTTCGGGCTCGGACGCCTCGCCGAGCGCCAGAAGAAGTGGAACACCGCGGCCAGCCACTACCGGCGCGCGCTCGAGCTGTCGGGAAAGAACGTCGCGGCGGCCCTGGGGCTCGGCCGCACCATGGACGAGCTGAAGGACAAGACGGCCGCTCGGATCGCCTACGGGCGCGCGATCGAGATCGATCCGACCTCCGCGGACGCCCGCAACGACTTCGGGGTCTTTCTCTTCCGGTCCGACCAGCCCGACCGGGCCGTCGAAGAGCTGATCGAAGCGGTGCGGCTCGCCCCCGGGCGAGCCGTCTTTCACGAGAACCTCGGACGGGCATTCCGGCGCAAGCAGATGGCGAAGGAAGCCGAGCGCGAGCTCGCGGAGGCGGCGCGGCTGGCCCCGAACGACACGCCGGTCTGGATCAGCCTGGGCGAGCTTCGCGCCGAACAGAAGAGATCGGAGGACGCGGCGAACGCGTTTCGCTCGGCGCTCGACCTCGACCCCGCCAACGAGCAGGCGGCGACCGGCCTCGCCGGGAGCCTCGCCGACGCAGGCCGGCTCCCCGACGCGGAAGCCGCGCTCGTGAAGGCGCTCGAGAGCAACGCGAACTCGGCGGTTCTCTGGAACAACCTGGGTGTCGTGAGGACACGCCGCGGCGCCTTCGGCCCGGCCGTCCTCGCCTTCCGGAAGGCGATCGAGGAAGACGCGACGCTCGAGGCCGCGAAGACGAACCTCGCGCGGGCGGAGCAGCTCTCGGCGCTCGACCGCGCGGGAAGCTAGAGCATCGCGGAATCTGGCGGGACCGATCGAGCTCGCGATACGCTCGACGAGTGCTCGCCAGACGATCCGTCCTTCTGCTCGCGTCACTGATGGTCGTCGGCGCCGGTCCCTCCTCCTCCGACCCGGCGGCCCATCGCCGCGACATCGAGGACTGGCGCGCCCGCCGCCTCGCGAGCCTGAAGCGGGAAGACGGATGGCTCACGCTCGTGGGCCTCGCGTGGCTCGAGCCCGGGGAGAACTCCGTCGGATCGGACCCGAAGTCGCGCGTGGTGCTTCCGGCCTCCGCACCCGCCCGGCTCGCGACCATCCGTCTCGCGGGAACGACCGCCACGCTCACGACGGCCCCCGGAGAGAGGCTCGAGAGCGGCGGGCATGCCGTCACGTCGCAGGCTCTCGTGACGGACGCGCACGGGGATCCGACCGTCCTCCAGAGGGGGTCGGTCCGCTTCTACCTGATCGAGCGGGGAGGCCGGATCGGCGTGCGCGTCAAGGACTCCGAGAGCGCGGCGCGGCGGGACTTTCACGGCATCGACAGCTGGCCTGCCGATCCGCGCTGGCGGATCGAGGCGCGCTTCGAGAGATATGAGCCGCCGCGGAAGATCACCGTCCCGAACGTGCTGGGCGCGACGACGTCGGAGAGCTCTCCGGGAGCGGTCGTGTTCGACATCGGGGGCAAGTCGTACCGGCTCGACGTCGTCGACGAGGAGGGAACGAGCGACTGGTTCGTGATCTTCGGAGACCAGACGAACGGGCGCGAGACGTACGGCGGTGGCCGCTTCCTCTACGTCACACCGCCGTCCCCGGGCTCACCGGCCGTCGTGGACTTCAACAAGGCCTACAACCCGCCGTGCGTCTTCAGCCCGTTCGCAACGTGCCCGCTGCCGCCCGCGCAGAACCGGCTCGCGGTGCGCATCGAGGCCGGCGAGAGGAGCTACGAACATTAGCGCGGCGGATCCGCGCGCGCATCGGCGGGGTCACGGGTCTTCGAGCGGTGGGGATCCTGCCAGGGCGGCCAGGAGCTCCGCCAGGATCCGCCCCGTCGCGCCCCAGATGACGTGGTCCCCGTACCGGTAGAACAGCACGGGCTCGTCGCGGCCGGGCAGCGTCCGCTTCTCGAGGGCGCCGGGCTCGAGCAGCGCCGCGAGCGGGATCTCGACGACCTCGGCGATCTCGGCGGCCTCGGGCACGAAGACGTAGGGCTGCGGCAGCGCCGCGACGAACGGCTCGACGTAGAAGTTGGTCACCGTCACGATGGGCGACAGCCGCCCGAGCGGCAGCGCGTCCTCCGGGCGGATCCCGAGCTCTTCCTGGCTCTCGCGCAGCGCCGTGTGGAACAGGGTGGCATCCTCCGGCTCATGGGCGCCGCCCGGAAAGGAGTACTGGCCGCGATGGTGCTCGACCGAGTCCGTCCGAAGCGTGAACACCGTCCAGAGGGCGCCGTCGCGCACGAAGAGGGGCACCAGCACCGCGGCGCGGCGGTTGCCGGAGAGGGGCTCGGCCGGGCTGCGGGGCCATCGGGCGAGCCGGTTGCGCACGTCCGCCATCCATCCCGAGAGCGGCACCGCCGAGGCGGGCAGGGAGACCGGTCCCGATTCCACTAGCCCGATTCCACTAGGAAGCGGCCGGCGTCCGGGATCCTTCGGCGGCGGATTTCAGGTACGCGTCGATAAACGGGGTGATCCCCCCGTCCAGGACCTTGTCGGTATCCCCCGTCTCGTGGCCGGTCCGGTGATCCTTGACCATGCGGTACGGATGCAGCACGTAGGACCGGATCTGGCTGCCCCACTCGATCGCCTTCTTCTCGCCGACCTTCTTCTCCTCGTCGGCGCGCCGCTCGTCGAGCGCCTTCTGATAGAGCCTCGCGCGCAGGACGCGCATGGCCATCTCGCGGTTGCGCCCCTGGCTGCGCTCGTTCTGGCACGTGACGACGATCCCCGTCGGAAGATGGGTCAGGCGGACGGCGGAGTCCGTGACGTTGACGTGCTGGCCCCCGGCGCCGCTCGACCGGTAGGTATCGATCCGGAGGTCCTTGTCGGCGATGTCGATCTCGATGTTCTCGTCGATCTCGGGTGACACGTAGATCGAGGCGAAGGACGTGTGGCGGCGCTGGGCGGAGTCGTACGGGGAGATCCGAACCAGCCGGTGCACGCCCATCTCACCCTTCAGATAACCGTACGCGTGGTCGCCGACCACGTGCAGCGTCGCGCTCTTCAACCCCGCCTCGTCGCCGTCCTGCCGGTCGATGAGCTCCGCCTTCCAGCCGCGCTGTTCGGCGAAGCGCATGTACATGCGCAGGAGCATCTCCGCCCAGTCCTGCGACTCCGTGCCGCCGGCGCCGGCGTGGATCATCATCCAGGCGTTCGCCTCGTCCTCCGGCGCGCCCATCTTGACGGATAGCTCGAGCTCGTCCGCGAACTCGGTCCCGCGTCGGAGGGTCTCCCGGGCGTCGGCGTCGGCCTCTTCGCCCTCGCGGAGAAGCTCCGCGAACGTGTCGAGCTCGTCGCGCAGCTCGTCGAGCTTCCGGGCGGTGCTGATCCGGCGCTCGTGACCGCGCGTCTCGCGCAGGACGGCCTGCGCTTCCTCCGGCCGCGACCAGAAGTCGGCCGCGGCGGCCTTCTCTCTCAGTGCCTCGAGCGCGCTCCGCGCGGCGTCGAGATCAAAGATAGCCCCGGAGCGACCGGAGTCGTTCCGAGGCGTTCGTGAGGGAGGAGATCAGGTCGTCGCGTTGGGTCATGAGTTCTCTCCGTGGAGCGCGCCGGCCTTCGACCCGCCCCGGGCTCTCCGCCCGCGCCGGCCGCGCGCGAGCCCGAAGATTAGCATGGCGAGCGCGGCGCCGTCGGCGGCAAACGGAAGCCGGTAACCCCACCGCGTCCACGCCGTCGTCGCGGTCAGGAGACGGACCCGCACGCGAAGGGTCCCCGCCTCGTTGGCCGGCAGCTCGGCGAAGATACTCCCGCGAGAGTCCGCGGCCCCGGAGATCCCGGTGATCGCGGACCGGACCAGATAGCGGCCGTTCTCGACGGAACGGAGAACGGCTCCGGCGAAGTGCTGCTCCTGCGCTCCGGCGCGGCCGTACCAGGAATCGTTCCAGATCGTCGCAAGCAGGATCGCCCCGTCCGCGGCCTGCCGCCGGGCGAGGGGCGGATAGATGATCTCGTAACAGACCCCGACGCCGAGGGAGAACCGGCCCGCGCGGAGCAGCACCGGCTCCGGCGCGGCGGTGAACTCGCCGATCTCCTGCGAGATCCGCCGCGCGAAGAAGAAAAGCCTCGGCAGAGGCACGTACTCGCCGAAGGGAACCAGGTGGACCTTCCGGTATGTCCCCGCCGCGAGGCCCTCCGGCGTCACCACCCGGGCCGCGTTCGAGACGGCGCCTTCGTCCTCGAACGTGACGTCGTTGAAAAGAACCGGGCAGCCGCACGCTCCCGCGATCGCGAGGAGGTCGGCCCGCAGCCGGGCGCTTTTCTCCCAGTAGAACGGGAACGCCGACTCGGGGAACGCGATCAGGTCGGGCCGGCCCGCGGCCGCCGCGGCGCCCTGCGCGAGAAGCGACTCGTAGGACGCCGCGGCGCGCTCGGGAGAGCGGCGGTCCTCCTCCGTCAGGTTCGGCTGGACGATGGCGACGATCCGGGAGTCTCCCGCTTCCTCGGGACGGGAGAGACGCGCCGCGCCGGCGGCGCCCACGACGACGACGAGGAGTGCCGCGGCGGCGAGAGGGCGCGGCCGGCGGGAGATCACGAATGCGGCGAGAAGGGCCGAGACGGCTGCGGCTGCGAGCCCGAGGCCATACGCGCCCCACACCGACGCCGTCTGCGTCCAGAGCGGGCGGCGGGCGAGCGCCCAGGCGGTCAGGTTCCACGGAAAGCCTCCGTAGGCGACCGATCGCGCGTGCTCGGCCGCCATCCAGAGGAGGGGAAACGCGGCCAGACGCCTCCACGACCCGGGGGGACCCGCCACGGCAGTCCCCCATCCGACGACCGCGGTCCACTCGGCGAGGATCGCCGCGAGGATCACGACGCAGACCGCGCCCATCAGAGGCGACTGGCCGCCGTAGTTGGTCACGACGTAGGCGATCCACGGCATCGAGGCGCACCAGAAGGTCACGCCGAACAGGGCTCCGGAGAAGAGGGCGCGAACGGGGCTTCCCTCGCGCGCGAGCGCGACGATCCACGGGATCAGCGCGAGGGGCACGAGCACCGCGGCGTTGTGCGGAGGAAACGCGAGCGCGAAGAGAAGACCGGAGATCACGCCGGCCGCGGGCGTCACCCAGCGTCGGGCGTTCATGGGGGACGCTGCGGTACGGCGGTTTCGGCGGATCGGAGTCTCGATCGCTCGACAGCTCTACGGCGCGACGCGCGCCGGCGGCGCGGAGGCGAGAAGCGCCTCCTCCGCGCGGTACGACGACCGCACGAAGGGACCCGCGAAGACGTGCCGGAACCCGAGGCTCTCCCCGAACGCACGGTGCGCCTCGAAGACCTCGGGCGCGACGTACTCTTCGACGGGCAGGTTCTCCCTCGAGGGGCGCAGATACTGGCCGATCGTCACGATATCCACGTGCGCGACGCGAAGCTCCTCGAGGAGAGCGCGGACCTCGTCGTCGCGCTCCCCGAGACCGAGCATCAACCCCGACTTTGTCGTCAGAGACGGATCGAGAATCTTCGCCGCCGCGAGGAGGCCCGTCGACCGGTCCAGTCGGGCGCCGCGCCGGACCCGCGAATAGAGACGCGGCACCGTCTCGACGTTGTGATTGAACACGTCCGGTCTCGCCTCGACGACGGCCGCCAGGGACGCGAAGCGGCCCTGGAAGTCGGGGGTCAAGACTTCGACGCCTGGCGCCGGCTCGATGCGGCACAGCGCGCGAATCGTCTCCACGAAATGCGAGGCGCCCCCGTCGGGCAGATCGTCCCGATCGACCGACGTCAGCACGACGAACTTCAAATCCATCTCCCGTGCCGCCGCCGCCACGCGGTGCGGCTCGAGGGGATCGGGCGGCCCCGGCTTCCCGTTCGCGATGTCGCAGAAGCCGCACGCGCGGGTGCACACCTCCCCGAGGAGCAGAAACGTAGCGGTCCCCCGCGAAAAGCACTCGCCCCGGTTGGGGCAGCGCGCTTCCTCGCAGACCGTGTGCAGGCGGTTACGCCGCATGACGCCCTTGACCGTGTGAAGCTCCGAGAGGCGGATCCTCTTCTCCCGGATCCACGCCGGCGCCCTCGTGGGCCCCGCCGGAAGCTCCGTGGGCGCCGCCGGGAGCTCCGAGGGCCCCGTGGACGTCATTTGCCGGGCGGAACGATCCACGGCTCGAGCTTCTCGCGGGACTTCAGAAGGGCGGCGGCGTGCTCGGCCTCCGGACGGGTCCGGAACGGGCCGACCCGGACCCGGTAGACGCGGCCGTGAGGGCCCGGACCCGGAACCACGGCGGACGGGAAGCCGTGCGCCGCGAGCCGGTCCCGCCGGGAACGCGCCTCGGTCTCGGAGCTGGCGGAGAGCGCCTGGACCCAGAAGGCGCCGGCCGCCGTCTCGGCGGCGCGCTCCGGCTTCCGCGCGTGGCCCGGGCCCTCTGCGGTCGCCCGGGCCGGGCGCGACGCCTCGCCGGAGGAAGCGTCTTCGAAGAGCTGGAGCGAAGGCGTCGGGGACGCGGGCGGCGGAGCGACCGGAGGGGCGCCCGCGCCCGAGGGAGCCGCGAGGGTGGTACGGGAAGCGCCGCGCGGGGGGGAAATGCCCCGCACCGCCCGCGGAACTTCGAGGGTGTCAGCGGTCGGCGCGAGAGGCGGCCCGGAAACGGCGGTCGGCGTCGTGTCGAGCGCCGCGACGTCGCTCTTCGGGGTCTCGCGCCCGGCGAGCCCGGTCATGAGGCCGAAGAAATAGGCCACGGCGAGAGCTCCGAGCAGGCCGACGAAGAGCAGAAGCGCCTGCCGCGCCGTGAAGGAGAGCTGGTAATGCGAGCGGGGCTCTTCCACGCCCGGAGTGTAACAATCTTGAGTCCGCGGCGTTTCTCTACGGTCGCTTGGGCAGCAGGGCCGTCAACAGGTCGATCGGCAACGGGAACACGATCGTCGTGTTCTTCTCGTTCCCGATCTCCGTCAGCGTCTGCAGATAGCGGAGCTGGAGCGTCGCCGGATGCCGTCCGATCACTTCGGCGGCCTCGGAGAGCTTGGCGGCCGCCTGGAACTCCCCTTCGGCGTGGATGATCTTGGCGCGCTTTTCCCGCTCGGCCTCGGCCTGCCGCGCCATCGCGCGCTGCATCTCCGGCGGCAGATCCACCTGCTTGACCTCGACGAGCGACACCTTGATGCCCCAGGGCTGCGTGTGCTGGTCGATGACATTCTGGAGCGCGACGTTCAGCTTCTCGCGCTCAGACAGAAGCTCGTCGAGCATCGCCTCCCCGAGGACGCTCCGCAGAGTCGTCTGGGCGAGCTGCGAGGTGGCGTAGAGATAGTTCTCGACCTGCACGACGGCCTTGTCCGGCTCGACGACGCGGAAGTAGACGACGGCGTTCACCTTCACCGAGACGTTGTCGCGCGTGATGATGTCCTGCGCGGGAACGTCGTGAACGATCGTCCGGAGCGACATCCGGACCATCGTCTCGAAAGGCCAGAAGATCAGGACGAGGCCCGGTCCCTTCGGCCGCTCGCCGAGGCGGCCCAGCCAGAACGTGACCGCGCGCTCGTACTCCTTCAGCACGTTGATCCATTTGAAAAAGAGAAGCAGCGCCACGAACGCCGCCACCACGAGGCCCGGAAAGGACAGAGCCTGAGCCATCAATTCCTCCGTTCGACGCGCAGGGTGAATCCGTCGACCCGGGAGACCCGGACGAGCTCGCCCGGAACCGCCCCGGGCGCGCCCGCCGCGTCCCAGTATTCGCCGTGCACCATGACGGTCCCGCCGCCTCCGTCCGCGGACAGCCCGCGGACGACGCGGGCGGTTTCGCCCACGAGACCCTCGCGGCCCGTCCGGACCGGCATGCGCTGGAGCCGAAGGGTCCGCCACGACAGGAAAGCGATCGCCGCGAGCGTGACCGCGATCCCCGGAATCACGATCGACAGGTCGACGCGGTAGCCGGCGGCGTCCCCGCGGCCCGAGAAGAGAAGCAGGGAGCCCGCGACCAGCGCGACGGCCCCGCCGACCGCGAGGAGGCCGTGGCTCGCCACCTTCACTTCGGCGACGAAGAGAAGAATTCCGAACAGGAGGAGGGCAACGCCCGCCAGACTGACCGGAAGCACCGAGAAAGCGTACAACGCCAGCAGAAGAGAGATCCCGCCGACGATCCCGGGCAGGATGGCCCCCGGGCTCGACAGCTCGAAGTAGAGCCCCACGAGGCCGGCGAGAAAGAGCACGTAGGCGACGTTCGGATGCGACACGACCCCGAGGAGCTTCTCGAGCGATCCCATCTCG